>CAZMRK010000201.1:0-10408 GCA_964568355.1 uncultured Solibacteraceae bacterium | reverse complement strand
GGAAGAGGCGCTCTTGAAAGAGCCGGAGCGTGCCGCACACGGCATGCGATCGAACCTCACGCCCCGGGAGCTGCAGGTGGTGGATCTGGTAGAGCAAGGCTTGAAGAATCGGGATATCGCGCAACGATTGGGCATCCGGCCTGGAACGGTCAAGATTCACCTGAAGCACATTTTCGAGAAAACGGGCATTCGCGGGCGCTATGGTCTGGCGCTTTCCGGTTTGAAAGAGAAGGGCTTGCTGGCGGTAAACGCCGGGTGAGGAAATGCAGGCGCGCCGGCAGGAATGCCAACGCAGCCTGCTGAAGCAGGCGCTGCAGAAGCGGACACGATTTGACAGGGGCGTGTCGATCTGCTGGATTGGGAGGGTAGGGAATCATGTCTTCCCGCAGAGCGTTCCTCGTCAGATCCTCGCATCTGGCGGCCGCCGGCTCGCTCGCCGGCCTTTCCCCTTCGACAGCGGCCGGCCCTTCCAGCGATCCCTTCCGATGTGAGGATGTCTCGCTCGACGGCCGGTGGCAGTTTCATCTGGACCCCACCGGAGGAGAAAGCCCACCGGCAGAGGGGTGGGCGGACGTCCTGGTTCCGCACACCTGGCAAATCTCACCCGAAAGCGCTGCTTATATGGGCGTGGCCTGGTACCGGCGGCGATTTGAAGCGCGACCGGATTGGGCCGGCGGAGCGGTCCGTGTGGAGTTTGAGGCGGTTTTCCATTCCGCCGTCGTGTGGGTGAACGGCCGCGAGGCGGGACGGCACATCGGCAAGGGCTACACGGCGTTTTCCTTTGACATCACGGCTTTGCTCCGCTTCGATCAACCGAACGAGATTACGGTACGAGTCAACAATGCATTTGACGAAGCAATGCTGCCGCGCGGCCGATCGAGCGACTGGACCCATGATGGCGGCATTTACCGGCCGGTTCATCTCCTGGTGACTCCCAAAGTCTGGATCGAGCGCGTGGAAGTGGACGCGGTGCCCGACCTCGGGGCGCACACGGCTCGCATCGAGGTCGCGGCGATCCTGCGCAATGGCGGAACCGGACCGTGGCGGGGGGCAGTCCACTACCGGGTGGTGGAAGAGGAAAGCGGGTTGACTGTCCTGGAGCCGCCGCCGGCCTCCGCCAGCCTGAAGGCTCGAGAGACGCTTCGTGTCGCAACTCCGGCAGCGGGTTTGCGAGAGCCCAAGTTGTGGCACTTCGATCATCCGCATCTTTACCGGCTGGAGGTGGAGATCGAGGGCCATCGCTATTCGACTACGTTTGGGATCCGGAGCATCGAGGTTCGTGGCGAGGGCTTCTACCTGAACGGCGAACGCGTCTGGCTGATGGGCGTGGAACGCATGGCCGGCAGCCATCCGGAATACGGGATGGCCGAGCCCATGTCCTGGCTGCAACATGACCACGACGATTTGAAAGAGCTGAACTGCGTTTTCACGCGCGTACACTGGCCGCAGGATCGAAGGGTTCTGGACTACTGCGATCGCCACGGAATTCTGATCCAGACGGAGATTCCGACCTGGGGAGGACAGACGTTCGCGGGTATGCGGGACGAGCCGTCTCACGCGATTCTCGAAAACGGGCTGGAGCAACTCCGCGAGATGATCCAACGGGACCGCAATCATCCCTGCATCTTTTCGTGGGGGCTGTGCAACGAGATCAACGGCCAGAATCCGCCGGCCTACCAGTTCGCCAGGCGTATGGCCGAGGAGGCGGGCAAGCTGGACCCGGGGCGACTGCGTTCCTATGCGTCCAATTCGCTCCAGAAGACGCCAGAACGGGACGTTGCGGGCCTGATGGATTTCATCGAGTGGAACGAGTATTACGAGACCTGGTATCGAGGGACGCCGGAAGATATGCGGCGGAACCTGGAGCAAATCCAGCGAGCGTTTCCCGGCAAGCCGATCGTGATCTCAGAGTACGGTTACTGTGCCTGTACTGCGGAGCGGAAGGAGGGCGACCAGCGCCGCATCGAGATCCTGCGCGAGCATGACCGCATTTTTCGCGAAAATTCCGCAGTCGCCGGGCTGATTTTCTTCTGCTACAACGACTACCGCACGCACGTCGGCGATAAAGGTTCAGGAGTGCTGAAGCAGCGCGTGCATGGAGTCGTCGATCTCTATGGCGGACGCAAGCCGTCGTTTGAAGTGCTGCGCCGGGAGTCGAGCCCGATTGCAGCGCTCGAGGTGAAGCGGCACCCGGGGTCCTATGCGGTCACGGTGCAGGCCCGCTCCGGGGTTCCGGCGTACCCGGTGGAGGGATATTTCGTGCGTGCCGTCCTGTATGGAGCCGGCCAGATTCCGCTGGAACAGGCGGAAGCAAAACTGCCGCGGCTGGCACCTGGGGAGTCCGCCGAGGTTCTGCTCCCGCTGCAAGAGCCGCACCCGGTCTTGGTCCGATTTGACATCGTCCGGCCTACCGGCTTTTCGGCATTGAGCGAAATCTGGAAACCATGAAACCGGCTGTCGAGAATGCCCTGACGGACAAAGGTAGCGCGCTATACGTGTACCTGGTGTCGGTGGTCGCCGCCACTTCGGGACTGCTGTTCGGATTTGACATTGCCGTGATCAACGGCGCGCTGATTTTTCTGCGGGAGGAGTTTCACCTGGCAGAGGTGCAGACCGAAATTGCGGCCAGCAGCCTGCTGATCGGATGCGTTCTGGGCGCCAGTATCGCGGGCTGGCTCAGCGACCGTTTCGGGCGGCGCCGGATCCTGATGCTTTCCGGGGCGCTGTTCGCGGTCTCCTCGATCGGCGCCGCCTTGCCGCGCGACCTCGCGGAGTTTACCGCGGCCAGGTTTCTGGGTGGCATCGCGATCGGCATGGCCTCGGTGCTCGCGCCGCTATATATCGCCGAAGTCGCGCCGGCACGCACGCGCGGGCGCCTGGTCTCCCTCAACCAGATGGCGATTGTGACCGGAATCCTGCTGGCGTACCTGGTGAACTGGCTGTTGTCGTTCCTCGGTCCGCAGAGTTGGCGATGGATGTTTGCGACTGCCGCGGTCCCCTCGATTCTGTTTTTTGCGGCGCTATTCTTAGTTCCGGAGAGCCCTCGATGGCTAACGGAAATCGGGCAGGGGGAGACGGCGCTCGGGGTACTGACCAAGGTGAACGGGCGCAGCATGGCTCTGCGCGAACTGGAACAGATCCGCGGGGCAATTGCCGAGGAAGGCGGCTCTCTGGCGGAACTTCTGCAACCGGGGCTGCGGCGCGCACTCTGGATCGCGGTTGCGCTCGCGATCTTGCAGCAGATCACCGGAATCAACACCGTGTTGTTTTACGGATCCATCATTTTTCGCGAGCAGGTGGGCCACCATAGCGCCAGTTCCGCCATCGGTGCGAATGTGGTGGTGGGGCTTGTCAATTTCCTGGCGACCATCGTGGCACTGGGCGTGATCGACAAAATGGGCAGACGGCCGCTCCTGATGCTCTCTTCCGGCTGCATGGCGCTGTGCCAGGTTGCGCTTGGGGCAGCGTTTCTGATCCAGCCGCCGCCGGCGACGCTGGTGCTGGGCATTATGCTGTTCTGCGTGGCTTCGTTTGCGATCGGACTGGGGCCGGGCGTGTGGGTGCTGCTGGCCGAGATTTTTCCCACCCGCATTCGCGGACGCGCCATGTCGATTGCGACGATCAGCCTGTGGGTGGCTTGCGTAGCACTCACCGTGACGTTCCTTTCGCTGGTGAAAGCGATCTCGGCGACGGGTGCGTTTTGGGTGTATGGTGGTATGTGCATGGTGACCTTCCTCATTGTGTGGAAGGCAACTCCGGAGACCAAGGGAAAGAGCCTGGAGGAGATCGAGAAGCTCTGGAAGAAGCCGGTCCCGTGAGGCAACGCACAGATCAGGAAGCGCGGAAATTGGGAAGTATTGATTCGCAGGCATTTGGCCGAAACGGATCCTCCATGCATTCCATCCAAACAGTATGAAAAAAGCGGATATTCTGCCGGTGTGGCTCCGCATCCTGCGCGGCTATAAGCCCTTTCTCTCGATCGAAATCACACGAGAATGTCCGCTCCGATGCCCGGGATGTTATGCGTATGAGCCGGAACACCTGGCGGGCGGTGTGCCACTGCGCCAACTACGCGATCTGAAGGGAGACGCGCTGGTGGAAGGCGTGCTTGATCTGGTTTACAAGCATCGCCCGCTGCATGTCTCGATTGTGGGGGGAGAACCCCTGGTTCGCTATCGGGAGTTGGACGTTCTTCTTCCGCAACTCAACCGCATGGGCATTGAGGTGCAACTGGTGACCAGCGCGGTCCGGCCGATTCCGTCAGCCTGGGCCAAATTGCCAAACCTCCACCTGGCGGTTTCGATCGATGGCTTACCGGCCGAGCATGATCGAAGACGCGCTCCCGCGACTTACGACCGGATCTTGAAACATATCGCCGGTCACCTGGTGATTGTGCATTGCACGATTACCCGGCAGTTGCTCGCGCGGCCCGGATATCTGGAGGAGTTCGTGGCGTTCTGGTCGGCGCGGCGTGAAGCCCGCAATGTCTGGTTTAGCCTGTTCACGCCCCAGCATGGGGATCGTTCGGAGGAGCGCCTGGAGCCTCAGGAACGCGTACAGGCCATTCAGGAACTCACCCGGCTACGACCGCTATATCCCAAGCTCTACGTCCCTCCGCGAGTGATGGAGGCTTATCTGCGACCGCCCGATTCGCCCGATAAGTGTACGTTCGCGCGGACCACCATGTGCATTTCCGCGGACCTGGAAACGGCGATCGCGCCTTGCCAGTTCGGCGGGCGGCCTGTGTGCTCGGAGTGCGGCTGCTTCGCTTCGGCAGGCATGTCGGCAATCAGCCGGGTACGGCTCGGCGGTCTGCTGCCGATATCGGCAATTTTCGAGGCTTCTCGCAAGATCGGCGACCGGTGGGGCCGGCCGGTTGAGCAACCGCAGACACCGCTTCGAGTTCTGCCCGATTGATGGATAAGCCTTGCGGCTACTCTTCGTCGTTCAGGAAGAGAATGACGCCATCGCCATAGTAGGAGAGCTGTGCAGCGGGCTGTCCACCGGAGCCACCGGCGGCGGGGCGCGGCTCCACCCGGCCATACACCAAAGCCCAGCGGTCGTAATCCGAACTGCCGAAGCGGAACTCCTTCAGCGTGGTGCGGAGCTTGATGAGCTTCATTTTCTGCTTCAGGGAAATGCCGTCAATTTCGAAAACCGGTGAGAGCTTGGGCGCCGATTTCGGTTCAAACGCAAGCAGCAGCAGAGGCGATTCGGTAGCGGGTTTGGAGGATTTTTGCTCGCAGACTTCCTCACTCAGCCAGCGGCCGGTCTTGCGGAAGGAAAACCGGCCGACGACTACGATGGTCTTGCCGGTGTAGTTGCTCAGGTCCTGAACGACTTCGCAAACGGTGACCGGTTGAAGCGGTGCATCGCGGCCGCACAATTCCGCTGCCAGCAGCACGGCAAAGCACACGATTCTCCCTAGGGCCATAGGCACACCTCAAGCGACACCGTTACTGTATCTGAACCCGGTCCCGGGGTGGAAGTTGCGCGCCGGTATGGCAGATCCTGGAAATTCCTTATAATCAATAGTTTGCGGGGATGGAGCCTCGCGGCAGACGGAAAGTCCGCCCCACATTCGCAGGTAGTCACTTTCCATTATTGAGGTTGCCGAAGGGCCGATGATATTCTCTGGCTGCACGCGAGGAGGGGAATCATGGCTCATATTCAACTTCCGGAGGGGCTTCCCGGTATCCGAGGCCCGATGGCATTTCGTCCCGAGACGGCTAAGCCGCTGAACGAACTGGTAGAGGTATTACTTTGGGCGCCGCACTCACTTTCTCCGGGTGAGCGCGAGCTGATTGCAACCTACGTTTCGTCGCAGAACGACTGCTTCTATTGCCAGACCGTGCACGGTGCGATTGCCGCCGCCCACCTGGAAGGCGATGAATCTCTGGTCCAGCAGGTGAAACGGGACTTCGAGTCCGCGCCGGTTTCCGACAAATTGAAGGCTCTGCTGGCAATTGCCGGTAAGGTGCAGCAAGGCGGAAAGCGGGTCCAGCCGGAAGACGTCGAGCGGGCGCGGAAGCATGGCGCGACGGATGCCGAGATCCACGATACGGTGCTGATTGCTGCGGCTTTCTGTATGTTCAACCGCTACGTGGATGGCCTGGCTACGTGGGCGCCGGAAGACCCGCAGTTCTATCGCAATCGGGGCGTCATGGTCGCCAAGGAAGGCTACATGGCGGTGAACCGGGAGTTGATGGCGTCGCGCGCGTCCGGTTCGTAACGTTCATCCACTGAGAGTCGATGCTGCCCGTGGAAACGGGCGCTACAGAGAACTGTCCAGGTTGTGGTATCTTTCGCGATGGTGTGGGTGAAGTAAGCTGAAGATACCTTCTATGGACATTTCTGAGATTCTGAACGGCCCCATCCCCTGTACGGAAAAAGGATTGCCGTATGGCCCGGAGGTCGCGCCCTCCGCGATTCGCGAGAAGGGCTGGAACGTGCTTCGCGGCGATCTGCCGTTTCCGCTTCTGGTGCTGCGCGAATCGGCGCTCGCGCACAACATCGCGGCCATGGCGGATTGGGCGGGCCGCAATCAATTCGAGATCGCTCCTCACGGAAAGACGACGATGTGCCCGCAGATATACGCGCGCCAGGTGGCGGCCGGCGCGTGGGCGATCACTGTGGCCAACATGTCGCAGGCGCTGGTTTGTCTGCATTTTGGATTTCGGCGCGTGCTGATTGCCAACCAACTGGTGGGGCGGGCCAACATCGATTCGCTGGCATGCGCGATGAGACAGGACGCGGCGGTGGAGCTTCTCTGCCTGGCCGATAGCGTGGAGGGCGTACGCTATCTGGCGGCAGAGCTGGAACGCGCCGGAGTTCCACGCCCGATCGAGGTTCTGGTCGAGTTTGGCAAGAGTGGTTGGCGGACGGGGAGCCGCACGCTGGATGCGGCGCGGGCAGTTTGCAGCGCGATTGCGGAGTATCCGTCGCAGCTCCACTTTCGCGGCGTGGAGGCGTTCGAGGGAAGCTCGCCAAATGACGAGCAGACGGAGGCCTTTCTGGAGGCCATGGTCAGCGGCGCGCAGGAACTGGCAAAGGGGGTGAACGAGCGGCTGATCTTCAGCGCGGGTGGAAGTGTTTATCTCGGTCCCGTCTCGCGCGCTTTCGCCCGGTTGGACCGGGCCGCCTGGCAGCCGATTCTACGCAGCGGATGTTATGTGACACATGACCATGGCAGCTATGCCCAGCGGCAACAGGCGATCGCCGGCACGCCGGCGGCGGAAGGATTGCCGCGTTTTGAGCCCGCGCTGGAGCTGTGGTCCTATGTGCAATCTCTGCCGGACCCGCAGGTGGCCATCCTGACTTTTGGAAAGCGGGACTGCGCGTATGACCTGTCGCTGCCGACGCCCATCGATATCCCGGAAGCTAAGATCACCGCATTGAACGACCAGCATGCGTTTCTGGCTTATTCGGGGGGTACAAGACTAACAATTGGAGAGAAGATTCGGTGTGGAATCTCGCATCCCTGTACGGCGTTCGATAAGTGGCGCGTGATTCCAGTGGTGGATGACGAGTATCGCGTTATCGACTTATATCGAACGTATTTCTAGTGCGTCGCAGATTCCACGCAGAATATCTGCGTTCAGGGCAAACCGGGTACAGGCAACGAATTTCGCAAATGCGGCGAAACTCATGCCAGTCCCCGTTTTGCAGCGTCGTTGTGACCGCTTGCTGACGCGCGCGGTTCCGTTCCGGCGTTGAGTTGCGCGCGGAGGGAGGAGATGTTGACGAGAAGGAGTTTCGTGCCGTGCGCGGCAGTGGGAGCCGCGGGCTTGGCGAAGGCTGCGCCACAGGCGCGGGTAGAGCAGATCTCCACCATCAGCCAGCAGCCCGAGTTCTATCACGGCTGGCCGACTCTGGCGATGCGGCCCAACGGAGAGCTGCTGGTGACTTATTCGGGTGGACGCGAGGCGCACGTCTGTCCGTTCGGAAGGGTAGAGTTGATCCGCTCGCCCGACCAGGGTAAGAACTGGAGCTGGCCTGAGATCCTGATGGATACGCCCATCGATGATCGCGATGCGGGCCTGTGTGTGACGCAGAAAGGCTCGATTGTGGTCACCACGTTTACTTCGCTGGCCTATGAGCCGGTGTTGCAGCGCGCGGAAGGCTGGCCAGCGGAGCGCCTGGCTCGCTGGGAGGCAGTGAATCGCCGGGCCAGCGCGGAACAACGGCGGGCCCTGCTGGGCACGTGGATGCTTCGCTCGACCGATGGGGGCATGACCTGGTCGGCGCCTTACCGGGTCCCGCTAGACAGCCCGCATGGACCAGTGACGCTCTCTGGCGGACGACTGCTCTATGCCGGCAAACGGCTTTGGGAGCCGGACCAGAAAGTGGGCGTCGCCGAATCGACGGATGACGGCCAGAGCTGGCGATGGCTGGCTGATATTCCCGCGCGGCCCGGCGACAGTGTAGTGGAGTATCACGAACTGCACGCGGTTGAGGCCGCGAACGGAACGATTCTTGTCCAGATCCGCAATCACAACAAGCCCAACGCCGGTGAGACACTCCAGTGCGAATCGCGTGACGGCGGCAGGAGCTGGACATCGCCTCATCCCATTGGCGTTTGGGGGCTGCCAACGCATCTTCTGCGGCTGCGGAGCGGACGCCTGGTAATGACCTACGGCTACCGCCGGCCTCCATTCGGCAACCAGGCGCGCTTTAGTGACGACCACGGAAAGACCTGGTCCGAAGCGCTCACCATCTCCGACGATGGGCCGGGTGGAGATTTGGGGTACCCTTCCACGGTGGAGTTACCGAATGGAAAGTTGTTGACGGTGTGGTATGAATCGATGAAGGGCGTTCCTCGCGCGGTTTTGCGGAAGGCCGTCTGGTCGCTGGCGGGGTAGTTCGCCGCTCGCTTTAACCGGCGGCAGCCGCCGACAGTTGGGTCGCCGCCAGGACCTGATAGACGCGCATCAGGCGCTGGGCCGCGGCCGTGGCGGAACACCCGAGGATTTCTGCGATCTCGTCGCACTCAAAATGGTGATATTTGTGCAGAACAATAGCGGCCCGGTCGCGCTCCTCGAGGGTCGCCATGATGCGGCCGACCGGCTGGCCGTTGACGGACGTGGCGGTACCGCGGAGGACGTTGTAGGCGATGCGATAAAGCTCGATGGTCATGCGGCGTCCAGGCTTCCGCGCCAGCAGGGTCTTTCCCGCGCGTTCGGCTACTTCGAACGTCAGCCGCTCGGCGATAGCGCGGTCCTGCGTCATGCGATACAGGAACTGCATGACGCCATGCAACGTTTCCACTCTCCCATTGTGGGCACGCATGGCACGGAATGGCGCACGGTTCACAAAACTTTACAGTGCCGCGAGATTTGTAAGGCGCGCCACACCGGCAATCTGCTATAGCTGTCGCATAAATGCCACAAGATCGTTCTTCTGGGCTGCGGTGAGCTTGAGTTCGAGTACGACGTTGAAGAACTCGACCGTGTCTTCGAGCGTCAGGCAGCGGCCGTCGCGCAAGTACGGAGGACTGTCCTTGATTCCGCGCAACGTGAAGGTTTTGATCGGGCCGTCGCCCGGCTCGTGCTGGAGAAACCGTTCCAGATGGAGGTCGTGCATCTGGTTGTCCAGATAGAAGGGCGCGGGATGGCAATTGCCGCACTTCCCCTGGTTGAAGAAGACTTGCTCGCCGCGCAGTTCGCTTTCCGTGGCCAGGGTGTGAATCAGGCGTCCGGTTGCCGGATCGAGTTTCGGCGCGGGAGGAAAGTCGAACATGTTCTGCATCTGGGCCATATGGCTTACCTGAATCCGGTCCAGGATGTTCATGCCCTTCTTGATGGCGTGGACCTCGTCGCCGTTGAAATAGGCGGTGCGCTGCTCGAATTCCGTAAAATCTTCGACGGAGCGAAGGCTGCGCTTGGAGCCGTGGATTTGCTGATTGAACAAACCTCGCAGACTAACGGTATCAAGACGGAAGCGGCGCTCTTGCGGCCTCATGTCGGGATTCAGGTGGAACTGGCCCGTAGTGTGTCCGTTGACGTGACAGTCCAGGCAGGCGACACCGAGACTTGGGTCGCGGCTCTTGCGGTCGTCGGTTGGGTTGAATTCCTCCTGCGGAAAGGGGGTGAGCAAAAGGCGTAGTCCATCGAGCTGGACAGGTGTCAGGATTGCTTTGAAGAGACGGTAATAGTTGTTGATGGACACGACTTCGCCCTGGGAAACATCGCCCAGCTCGGGCCGATTACTCAGGAAAATGGCTGGCGGAAATTCAGGGAGGAACGGGTCGGGAATATCAAAGTCCACATCAAAGCGCTCCAGCCGGGGGAACATCTCGATCTGCATCTTCGGAAAGACCTGGCCTCCGTTCGTCTGCAGCGGATGGGGCAGGGCAGGATAGGGGAAGACATCCTGGCTCTTGATCTGCTCCGGCCGCATGGCGCCGAGA
>CAZMRK010000200.1:0-5043 GCA_964568355.1 uncultured Solibacteraceae bacterium | reverse complement strand
TGGCTCGGTCCTTACCGGGAAGTGGCGCGGTCGCAGCATACGATCGTCTACCGGCGCTTCTAGGCCTAATGATTCGGCGATCCCTGCCGATCTTATTTTTCAGCATGATCCCGACGGAGAAGATGGTTGGCGCATTATGCGACCCGGAGCGGTTTACGCTCTCCCAGGCTTCGAACCTGGCTCTCAAACTCAGGCAGCAGGAGCCCAAGCTGGAAAGGATGCTGGTCCAGCAGTTGTTCTCCTGGAAGCCGGCTGCGGGCAAGGGGCGGGGGTCGGCGCTTCGCTTACTGGATCTCATCACGGTACTGCGGGGCAATCTCGGCGCGCTGTTTCTGACCCAGTTGCTACAGCATCCGGACACCTATGTGCGTTCCCGAGCGGCGGCCCTGCTGAGCAAATTGCACCAGGAGCCTCGCTG
Organism: uncultured Solibacteraceae bacterium; assembly: GCA_964568355.1. Lineage (GTDB taxonomy): Bacteria > Acidobacteriota > Terriglobia > Bryobacterales > Bryobacteraceae > JAJPJX01. Next base: position 4,625 of record CAZMRK010000200.1, on the reverse strand, counting down.
GGTCAGCCATCGCCTGCGGCATCCCGATCCTCGGGTTCGCGCCAATGCGCTCGAAGCGCTTTGGGGGATGACGGGAAACGGGGTGCAGAACGTGCTGCTGGAGGGCCTCCAGGATCCGCATCACCGGGTTCAAGGCAATGCCCTGTTGGGGCTCTACCGGCTGGGCGATCCGCTGTCGATCGGGCGGATTTTCTCCATGGCGCGGCACTCGCAGGAGTTGTTCCGGGCGGCCGCGGCCTGGGTGATGGCGGCCAGCGGCGATCTGCGATTCCTGCCGGAAGTCGAAAGGATGGTGCAAGATCCGAGCCCCATGGTCCACGCCAGGGCGGAGCGTTCGCTGGAAGCTCTACGCGAGCGCCAACGCTATTACGATTCCCGCCCGGTGGTATCGATCGAGATCTCCCCGCCGCAGGTATGCGACCGGTACCGGCGTTTTCTGGTCACGTTGCCGGCCGCGGAGGAAACACACCTGCTGGCTACGAACTTCGAGATCCGGGAAGAAGGGGAGCGGATCGATCCGTACTCGGTCCGGCCTTCGGTGGAGGAATCCGACCCGCCCAATAGCTACCAGGTCGAATATCTGGGGCCGGACAACCAGGCTGGCGCCCCGCAAGGGCAGGTCTGGATCTATGCCGATCTCTGGTGGGGACGCGGCGAGTTCGTGCTGCCAGCAGCAAAGCCCAAGACCGACCAACCTTCGCTAGCGGACCTGGAATTGGAAGTTCTGGCCGACGAAGGGATTGCGAGCCTGTCCTCCAAGGCGTTACCGGTCTCCGAACCGGCGGTTCCGCCGGACGACGACGGCTTGGCGCCCCGTTTCACGCTGCTGCGATAAGCCCTTTTTGTCCAAGGGAATACTCCTCATAGGGATAGCTCGGTCCAGTACAGGGCTGCTCGCAGGCAGCGGCCTTCCGCCGTAGAATTGGGGTGCGGCGTATGAGGCAGCTCCTGCTTACGATTCTGCTGGCGATGGCGCTGAGGCCTCTGGAGGGCGCACGCATTGACGTGAGCTCGGAGGATCAGGTCACCTTCGAGCAGGGCAGTTCGCTGGCTTTCTCGATCGGTATCTGGAATTTTGCGCGAATGGCGGGCGACGCGGGGGCTTCTCCCTACCCCACGCAAATTTCGTTCCTGCTCAGCGCGCTGCCGCCCTGGAGCGACTCCGCATACCGGTTCGGCGTGTTCCTGGAGTCGCCCGATGGCAGGGTTTCGACTCCGTTGAACCAAGGCACGCCGTTGGGGCTGGCAACCGGGTACCGGAACAGCTACGGCTACACCGGACCGGTCAGTGTGATTATGGGCAGCATCGATCTCACGCCTGACCTGGCGGGTACGCTCTTCAGCGACCGGGCGCTCGAGCCCCGGAGCGATGGCGCTGTTCTGGTCATCCGCAATCTGGGGGACAACCTGGAGATCGGGCTGCCCGGATATACGCTGGCCCAGAATTTTTCGGCCTCGCTCTCCTCATCGCAAGGGTCGCTGCACGTAGGCGCGGTAACCAATCGCGTTCTGGCGACTTCGGTCTCCGAGACACCGGAACCGGCTTCGTTCGTGCTGGCGCTGGCAGGCGGGGCGACGGTTCTCCTCGCCCGGCGGATTACTTTTTCTTCCCGCTGATCTGCCATTCCGTAAACGGCGACCGCACCCCGCGAATGTTGACGTTCAGGCAGTAGGGCACGCCGGCGGAGAAGGCCCGCCGGACGGCCGGAGCCACCTGGTCCAGGCGATCGATGGTTTCACCTTTCCCGCCGAAGCCTTCCATCACGATGTCGTAGCGGGTGCGGCGAAGCTCGCAGGCGACGGTTTTCCCCCCGGTCTCGAAGCCTTGCAGCTCCCGCTCCAGGCCCCAGCCGCCGTCGTTGCCGACGATCACGACAAAGGGCAGGTTATGGCGCACGGCGGTATCGAACTCGGCGATATAGAAACCCAGCGAGCCGTCGCCGGTGATCATGACGACAGGCTGATCGGGATGGGCCAATTGCAGCGCGATGGCATTGGGGAGTGCCGAGCCGATGGTCCCCAGCGGTCCCAGGCGCAGCCAGGCGCCGGGGCGAACCGCCGGCAGCGATACGCGGCCCCAGTGGGCGAAATCGCCGCCGTCCCAGGAATACAGGACATTGGGCGGCAGGGCTTTTCGAAGCTCGCGGTAGAAGGCGGCAGGATGCAGGGGAGTGCCTTCGTCGCGAGCCAAAGTCTCCACTTTCTGCTGCCATTCCGCGCGGAGTCCGCGCAGTCGGTCGAGCCAGGCGGCGCGGGGCGCCCAGGGCTTTTCTCCGGCGGCCAGCAGCAGGCCGCACAGAGTCCGCTTCACGTCGGCGCAGATGCCGAGCTCCAGCTTGCGATTCATGCCCAGTTCCTGAGGATGGAGGTCGATCTGGATGAACCGGGCACCGGGCGGAAAGAGGCGCGGACCGCCGAGCGCGAGGCGGTAATCGATGCGCTTGCCGATCACCAGAAAGAGGTCGGCCTCCCGGAATGCCGTATGGACGGCATGATTCAGCGCTGGATCGGCATAGCCCAGGCACAGGGGATGCTCGTCGGAGACGGTTCCCTTGGCCATGGTGATGGTATAGAGCGGCAGCGAGGTCTTCTCGATAAAGGCCTGCAGTTCAGCCTCGGCGGCGGACCACCAGACGCCGCTACCGGCAATCACCACGGGGCGCTCGGCGGCACGCAGCAACTCCACGGCCTTCTCCAAGTCTTCCGCGAGAGCGCCGCCGGCGGTCTCTACCGGGAGCGGCAGCGCAGCCGGCGTCTCGGTTTTTGCCAGGAACAGATCGACCGGAATCGTCAGGTGCACGGGCCCCTTGCGTCCGGAATTGGCTTCGGTGTAAGCGCGGCCCAAATAGAAGGGGATTTGCGCGGCATTGGGGGGCTCGGCGGCCCATTTCACGACCGGGCGGGTCATGCCTACCTGGTCGATATCCTGGAAGGCCTGCCGCTCGGCCACCACGCTGGCGCGGCTGCCGCTGACGGCGATCAACGGGCTGGCAGCCAGATAGGCGGTGGCGATCCCGGTCAGCGAGTTGGTATGGCCCGGTCCTCCGGTCACCAGCGAAACGGAGGGCTTGCGCGTGGTTCTGGCCCAGGCGTCGGCGGCGTGAGTCACGCCGGATTCATGCCGCATATCGATGATCTGGATCCCCGCGCGCCCGGCAACCGACAGCACTTCATTCAAATGATCTCCGACCAGGGTGAAGATCCGATCGATTCCCAGCTTCTGCAAGGCATCGACAAACAGTTCCGCTCCATTTGGCATAGACTTGCCATGCTACTACAATCGGTTCTTGGACCTCGCAAACACCGTGACTCCCTCGTCCATTCTAGTGACCGGCGGCGCCGGATACATCGGTTCCCACACCGTCAAACTGCTGCGGAAGCGCGGCTACGCCGTGACGGTGGTGGACAACCTTTCGCACGGCTACCGGCACAACGTGCGGGACACGCCGTTCCACCAGATCGACCTGGCGGATACGGCCGCGGTCACCGCCGTGCTGGAGGAAGTGCGTCCGGCAGCCGTGATTCATTTCGCGGCCTATATCGCGGTGGGCGAATCGATGCGCGTTCCGGAGGTCTATTTCGCCAACAACACGGGGGGCTCGCTCTCTCTGCTGACGGCGATGCTGCGCGCCGGGGTGAAGCGGCTGGTTTTCTCATCCACCGCCGCGGTATACGGAATGCCGCACGCCACGCCGATCCTGGAGGAGTTCCCGATCCAGCCGGTAAATGCCTATGGCGAGTCCAAGGTGATGGTGGAGCGGATGCTGCACTGGTTCGACCAGATCCACGGGCTGCACAGCGTGGCCCTGCGGTACTTCAATGCGTCCGGGGCCGACCCGGAGGGCGAACTCGGTGAGGAGCATGAACCCGAGACCCACCTGATCCCGCTGCTGCTGCGGGCGGTGGTCACGGGGAAACCGGTCACCATCTTCGGCGACGATTACGATACGCCGGACGGCACCTGCATCCGCGACTATATTCACGTGCAGGATCTGGCGGAGGCACATATTCGCGCGGTGGATGCGCTGATCGCCGGGGGGCCTTCCGGCCAGTACAACGTCGGCACGGGGCAGGGTTTTTCGGTAAAGCAGGTGATCCAGGCGGTGGAGCAGGTCACCGGAAAAAAGGTGCCTTTCCAGATCGGGCCGCGGCGTGACGGCGATCCGGCCGCTTTGGTAGCCAATGCGGACAAACTGCGCCGCACGCTGGGGTGGAGTCCGTGCTATACCGAGCTTGGCGGGATCGTGGAAACCGCCTGGAATTTTTTGCGCAGCCGCGTGCTCTAAAGTCCGCTCCCTTACACCCCATTGCAGTAGTTGCGGCCCTGCCCGGGCAGTGTAAAATGTCCGCATGAAATTATCCCTCTGTCTGGTCTTGGCCTGCGCCGCTTTTGCTCAGGGCCCTTACGATCTTTTGCTCAAAGGCGGCCACGTCATTGATGGAAAGAATCACCTGAGCGCGGTCCGCGACGTAGCCATTCAGGGCGGAAAGATCGCCGCGGTGGCAGCCGACATCCCCGCGTCGAAAGCTCATAAGGTGGTGAACGTCTCGGGCCTCTATGTGACTCCGGGCCTTATCGATATCCATGTTCACGTGTATGCCGGTACGGGGCAGCGCGGCGCTTA
>CAZMRK010000199.1:0-3040 GCA_964568355.1 uncultured Solibacteraceae bacterium | reverse complement strand
GAAGCCCGCACATCGGTGATGTTCTTGCGCAGGATGGTTTCGTCGCCGGTATCGCCGCTGCGCAGGGTGATGGCGCCGGGAGTTTCGTTCGCGATCACGCCGTCGTACATCCGGCCGTCCTTGGTGGTGACCATGTAGTTGGTAAAGCGCGGCTCAATGGCGGCGCTGGGGTTCAGAATGGAGTTGATCAACTCCTCTTTGGTCTTGTTGTTGACGCCGGAAAGATCCGGACCGACGCGGCCGCCTTGCTTGCGCGGCATGTGACACTTGGCGCAATTCTCGTCGAAGACTGCCTTGCCGTGATCCACGTTGCCGTTCAGTTTGACCGCGTCCTGATAGGAGGCGACCACCTTGGCGCGCTCGGAAGTGTCGCTCTGGATAAGCTGCCGGGCCTCTTTGGCAACTGTGGCGTCGGGGTTGCTGATGAGCCGCGCGCGCTGTGGCAGGTCGAGGAAGGACGATTCGATCTGCCTGTCACGAAGCGCCTTGAGCAGCATGGGAACGCGCTCCTTGTGATTGAGCAAGGCGTCAACGGTCTTCTTGCGGGCCTCCGGGGCGAAGGTCTTCCAGTTGTCGAGCAGCATCGGCCCGACTGCCTGGTCGTCATATGACGAGAGAGTGTCGACGGCAGCGGACTGCAATTCGGACTGGGGATGGGTGGCGAGCAGACGCGTGATCAGCGGCGCCGTGGTCGAAAAGCTGCCGCCGCGCAGGGCGCGCACGGCCAGTACCCGCCGCTCGATCGGCAGGTTGGCGGCTAAGACGTCCGCGCTGACGCGGCGCAGCAGTCCCGGCAGATCGAAATAGCGGGAGGCCTCCCAGGCGGCGGCCTGCACGTCCGGGGAAGAGCTGTTCAGCGATTTTTCCAATGCCGCTTCCGCCGCCGGTACACGCAGTCTGCGGGCCGTGCCGAGTTTGAGCCCCTTGCCGAGGCCCGTGAGCGAGGCGGCCCAGAGCGGATCCGAAAGCCGGCCCCGCGCCTGGAAGAAACGCGCCAATTCCGCCGGATCGTGCTTGGCGCCGATCATGGAAGCCAGTTCGGTGAGGAACGGCGCGTCGGAGAACTTGCGGGCCGTCAGGATCTGGAAGAAGGGCTCTGCGGAATCGGCGGCTGAGCTCAGGATGGCGGTACGGAACCAGCGATCGTCCTGGTGGGCCAGCGCGAGCCGGGCCAGCGGTTCGAGTATGCTGCGGTCGTTCAACTGACCCAGGGAAAGCGCCAGTTGGAACTGAACGCGCGGCTCGGGATCCTGAACCATGGCGCGCAGTTGATCGGCGACCGGCTTGGACTTTGAGGCGACCTCTTCCGCCACGCGGATCGCATGGGCTCGCACGTGTGCATCCGAATCCTTGAGCAACTGGAGCACGAGCGCCGGCTCCGCCGCGTTCAACGCTTCGAGTGTCCAGAGCGCGCGGACGCGGGCCACCGGATTTGCGTTCTTGGCCGCCATCTCCTGGAGCAGGGGCACGGCGGTGTGGTCCTGGCGGTCGGCCAGCAGGCGCTGCGCGGTAGTCTGGTGCCAGCCGTTGGTGCTGGCCAGCAGTTGTACCAGTTCCGCGGTCGAAGCCTTACCCAACTGCGGATGCAGATTGCCCTGGCGCAGAGGATGGTTGGAAACGATGCGCCAGATGCGGCCCATGTTGGCGCCCGCATAGAAATCCATGTTCTTTTTGATCTCTTCCGGGATGGAAACGGGCGTTTCGATGAACTCGCGATAGATATCAGTCATGTAGAGGTTGCCGTCCGGCGCGTTGGCGAAATTGCACGGGCGGAACCAGACATCGGTGGAGGCGATGAACTCCACCCCATCCTTGGCGCGGTGAGCGGAGAACGTCACGCCGTCGGGTGACAGGATATCGCGATGGATGAGGTTGGCGCTCACATCTCCGGTAAAGATGTTGTTGCGGTATTCCTGCGGCCAGGCGTCGCCGGTGTAAGCGGTTCCGCCGGTGGCCGCGGTGAAGAAGCCGCCCACCTGTTCGGTGCGATTGAGTTTGTTTTCGTTGTAGCGCTGCTGTCGGATGCGGGTACGCTCCTGGCGCCACTGCTGCGGCTTGGTAAGGGGGAAGATGCGTACTTCGGGGCGGCCGTGATCGGAGATGTCCTGGGAGACGGCGGAGACCTCGAGCAGAGGCGCGCGGATCAGATATTGCATGGGCACGACCACGTTGCGAATGTGCACCGTGTTCTGCGAGATGAAGCGATTGCCCCAGTCGTCCATGGCCATGCCGAACTGCGTAGGCCCGGAAGCCGGCTCGGCCAGATTGCGATCGGGCCGGAATCGGAAATCCGCGCCGCGCACCAGGATAGCGGGCCGTTCGGGATGCTCGGGCTGGGTGATTTTGCCGTCGGAGCCGCTATTGGCCGCGTAGATCCAGTTATCGACGCCCAGGCGCAGATTGGTGATACGTCCTTCCGGGTCGACCAGCGTGAAGCCGTGGAACAGCACACGGCGAACGTCCGCCTTCCCGTCGCCATCGGTGTCCTGCATAAAGAAAATGTCCGGCGCGCTGGTGACCAGCAGGCCGCCCTTCCAGGGCATCAGCCCGCTGACCTGCAGGACATGGTCCGCGAATACGGTCTCCTTTTCGTACTTGCCGTCCCCATCGGCGTCCTCCAGCAGGCGAATGCGCGAGCGGGCCGGCGTTCCGGGAGGCGGGTCCGAGGGATAATCCAGCATCTCGGCGACGTACAGTTTGCCGTTTTCATCCCAAGCCATCTCGACCGGGCTTTCCACTTGCGGCTCGCTGAGAAACAGCTCGGCATGAAAATCCTCGCTGAAGTGCATAGCCTTGAGAGAATCCGGAGCGGATAGGGGGCCGGCATCGGCGTATTTCCTGGAACAGCCGCCAAGGAAGATGGCGCACACCAAAATTGACACACACAAATAGCGTTTGAGCTTCATGAGCATCCCTGTGCTAGAAATTATCGCACACGCGGATGCCTGAGCCACTAAAATGCTAGCGGCGAAGAGGCTGGAGTTAGCTCCAGAGACGGTCGTGTGAGCGCTCTTTATCCCACTCCGGAGTGGGCAGGAAG
>CAZMRK010000198.1:0-4825 GCA_964568355.1 uncultured Solibacteraceae bacterium | reverse complement strand
CTCGCCAACCTGATCTGGCAGGGCAAGGGCCAGGATCGCACGGACTCCATCACGAAACGCAAGCCCATCGCCTCCTTCTCCGATCCGGAATGGTCGAAGAAATTCCACGTCTGGCGCATGGACTGGGATGAAAACCGGGCGGTGATCTCCGTCGACGGTGAGGTGCTCAACGACTCCGACCTGAACCAGACCGCCAATCCCGATGGGACCAACGGCTTCCGCCAAGCCCACTCCATCCTGCTGAACCTGGCCATCGGAGGCACCGCGGGAGGCGATCCCTCCTCCACCGAATTCCCCGCCCGCTTCGAAGTCGACTACGTCCGCATCTACCAAAAATCGCCCAAGCCCTAGTGTTGGGCAAAGCGGGGACAGGCAACGAATTTCGCAGATGCGGCGAAATTCATGCCAGTCCCCGGTTTGCGGCTTCGTTTCATATCGGCGTCGATCCGCGTGAATCGGCGGTTGCTTTTTCTTTCCTCACTGCACCGTCTTCACGTACTCCAGCAGATCCGCCATCTGACCCGGATTCACCTGCTTCTCCAAATCTCCCGGCATTGCGGAAAGATTCGTGATGTACAGGTTCCTGATATCCTTCCGCTGGATCACATCCTCCTTGCCGTCCTCGTGCTTCAGGGTAATCGTCGTCGGCGTCTGCTGGCCGATCACGCCATCGATTGTGCCGCCCGATGTCTCGATGACGTAAGCCTCATATCCCTGCGCGATCGATTCGCTCGGAATCAGCACGTCGCGCAGCAGCGACTGCCTGGGCTGGTTCCGCACCGTGAGCAAGTCCGGCCCCACCTCCGCGCCGTAGCCCTCCAGCCGATGGCACTTCGCGCACGCCGACCGGAAGACTTGCCGGCCGCGGGCCGCATCGCCGCCCTGCTCGACCGCGGGCTGGTAGCGCTTCACTACCGCCTCCCGATCCGACGCGCTCTGCTCCAGCAGCGGCCGCGCGGCATTGCGAATCTGCGGATCGGCGGCCATGATCAACCGCCGCCGGTGGCTGAACGCCAGCGTCCACGGCTGCACGCTACCATCCTTGAGCGAACTCACCAGCATCTGGAGACGCTGCGGTTCCAGAAACATCGCGTCGCCGGCCTGCGCGCGCACCTCCGCCGTCATCTCGCGCCAGTTCTTCAACAGGAATACAGCCGGCTCGATCCCCGAGATCCTGCCGTAGGCCCGCACGGCCGCGGCTTCCACCTGCTCCGGTTGGTGCGGGTCGATCAGTTTTTCGAGCAGCGCCTTCTGCGCCTGAGGATCCGCCAGGGCCAGCAGGCTCAGTTCGTCCGCGCGCAGGTCCGCATCCTGCTGCGGGTCCGCCGCCACTTTCACCGCCCGGGCCAGCGCCGCCGCGGCCGGCGGACCTTGCGGCAACCCGGACACCTGCAGAAGCCGCAGGGCCGCCCGGCGCACCGGAACTTCCCGGCTTTCGAACAGTTTCAGCAGCAGCATCTGCCCCGCCGGGCTCACCCCGCCGTGATGCATGCGCATTCCCGCCGCCAGTCCATCCAGGCTGGCGATGCGCCACCATTCCGCGTCCGCCGACTGGGCCGATGCCACCTTGCGCAGAACGTCCTGCACCTCAGCCGGTTTCTGCCGCGTGCCGATCACCGCGCTGACAGTTCGCACCAGGTGTTCACGCCCGGGCGTCTGCTTCCCGCCCGCCACGCCCGCGTACATCCGCGCCGCTTCGCCGGACCCCGCGCTCAGCGCCGCAAGCTGGAACCAGCGATCCTCCAGGTCGCGCGCCAGCAGGCTCTCCCGCGCGGCCGTCGCAGCCGGCGTGTGCAGGTTCCCCAGCGTTGCCAGCAGTTGATAGCGCACCTTGGCGTCGCCGTCGCCGGTCATCTGCAGGAGCTTCGCCGCCAGCGGCGGCGCGCTCCCCAGGCGGCTCTCCGCCAGGACAATCGCGTTCTCGCGGATACCCGGCTCACTATCGCCCAGTGCCTTTTCGATCTGCGCAGTCTCCAGTTTGCCCAGGCCTTCGAGCGTCCACAGCGCGTGCAGCCGTCCCAGCACCGCCGGACCTGCCGCCATCCGCTCCAACTCCGCCACCTGGTCCACAGCCTTGCGATCCACCAGCAGCCGCTGCGCCGTGCGCCTCCACCACACGTTCGGGTTGGCGAGCTCTTTCACCAGCTCCGCGTTCGACGCGCTGCCCAGCCGGATGTTCTTCGCCGGCGGCAGACCTCCATCCGGCGTAATGCGATAGATGCGCCCGCGGTCTATGCCCTTCGTCAGATCCGCCGACTTCTGGGCCTCGGTCGACATCCACTCCGGATGCTCAATCATCATGCGGTAGAAATCCAGCAGATAGAGCGCGCCGTCCGGACCGACGTAAAAGCCCACAGGCCGGAACCACGCATCGGTGGACGCCAGAAACTCCACGCCCTCCCGGTCGCGCCTGGCGGCGAAGCTCGCTCCTTGCGGCGAGACCAGGTCGCGGTGCACCAGGTTGTGCGCCGGCTCCGCCTCGAAAAACGATCCGCGATACCAGGTGATGCTGCAGGCAGATGTGAACTGCCCCACATCCGTGAGCAGCTCGAACCGCGGATGCAGCGTGATCGGAAACACCTTGGCCGCCGACCCGTGGTCGGAAATGTTGGTCATCACTGCCGCCACCGGCAGATCGGGATTGCGCTGCAGGTAACGCTCCGCCAGCATCTCCTGCCGCACGTGGTTGGAGTTGTTGATCGTGAAGTGGTGCCCGAAGTCGTCGAAAGCATGCCCGAACTGGGAACTGCCGGCCAGCACCTCCAGTTGGCCGGTGTCCGGGCGGAAGCGCACGTTGCGCGCATGTTCGGTCAGCGGCGCCACGTCGGGCCGGTCCGGCATGCGGATGTCCGTCCCCCGGTCGCCAAACTTGTCCTTGTAAATGATCGCCGTGGCGGCATTCTCGTGGGCCAGGTAGATCCAGTTGTCCAGGCTGTAGACAGGCCCGTTCACGGTGTGCTGCGGATTGGTGGCCGCAAATCCCGTCAGGACTACGCGCCGCACGTCTGCCTTGCCGTCACCGTTGGTGTCTTCGAAATAGATGACGTCCGGCGCATCGGTTACCAGGATGCCCTTCTTCCAGCGCATCACGCCGGTCGGCATGGTCAAGTGATCGGCGAATACCGTGCTGTGATCCGGAACGCCGTCGCCGTTCGTGTCTTCGAGCAGGGCCACCTGTCCCAGCTTGCCCTCGGTGTTCAGCGGATAGGCGCGGTCCTCTACCACGTAGATGCGCCCGTTTTCGTCCCACTCCATGGCCGCGGGAGAAAGCACGTCCGGCTCGCTGGCAAACGGCTCGATCCGGAAGCCGGGCGCGATCCGTATGGTCTTCACCGCCTCCTGGATCGAATAGGGCGGTTCTGCCTTATGGCAGCCTGCCAGAACCGCCAGGAGCGCCAGCGCCCCCGTTCGCATGCTCCCGAATATCTTCGCCTGCATCGCTCTCCCTCCCCCTGTAGTACCCTCAGAAGTACATCAGATGACACGCTTGACCCGTCGCACTTTCCTTGGCGCATCGGCTATGAGCTTTCCCGCATGTCTTGGCTCGCCGCATTCGAGCGATATCCGCATCGAAGAGATCCGCTTCGAATACGAGGACTACCTCTACCGCGCACCGTACATGTTCGGCGGGCACAGCGTCGACCGCGTGACCCTGCTCAACGTGCACAGCGTGGTGCGAGGCCCCGGAGGCCGTACCGCCAAAGGCTTCGGCTCCATGACCATGGGCAATGTGTGGGCCTTCCCCTCCAAGACCATGTCCTACGACCGCACCCTGGCGGCCATGAAGAGCCTGGCCGGACGCATCGCCAAAATCACCGGCGCCTGGCGCGAGTACGGTCATCCCATCGACATCAACGTGGCCCTCGGTCCGGAATACCTGAAGGCGGCCGCCGAAGTCTCCCGCGAACAGAAGCTGGACGAGCCCATTCCCAAACTTTGTACCATGGTCACCGCCGCTCCGTTCGATGCCGCGATCCATGACGCCTACGGCAAACTGCACAACCGCAACTGCTACCAGACCTACGGCCCCGACTTCGTTCACCACGATCTGGCCCACTATCTCACGCCCGACTTCAAAGGCGAGAATCTGGAGCAGTATATCAGCCGCGAGCCGCGCCCGCGAACCTTTTTATACCACTCCGTAGGCGCCTCCGATCCCATCTTCGAGTCCGATATCCGCCGGCGCGTCGGGGACGGCCTGCCTGAAACGCTGCCCGAATGGATCCGCTACAACGGCATCACGCATCTCAAAATCCAGCTGAACGGCAATAACCTGCCGGCCGACCTGGATCGCGTGGTGCGTATCGATCGGGCCGCCACCGAGACCCAGCGCCAGCGGAAGGTGAGCCAGTGGCGCTACTCGCTCGATTTCAACGAGGGTTGTCCCAACGTCGAGTACCTGCTGGAGTTCCTGCGCCGCCTCAAGGAGAAGACGCCTGCCGGCTTTGATCGCATCCAGTACGTCGAGCAGCCCACCGCCCGCGATCTGAAGGCTGACCGGTCGAACAATATGCAGCAGGCCGCGAAGCTTCGTCCGGTAGTGATCGATGAATCGCTGACCGATCTGGAAGCGCTCATGCTGGCGCGCGAGATGGGTTACACCGGAGTGGCGCTGAAGGCCTGCAAACAACAGAGCCAGGAAATGCTCATGGCGGCAGCCGCGAGCAAGTACAAGATGTTTCTGTGCGTGCAGGATCTGACCTGCCCGGGAGCGGCCTTCATCCAGTCCGCCGGCCTGGCCTCCCACGTCCCCGGCGTGGTGGCCATGGAAGGCAACGCAAGAGAATACGTGCCGGCCGCGAACAAACCCTGGGAATCCCGCTTC
>CAZMRK010000197.1:0-4939 GCA_964568355.1 uncultured Solibacteraceae bacterium | reverse complement strand
GCGCCCTCACCGGTAAAACCGCCGCGAATGCCGTGAACTTCAAAAGTCGGCCGCGCCCAAAGACGCTCGAACAGCGGCACGCCGGGCTCGCCCACCAGTTCGCGGGCTTCCATTTCCTTCTCTGTATATTCTTTCTCGTTGAAGGGCAGACTGGTCCAGGCTTCGCGCTCCTTGGAACTGGGGGGCACCACCCGGTCGTAAAAGCCGGGAACGTGAATGTGCCCGTCGCGATCTTTGAGGGCGCACAGAATCTCGGCCACCGCCTGCAACGGATTAGGGGCGGCTCCGCCGTAAACGCCGGAATGCAGATCATGCCCGGCGCCCTGAACATGCAGTTCCGCATAGACGATGCCGCGCAGCCCTACGCAGATGGTCGGCAGCTCGGGGGCGAACATTTCCGTATCGCAGATCACCGCCGCATCGGCCTGGAGCCGGGCGGGCTTGGAGGCGACATAGCGTTCAATGTGCTCGCCGCCGGTCTCCTCTTCCCCTTCGATCAGGAACTTTACGTTGACCGGAAGACGGCCGTGGGTCTTCAGCAGGCCTTCGACGGCCTTGAGGAGGATGTAGGTTTGACCCTTGTCGTCGGAGGAGCCGCGGGCAAAGATGTCGTTGCCGCGCACTTCGGGCTCGAATGGCGGCGATTTCCACTCGTCGAGCGGATCGGGTGGCTGCACGTCATAGTGTCCGTAAAACAGGATCGTGGGCTTTCCCGGCGCTCCCAGCCACTCGGCATAGACCAGCGGATTGCCGCTGTCCACCAGCAGTTCGGCGGTCAACCCCGCCGCGCGCAGTTCGTCACGTACGAATTCGGCGGCGCGCTGGATATCCGGCTGATGCTCGGAGAGCGTGCTGATGCTCGGAATCCGTAGGAAAGTCTTCAAGCCTTCCAGATAATCGGCCCGATGCTCCTGGAAAAAGGTCATCAAGTATGAGCTCCTCTGTGCCATTGTAAGGCGGCGCCCAGTGGCAGGAGGATGGCCTGTTGCAGATTTCTGCAGAGAGCTAAGATAGGGGCGTGCCAAAGCAAGCTCCTCAGGGGATCGTTCCCGCCCTGGTGACGCCGTTTCGCCAGGATGAAAGGATCGACTTCTCCGCCTGGCAAGACATCATCGACCTGATGGTCACCAGCGGCGTGGATGGCGTGCTGGTGGGCGGCGGCCAGGGAGAGTTCTTTTCCCTGGAGGAAGAAGAGCGCGTGGTGGCGCTGCGCTTCTGCCGCCAGTATGTGGCGGGACGCGTGGCGGTCTATGGCAATGTGGGGGCGGTGACCACGCGGCAGACCGTGCGGTTGGCCCAGCAGGCCGAGGCTGAGGGCATCGACTATGCGGTCGTGATTACGCCCTATTACGTGCATCCGTCCGATGACGAATTGGCAGAGCACTACCAGGAAGTCTGCCGTGCCGTGCGGATCCCGGTGCTGGCTTACAATATCCCGGAGCGGACTGGCGTGGAGTTGAAGCCCGGTGTGCTGGCGCGTATTGCCGCCGAGTGTCCGAACTTCATCGGATTGAAGGACTCTACCGGCAAACTGGAACAGATGCCGGAACTGACCGCTTTGGGGCGGGACCGGACATTTGCGGTGTTTATTGGAAGGGATCACATGATCCTGCCGGCCTTGAAACTGGGAGCCGTGGGTGCCGTGACGGCGTGTGCCAATGTAGCGCCAAAGCTGTTCGTGGATTTGTACCACGCCTATCGGGAGGGCCGGCAGGAAGAGGCCGAGAGGCTGCAGGCGCTGGTGGATCCGCTGCGGCAGGTCTTCGCGCTGCATACGTTCCCGGCGGTGGTGAAGGAGGCGATGGCGATGGCCGGCCATCCGGCTGGACCATGCCGGAAACCGGTAGGCCCCATGCCGGCGGAGGCGCGCCAGAAGCTTCGGAAGGTTTTGGATCATCTCAGAGACGAGCACTATCTGCCGCCGGTACGGATGGGTCTGACCGCATAGCAACTCGCGGCAAAAAAGTTTTTTTCAAAGCCTCACCACCTAAAGTGGGGTAGGCTTTAGCCTGCGCGCCGGTTTGAATCGGCGCCGGGTTTGCCGGCTGAAGTCGGCCCCACAAGACTTGGAATCTCATGCACACCAATCATCTCGCCAACGAGAAAAGTCCGTATCTGCTGCAACACGCTCATAATCCCGTGGATTGGCACGCCTGGGGTCCGGAGGCGTTCGAGAAAGCCCGGCGCGAGGACAAACCCATCTTTCTCTCGATCGGCTATTCTACCTGCCACTGGTGCCACGTGATGGAGCGGGAATCGTTCGAAAACGAATCGATTGCCGGGATTCTGAACCGGCATTTCGTTTCGATCAAAGTGGATCGGGAAGAGCGCCCGGACGTGGACCGGATCTACATGACCTTTGTCCAGGCGACCACCGGCGGGGGCGGATGGCCCATGTCGGTCTGGCTCACGCCGGATCTGAAACCGTTCTTCGGCGGAACCTATTTCCCCCCGGAGGATCGCTATGGCCGGGCGGGATTTCCACGCATGCTGGAACGCATCCACGAGGCCTGGCGGCAGGAACGCGACAAGATCGTGGAATCGAGCGCGGACATCGTGGAGCAGCTACAGAAGCAGGCGCAGGTGGCTCCCGCGCAGCCGGGATCGCTGCTGGGGCTCCACCCGGAAGTGCTCGACAGCGGGTTCCAGGTATTTCGCCGTACTTTTGACACGCAGCACGCGGGCTTCGGTGAAGCTCCCAAGTTCCCGCGCCCCGTGGCTCTCAATTTCCTGCTGCGCTACTATGCGCGCACCGGGAACCGCGAGGCCCTGGAAATGGTGCTGGCCACTCTCGACGCCATGGAAAAGGGCGGCATGCATGATCAGATTGGGGGCGGCTTCCATCGCTACTCCGTGGACCGGCGCTGGTTCGTGCCCCACTTCGAGAAGATGCTCTACGACCAGGCGCAACTGGCCATTTCCTACGTAGAGGCGTATCAGATCACGCACCAGGAGCGTTATGCCGCAACCGCGCGGCGGGTCTTCGAGTACGTTCTGCGCGACATGCTGGATCCGGAGGGCGGTTTCTATTCGGCCGAGGACGCGGACAGCGTGATCGATCCGGCTGAGCCGGGCATCAAGGGCGAAGGTGCGTTCTATATCTGGACGAGGAAAGAAATCGAAGTCCTGATAGGGGTGCCGGCGGCTCCCTGGTTCTGCTATCGCTACGGCGTAGGGGAGCATGGCAACGTGATCGAGGATCCGCATCAGGAGTTCACCGGAAAGAACATCCTCTATCAGGCGCATTCGGTGGAAGAAACCGCGCAGCATTTCGAAAAGCCGCTGGAGGAGGTGAGGACCGCGCTCCAGCGGGCGGAACAGATCTTGCTTGAGGCGCGCTCCAGGCGCGTGCGTCCGCATCTGGACGATAAAGTCCTCTCGGCCTGGAACGGTCTGATGATTTCGGCATTTGCCAAAGGCGGGGCAATTCTGGGAGAGCCGAGGTATGTGGAGGCGGCGCGGCGCTCCGCGGCATTTCTCGAAAACCGCATGTATCAGGCCGATCGCGGCGTCCTGCTCAGGCGCTACCGGGCAGGTGATGCGGCCATCGAGGGATTCCTGGATGATTACGCCTTCTTCACGCAGGCGCTGCTGGACCTCTATGAGGCGGACTTCGACCCGCGGCATCTCAGCCTGGCCATTCGCCTCAGCGAGAGGATACGGGAACTGTTTGAAGATCCGGCTCTGGGGGCATTCTTCAGCACCAACGCCGGGGATTCGAGCCTGGTCATGCGGATCAAAGAGGATTATGACGGCGCCGAGCCTTCCGGAAATTCGATAGCGGCGCTGAACCTGCTGCGCCTGGCCCAACTCACCAGCCGCGAGGATTTTCGCGAATCGGCCCGCAAGGCGCTGGAGGCCTTTGCGCCGCGGCTCACCGCCAGCCCCGTGGGTGTTCCACAGATGCTGGTGGCGTATGCGTACCAACTCGCCAGGCCGAAGCAGATTATCCTCGCCGGGGTCCGGGACACACCTGGGATGCGAGCGCTGCTCAACCGCCTCCGCGCCCGGTTCCTGCCCGAACACATCGTGCTGCTGGTAGACACGCCGGAGACACGGGAGGCGCTGGCGGGCCTGCTGCCTGTGGTGGAAACCATGACCGCGATCGATGGATCGGCCACGGCATATGTGTGCGAAAACTACACCTGTCAGCTACCTACGAATGATCCGGCCCAGTTCGATCGGTTGTTACAATAAAAACTTCACCAGAACGACCACAGCCAACACGATTCAGGAGGAGAACAAATGGAAAGAGCAGGAGCAACTACTCTGAGAGGCAACCCCCTCACACTCGTCGGACCCGAGCTCAAGGTAGGCGATCCGGCGCCGGATTTTACCCTGGTGGACAACGGTCTGAAGACGGTTACCTTGGCCGACACCGGCAGGAATGTGCGCATCATCAGCGTCGTGCCGTCGCTGGATACTCCGGTCTGCGACGCTCAGACCAAGCGCTTTAACGAAGAGGCCGCCAAACTGGCCAATGTGGACATCCTGACCGTCAGCATGGACCTGCCGTTTGCGCAGAAGCGCTGGTGCGGCGCTTTCGGCGTGGACAAGGTCAAGATGCTTTCCGATCACAGGGACGCCTCGTTCGGTTCCCATTACGGCACGCTGATCAAAGAGTTGCGTATTGAGAGCCGCGCGATTTTTGTGGTGGATCCTGAAAACAAGATCCGGTATGTGGAGTATGTGAAAGAGGTAGCGGATTTTCCGAATTACGAAGCGGCGCTGGCCGCGGTGAATACCGCGCATGCCAAGGGGGCGTAAGCCGGCGGATTTCTGCCAGAACACCGTGTGGCGCCGGTCCATGCGCCACCGAGGCCTGACTGAAAACTCATCCACAGTCTCCAACTCTACTCACCGAGCGGGCTTTGGCGCGAGCCGTGGAAAGCCCGCTGGTGCGTGGGGGCCTGACCATCGGGGCCGGTATCGTTACGGG
>CAZMRK010000196.1:0-9974 GCA_964568355.1 uncultured Solibacteraceae bacterium | reverse complement strand
GTCCTGCAGCCCGGCGTCTACTTTGCGGTGAACTCGCCGGCCGGGATCGTCGGCGCGACCCCGGCGGCGGCGGTCGCCACCATCACCGGCTGGGGATTCCCCGTCTCGGTGGCCGATATGGAGAGTTTGGCGCGCAGCGTCGGCGAACACACGCTCTTCTATCGCACTGGCGGGGCTCCCTCGCTGGCACTGGGGATGGCCCACATCTTCGCCCGCACCGGCAGCGGACAGGCCATGATCAGCTTCTGGTATCACTTCGCCATCATGTTTGAGGCGTTGTTCATCCTGACCATCATCGATGCCGGCACGCGCGTGGGCCGCTTCATGATGCAGGACCTGCTGGGGCACGTCTGGAAGCCGCTGGGCCGCACCAGTTGGATGCCCGGCGTGATCCTGACCAGCGCTGCTATCGTGGCAGCCTGGGGCTATTTTCTCTACCAGGGTGTGCTCGATCCCCTGGGCGGCATCAATTCGCTTTGGCCGCTCTTTGGCATCGCCAACCAGTTGCTCGCGGCCATCGCCCTGTGCGTTGCCACCACCATCCTGATTAAAATGCACGGCGCGAAATACATGTGGGTACCGCTGATCCCCTTGTCCTGGCTGGTGCTGGTGACCTTTACCGCGGCCTGGCAAAAGATTTTCTCTCCGCTTCCCGCGGTCGGATTTCTGGCGCAGGCCGACCGGTTGGAGGCTCTGCTGGCGGCCGGCACCATGACCGCCGCTAAAGTCGCCGAGACGCAGGCGCTGATCTTCAATGCGCGCCTCGATGCCGCTCTGTGCGGCATCTTCCTGGTACTGGTGAGCATGATCCTGGTCGATTCGGTGCGCCTCTGGATCGGCATCCTGCTCGGCAAGCGGGAAGCAACCGTGCGGGAAGCTCCCTTCGTGCCGTCTCGCCTGCACGCGGAGGAGATATGAGGCGGCTGCGCGATTTCGCCGGCCTCGTGCTGGCCCTGCTGCGCGAGTTGGCGGATGAAAACGCCTACCAGCGCCACTTGGCCGCTCACGGCCGCGCGCACTCCGGAGAAGAATGGCGCCGCTTCTCGGAGGAGCGCCTGCGCGCGAAATACGCCCGCGCCAGGTGTTGCTAGGAGCATGCCCAGGTCTGACCGGTTTCGATATCTTCGCGAGTCGCTACAAGTAGCCATCGATCTGCTGGCTTTACTATCCTGGGAAGAGATGGTGGCGGGGACCACTCGGAGAGCCATACTGGTAGTGTTGATCAGCATGACCATTCTCTGGACGACGACCAGCTTCGTGGTGCGCGCCTGGAAGACGGGCCGCTATGATCGCGCCGAGGACCATTTCCAGCGGGGCAATCGAGCCTCGCGGCAAGGCGACAACGAAGAGGCCGCGGAACAGTACCGGGCGGCGCTCTCCTTCACTCCCGGCGATCCCAAGTTCCGCCTGGCACTGGCCCTGGCTCTGATGGATCTGGGCCGCCTGGATGAAGCCGAAGCGCATCTGGGCGAACTGAGAGAAATGGACCCGACCAACGGAGTGGTGAATCTGGCCATGGCTCGCATCGCCGTCAGGCAGCGTAAATGGGACGACGCCGTACTGCACTACCATCGCGCCATCTTCGGTTTCTGGCCGGATCAACCCGAGCAGAATCGCATCCAGGCACGCTTTGAGCTGGTCGATCTGCTCTCCAATCATGGCCGCAAGAAGGAGGCCCTGGCGGAGCTTCTCGAATTGGCTGGCGATGCGCCGGATGATCCCGATACCCAGAGGCGGATCGCGAACCTGGTGCTGGCCAATGGCGCTCCCCGCAACGCCGCCGATATTTTTCAGAGCATTGTAAATAATTCTCCCAATGACGCGGCGGCCTGGCACGGGTTGGGCGAGACTCAGTTTCTCCTGGGAGACTATCTCTCGGCGCGCAATTCGTTTCATCGGGCTCTGCGCTGGAACGCCAAAGATGAGGCGGCTCGCAAGCGGGCTGCAGAGTGCGACGAAATCGTCTCGCTCGATCCGACCTTGCCCAAGCTGTCCTCCCGGCAGCGCTACGAGCGCGCGCGCGATCTCCTGCTGCGCAACCGGACCGGCCTCGACGACTGCCTGACCTCGAACGGCGCGGCGAACGCGCAGGGTCCCTCGGATCTCTCCGAGGCCGCAGACGCGCTGCTGAAGGCCACCTCCCGGCGCCGTAGCGAAGAGGATGCGCTCAAGGTTTTGAACACCGCGCAGGATATGTGGAAGTCCTGGGAAAGCCGCTGCCCCACGGCAGCACGCTCCGACGAGGCCCTGTCTCTGGTGATGGCGAAGGTGTCCAGGTAGATGTTCACCGGGCGGATCGGCAAATGGAGCTTCCCGCTCATGATGAGTGAGACACAGCGCTTCCTGCTGCTCTCCATCCTGATCGGAATTTTCGCTGGAATGCTGATCGTCTGCTTCCACATCAGCATGGATTTTCTGAGCTGGTATTCGGTCGGCGCTATCTCCCAGCGGCTGCGCTACGGACGTCTGCTCTGTCCCCCGGCTGGAGCGCTGCTGGCCGTCTTCCTGGTCCGGCGCCTTTTCCCCGCAGCCCGCGGCAGCGGCGTGAACCAGACCAAGGCCGCTCTCTACATCTCCGATGGACACGTGCCATTCAATACGGTAATCGGCAAATTTCTGGCGTGCTCCATCTCCATCGGCACCGGCAATTCGCTCGGACCGGAGGATCCCGCGCTGCAGATGGGCTCGGGGATCGCTTCGCTGTTGGGCCGCATGTTTCAACTCAAGCGCGACAATATGCGTCTCATCGCTCCGGTGGGCGCCGCGGCTGGAATCGCGGCGGCCTTCAACACTCCGATCACCGGCGTGCTGTTCGTAATGGAAGAGGTGGTCGCCTCCTGGAATGCCGGCGTAGTCGGCTCCATCATGCTGGCCGCGGTCTCCTCCGTTGTCGTCGTGCGCTGGTTTCTGGGCAATGAGCCGCTATTCCGCGTGCCGGATTTCGAATTGACCCATCCCTCGGAGCTGCTGGTCTACGCCATCCTCGGCGTTGTGGGCGGCCTGCTCTCCGCCATGTTCGTCAAACTGGTCGAGTGGCTGGACCATCGCTTGAAACACCTGCCGGTGCGCACGGCCTACTGGCAGGCGCTCAGCGCGGGTCTGCTGGTGGGCATCGTTGGACTTTGGTTTCCGCAGGTGATGGGCGCCGGGTATGAAGCCGTCGACAGCGCTCTGCACGATCGGTTCGCCTGGCAGATTCTGCTGGCGCTCGGCCTGGTCAAAGTCTTCGCGACTCTGGTCTGCTTCAGCGCCGGCATCCCGGGCGGCATGTTCGCGCCGACGCTGTTCACGGGGGCCATGATCGGCGGCGGTCTCGGCGCCCTGGCGCATCGTTACTGGCCCTTCCCCACCAGTTCCGCCGACGCTTACGTGCTGGTCGGCATGGGCACTTTTTTTGCCGGCGTCTTTCGCGCGCCCATGACCTCCATCTTCATGGTCTTCGAAGTCAGCGCCACGTACGTCATCATCCTGCCGGTCATGATCTCCAATACGATCGCCTATTTCGTCTCCCGCCAGCTTCAACCGGTCGCCTTCTTCACGATGCTTGCCAAGCAGGAGGGCGTGGACCTGCCTTCCGCCGAGGAACAGCGTTCCATCCCCACCCTGCACGTCGAGGAGGCCATGCGCACTCCGCCGGAGCTGATCCTGCCGGGCAATGTATCGGTGGAGGAAGCCGTCCACCAGGCCAGCGGCGCCGGCGTTGATGAGCGTTGTCTGGTGGCCTTCCCGGACGGCACCTGGTCTACGATTGCAGCCGGCGCCCTCCTAGGCTCGCGACCCCAGACAAACGGCCGCAAATCTCTGCGCGAAGCCTTCCACCTGGAACTGGTGCCGCGCCTCTATCCCGACCAGGCCGTGGATGTGGCGCTGCGCTATCTGGGCGCCTATCCTCTGCTGCCTGTTGTCAACCGCGCCCATCCGGATCAACTCGAAGGAGTGATCACGCTCGAAGATATTCACCGCGCCTACGGCATCCGGCGCAATTGACGCCATAGCGTGGGCTTCACGGCGTCACGCGCCGCCATTGCCGGGCTTGCCCGTGTGGAAGAGCCGCAGGGCGGGCGGCTCGTAAGACTTGGGCAGGTAGTTCTCCGGAATCGCGACGGGATTGCCGTCCCGCACGCTGGTGTAGTGCGGGGACATGATCTCCACACCGGCCTGGTTGAATTGATCCTGGATGTTGCGGTGCAGGTCGGAATAGATCTGCGGCATCCGCTCCGGCGCGTCCGTGTAGGCGTTGATCTCGTAGCTGACGTAGAAATCGCTCAACGCCGTTTGCAGCACGAAGGGCGCCGGCTCCTGCCGGATTTCCGGCGTGAGGCGCGCCGCGGCGATCAGCAGTTCATGTACCGTCTCCCACGGCGCGTCGTATCCAATGGTTACTGCCGTGTGTAGCACCAGCCCCTCCCGCGCCGTGCACGCGCTGTAATTGACAATCTGGCTCGACAGCACCAGCGAATTGGGAATGCTGACGTCCTCATTCTTGGGTGTGCGCACGCGTGTCACCAGCAGCGTTTTTTCGATTACCGGCCCGGTCGTCTCGCCGATCCTGACGACGTCGCCCACCTGAAACGCCCTGGTATAAGTGAGCACCACGCCTGCCATCACGTTGGCGATGGCGGTCGCTGAACCGAGCGAGAACAGGACGCCGACGAATACCGATACACCCTTGAATGCCGGTGAGTCCGATCCGGGAATGTACGGATAAACTGCCACGATGGCCAGCACCAGCACCAGGAAGCGCGCAATCTTGTAAGTCGGCTCGGCCCACTCCGGATAGAATCCGCCGATGGTAATCCTGTGTTGCGCCACAGCCACGAAGATCAGCCGGATCAGTTTGAGCGCGTAGCGCGTGAGAACCGCCACCACCAGCACCGTAATCAGGTTGGGGATATAGTGAACAAGCGCCTGCCATGTCGACTGGATCGGCGCCAGAACATATCCCAACAACACCCGGGCGTATCCTTTCGTATTCGGAAAAAAGCTGAATACCAGCGGTATGTAGAAGCTGAACAGCAGTACCACCAGCACCAGCCGCAACACCCGCGCGGCAACCACGAGGAACGCGGTGATGCGCTGGGCCGGCAGCAGTTCCAGACGCTGAATATGCAGCGACCGGATGCGCGTGCCGCGCCAGGATTCGATGGCGCGGTAGATCCGCGGGAAGACCTTCTGAAAAAGCAGCAGGACCGCGCCCAAGGCTGCCGTGGCCAACAGCGCGAAGGACAGGCCGGTGAGAAGCGTTTTCCATTCCGAAGCGCCGAGCATCCCTATGCCTCCTCCGAAGTTCTTATCTTAAGCTGAATCCCGGATGTGATAGCCTTAGCTTGATCTTGGGGGGAAACCGAAACGTGCGTAGTCTGATTGCTCTGTTGCTCTCCGTAAGCGCGCTGCCGGCGGCCGAAAAAATGACGGCTCCGCAGTTGATCCAGATGGGCCGGCGTCCCAATGCCGCCTTCCGCGAAGCCCTTCTGGCCTCGCTTCCGCAAGCCGATATCCGGAAAGGCGCAGCGGTGATCGGAGAAGGTCCGGACTTTCTTTGGGCGGTCGAAAGCGAAAAGGCCCCCGAGTTGTTTGTGGATGACCGTCCCGGCGCCAGGATGTCCCGCATCAACGGCTCCTCCCTCTGGTTCGCTACCGGCCGCCTGGAGACCGGCCGGGCGCATTGGTTCCACTACATGATTAACGGAACGCGTTTCGGCGGCAAGAATGACGTCGCCGCGTATGGTCCGGACTCCTACGACCATCCTGGCGTTCCGCGCGGCAAGCTCTCTGAGAAGCTGGTCCACACCAGCCGGCTCTACGAAGGCATGAAGAGCGACTACTGGATCTACGTGCCGGCGCTGTACAACCCCTCCCAGCCGGCCGCGGTCATGGTCTGGCAGGATGGCCACAACCTGATCGATCGCGAAAAGTGGCGGGCCCAGATCGTCTTCGACAACCTGACGTATCAGAAGAAGATTCCGGTCATGATCCACGTCTTTCTCGATCCCGGCAAGGTCGGGGAAAAGGCCATGCGCAGCATCGAGTACGACACGGTGACCGATAAGTACGCCCGCTTCCTGCTGGAAGAAGTGCTCCCTGAAGTGGCGCAGAAGTATAACCTGCGCAAGGACGGTTACAGCCGGGCGATCTCCGGCCTCTCATCGGGAGGCATCTGTTCCTTCAATGCAGCTTGGTGGAAGCCGGAAGAATTCAGCCGCGTGCTCTCCTGGATCGGCAGCTTCACCAGCATCCAGTGGCACCCCGGCGAACTGGACGGCGGCAACGTTTTTCCGTTCATGATCCGCAAGCAGCCCAAGCGCAACATCCGCGTCTGGCTGCAGGACGGGTCGGAAGACCTGGAGAACAACCACGGGAGCTGGCCTTTGCAGAATATCCAGATGGCCAATTCGCTCAAGATGCGGGATTACGACTACCACTTCAGCTTCGGCCACGGAACCCACAATCCGGCTCACGGCACCGCCGAGCTTCCCGAAGAGATGACCTGGCTGTGGCGGGGCTACGACGCCTCCAAGACACAGCAGGCCTACGAAGCTGATCCGGCCGAGAAGGACAAGCCTTACTATCGCGTAAGGATCTACAGCCGGGAATAAGACAAAGCAGGAACCGCCGATGCACGCAGATGCACGCCGATAAAGATCTTGTTTTTTTATCGGGGTGATTCTGCGTGCATCGGCGGTTCCTTTCTGCGCGGCTGAAATACGACCCGCCGGACGTCCTGTCCTTGCACCTCGCCCAGAAGCTCGCGCATGGTCCGCCGGCTCACCGGGTCGCGCCAGTCCGGCGCCAGGTCCGCCATGGGGGCCAGCACGAAGCGACGTTCGGCGAAGCGCGGATGCGGAATCACCAGGTTCGCGGTCTCGATCACGGCGCGCCCGTAAAACAGGATATCGATGTCGATCGTGCGAGGGCCTTTCGGACGCAGCCGCTTGCGCCCGAGATGCTGCTCGATCCTGGCGGTGCGGAACAGCAGTTGCAGCGGAAACAGGCGCGTCTCCGCCTCCACCACCAGGTTCAGGAACCAGGGCTGGTCCTTCACGTCCTGGGGCTCGGTTTCGTACACCGGAGAGATACGCCGTATCCGCAGCTCCGGCGTGTCGAGCGCGTCGATCGCCGCTTGCAGCATCTGCTCCCGATCGCCGGTGTTGGATCCCAGGCTCAGGTAGACGATCTTCATTCAGAACAGGCCCGGCTGGTCGCCACCGCGCAGCTTGCGCTGCACGTGAAAGTAGTCGAACGCCAGATCGGTCGCCACCCGGCCGCGCGGTGTGCGGTTGAGGAATCCCAATTGGATCAGGTAAGGCTCGTAGACTTCTTCGATGGTGTCCGCTTCTTCAGCGATAGAGGCCGCGATCGTGTTCACTCCCACCGGGCCTCCGCGATATTTCTCCAGGATCGTCAGCATGATCTTCTGGTCGATCTCGTCCAGGCCGAAGCGATCCACCTCAAGCAGGTTCAAAGCCGTTTGCGCCACGGTCCGCACAATGCGCCCGTCCGCCCGTACCTGCGCGTAGTCCCGCACTCGCCGCAGCAGCCGGTTGGCGATGCGCGGCGTGCCCCGGCAGCGGTGCGCGATCTCCTCCGCGGCGTCGTCTTCGATCTCCACGCCCAGCAGCCGCGCCGACCGTAGCACGATCTGCTGCAGTTCCGGCACGCCATACGGGTCCAGGCGCAGCACCAGCCCGAAGCGGCTGCGCAAAGGTCCGCTGACCAGGCCCTGCCGCGTCGTCGCTCCGATTGCGGTGAAATGCGGCATGGGGAGCGAATGGGTGCGCGCGCCCGGACCGGCGCCGATCAGGATGTCTACCCGAAAATCTTCCAGCGCCGAGTAGAGCATCTCTTCCACGTCCGGCATCAGGCGGTGAATCTCGTCGATGAAGAAAACCTGCCGCGCGCGGATGTTGCTCAGAATTCCGGTCAGGTCCAGTTTCTTTTGCAGAACCGGTCCCGAGGTGGCCGTGAAGCCCACCTGCAACTCCTCGGCGATGATCGAGGCCAGCGTCGTCTTGCCCAGTCCCGGCGGGCCGTAGAGCAGCACGTGATCCATCGCCTCGTTGCGCATACGCGCGGCTTCGATGGCGATGGACAGGTTTTCCTTCAGCTTGGTCTGTCCGGTGAATTCCGCCAGGCGCCGCGGCCGAAGTCCCGCTTCGAACTGGGCCTCCTCGTCCTGGAGCGAGCCGGAAACCAGTCTGCGATCCGACATGAACCTTTCAGCTTACCGTACTAGTTCGAGCGCCCGCCGGAAAAGCGGATCGAACTCCGCGGGCGCGCCTGAGCCCGCCGCGGCCTTGGCCTTGCGCAGCGCGGCTTCCGCCGCCGGACGCGCGCAGCCCAGGTTGAGCAGCGCGGAAAGCACGTCCTGTTCCACCGGGGTGAGCGCGGCTTCCGCTCCGGCCGGAGTGGCTGCCGGTTCGCCGCTCGGAGCCGGCAGTTTGTCCCGCAGCTCCAGCACGATCCGCTCGGCGGTCTTCTTGCCGACCCCGGGAATGCGGACCAGGCGCTCCACCTCCCCCCGCCGGATGAACTGGATCAGGTCCGGAGCCGCAATTCCGGAAAGCACCGCGATGGCCATCTTCGGCCCGATGCCGCTCACCGAAATCAGCTTCTCGAAGAGCGCCTTTTCGTCCTGCGTCAGAAATCCGAACAGAGCCAGAGCATCTTCCCGCACGTGCGTGTACACGCGCAGCCGCACTGCCGCGCCTGCTTCGGGAAGCTTGGAGTACGTCGAAACCGGAATGGTCACGTCGTATCCGACGCCGGCTACATCCACAATCGCCTGGTTCGGGTGCTTCTCCACCAGGTTGCCACTCAGCCACGCGATCATAACCCCGTCATTGTAGAACAGGCCGTCCGCGCCGTCGTTTGCTAACGTAGCGAATATATGGCCAGACGCCGTTTCTTTGTGGACCGGATCGAAGACGGCGGCGCCGTGCTGCGGGGAGAAGAGGCCGGCCACCTGGCGCGGGTCCTGCGGGCCGAACCTGGCCAGCGCTACGAGCTCTCCGACAATCACGCCTTGTACCTGGCCGAGATTCGCGAAGTGTCCAAAGACCGCGTGGTGTTCGCGGTCGTCGAGCCGCTTCCATCGCCTGAGCCGCCCGTGCGCCTGCACTTGTATGCCGCATTGATCAAGTTCGACCGCTTCGAATGGCTGGTCGAAAAGGCGACGGAGTTGGGTGTGGCGGCGATCCTGCCGGTGGAAGCCGCCCGCAGCGAGAAGGGCCTTCTGGAAGCCTCCCGCAAGCGCGCCGAGCGCTGGCGCAAGATCGCCCGCGAGAGCAGCCAGCAATCCCGCCGCCTGCGTCTGCCGGAGATTCGTCCGGCCGAGCGCCTTGCCGGCTGTCTCGCATCGGCTGCCGGTCTGCGCTACTACCTGGAGGAGGAGCCTGGATCCCCGCCGCTGCTCAGCGCGCTTCCGCCGACGCCCGCCCGCGCCGCGCCCGCGGATGTGGCGCTGCTGATCGGTCCGGAGGGCGGCTGGACCGGCGAAGAGCGCGGCCTGTTCTGCCGGTCCGGCTGGCAGCCGGTCTCGCTCGGCCCCACCATTCTTCGCGCCGAAACGGCGGCCATCGCTGCTGCCGCCCTGGTCATGCACGCCTGGCTTCCGCAACCCTCCGGCAAATGACCGGCCCGCGGCCGCAAAGCGAGCATCGAGAAGCCTCACCTCACGATCTCAGGAGGACATATGCTCGGCTGTGCCACGCGGCGAGCGGTGCCGAGTCCGAGGGGCCGGCCGTAGCGAACCCCTTCATGCCCGGCGCGCTTCGCGGCGAAGCCCTTCATGCACCAGCATTTTAAGGAGGGTCTGGTATCCGATGCCCTTTCGCGTGGAAGGACCACCCTAAAGAATGCACAGTTGTCTCACAGAAACTGCAACAGCCGAAAGGGCGCGAGTTAACCACGACTCGTTGGCCTGACGCCCCGTAGACATTTTTGACAGGCATCTGGAGATGCAGCCGATTTTGTAG
>CAZMRK010000195.1:0-3196 GCA_964568355.1 uncultured Solibacteraceae bacterium | reverse complement strand
CAGCACAGCGGCGGCAATTTCAGCCTGCTCAGCGATGATCGTGAACCCGTTCTCGTACAGAAATACGAAGCCTGTGAGGAAAGCGGCGCGTTTGTTGCCATCGATGAATCCGTGGTTCTGACACAGTCCGGCGGTGTATGCTGCGGCAAGGCCGCAAAGATCTGCCGTGCCATAAGCAAGCAGATTCCGCGGTTTGGCCAGCGCCGATTCGATAGCCCCTAGATCCCGGATTTCCGGCGAGCCTCCAAATTCAAGCAAGCTATCTTCATGGAACCGGACAACGGCAGCCAGCTCAATCCAGATGGGCTGGTTCAACGAGCAAGCTCTCGCATAGCGGGAGCATAGCGGCGCATGGCTTTACGCGCGATGGCTACCTGGCGGGCGATTCTTTCCCGATCCTCAACCGGCCCGTCGACATACTCCTCCAGCATGGCCTGAACCTTGGTCTGAAAATTCGTACCGTCGGCCAATAGCTTGGCCTTCAGACGGCGATGAAAATTCTCCTCCAGGCGAATGGTTTGGGTCGTTGTCGTTTTTCCAGTGCCTGCCATTGTTACTGCCTTTAGCTTGGCAGAACAACCGCATTCAGTCAAGACTGAGATCAGTCATCACGAGCCTATCTGCGTGAATCGGCGTCCATCTGCGGTTGCTTTTGACTCTACCCTTCCAGGCACCCTTTGCGGAAGACCGGCGCTCTCACTCCCTGCACCGGGCCCGGGTTCGCCTGGAACACGAAGCGCCCTGCTACACCCGCAGCCACCAGCGCTCCGGCGGCCATAAAGAACGCGGCGGAATAGCCCCAGCGGTTCGCCACCCCGCCGGCTACAAATGAGCTGATCCCCACAAACAGATCGACGAACGCGCTCAGCACGCCTAGTGCCGAGCCTCGCTCGCCGCTGGGAATCGTGCGCACCACCGAGGCGGCTACCGATGACCAGGGGAAGGAGAATCCGAGCCCTAGCAACGCCGCCGCGCTGATCGCGAGACCCGGCATCGGTCTCGCACCCAGAGCACACAGGCCGATGCCCATCGCCGCCAGGCCGCCATAGTAGGTCACCGCGGGGTCCATGCGGTCCGGCAGCCGGCCCAGGA
This sequence comes from uncultured Solibacteraceae bacterium, assembly GCA_964568355.1. Taxonomy (GTDB): domain Bacteria; phylum Acidobacteriota; class Terriglobia; order Bryobacterales; family Bryobacteraceae; genus JAJPJX01. The sequence continues at coordinate 2,104 of CAZMRK010000195.1, read as the reverse complement.
AGAACCGCGAAGCCAGGATCAGCAGCGCGTATGCCGAAAACGCCGTCGGACCCGAGTTCCCGTAGCGGGACAGATGCAGAATGAGGAAACCGGTGATCACCGGGTAGTGCACGTTCACGCAGCCGATCGCCAGGCCGGGAGCAATCAGCGATCGCGGAATCCAGCTCTTGCGCGCGGCATGTTTCGACGGCTTGTATTCTTCCGGCACCAGGGCCAGCGCCGCCACGGCCACCAGCGCCGCCAACACCTGCAACACCGCGGCGCGCTCGAAGGTCCCGAGCCATTGCCCCACCACCGGGCCCACCGAAATGCCTCCCCAGATGCCGCTGCTCAGATAGCCCAGCGCTTCCGCGCTTCGATGCACGCCCGCCAGTTCGATCACCCAGGCGGCAGCCCCCGTGTACAAGCAGGCTTCTCCAAAGCCCTGGAGCGTGCGGCCCAGGTACGCGCCGAAGATCCCGAGCGGCAGCAGATAGGCCGCGCCGGCGCAGGCGCAACTCAGCAGTCCCGCCAGCAGCGCGATCTTGCGCCCGCGGCGATCGGCCAATGGTCCGGAAAGAAAACGGGAGGCCAGTGCCACAAAGGAAAATGTGCCGATGATCAGCCCGACCGTTTGATCTGAACCACCCAGATCATGCCGGATGTGTGGCGCGAGCTGCGGCAGCACCGTGCCGATTCCAAGAAATCCTAAAAATGTAGCACCGATCAGAGCCCAAAAGCGTGCGCCTAAGGGCGCGTCGGATAAACCCATCTCGTTTTATTGTACTCGCTTTCACACAACGCGCAGGATCGGCCTCACCACGTGCCCATGCGCAGCACCAGGCCCGAAGTGAACTGCACCCCGTTCTGATAGGAGACGCCGTTCAGCTTGTTGACCCAGGAATGCGAGTAGCCCAGGCTGGCCACGCGAATGGCAACCGCGCTGTTGAGCTTGAGATCCAGTCCCGTTCCCGCGCCGATCGTGAACCCGTTCGTCTCCCATTGCTGCGTATAGTCCTCGTGCAGCGGAGCCGGTTTGCCGGTCCGCTCGGCAAGCTGCTCGAGCGCAACCTTCCGGTCCGGATACATACGCTCCTGTGTCAGCTTCGTCCCTCCGATCAGGAGCTGAGCGTGCGTGCTCCACCGCCCGGAACTGCGCGGGGTCCAGCGCGGCCCCATCACATAGGTGAGCGAATCGCCGGAGAGATTTTCCTCCAGCCCGGTCATTTTGCAGCCGCTCACCTCCACCACCATCTGCCACTCCGTGGCGAGGCGAATCGCCCCGGAAGCTCCCCCGCCGGCGCAGCTCTTTCCGCTCGTGAAACGATCCAGCCTCGGGGTAGCCGTGAACTCGAACGGCGCCACCCCCGGAGGCGCCGTTACGTCCTCCTGCGAGTTGCTGCGTTCGTTCCAGGCATCCAGAAGCGCTCCGACCTCGTGCGTATACGAACGCACTCCCGGCCGGCTGTCCCGATGCCACGGCACCCGGAAGGCCATCACGTTGGCCATCGTGCGCGCGGGATTCAGCCCGCTTCGCGCGATCAGCCGGACCCACTCGTTGGCCGTGCGGTCTTCGATCCGGCGGACCAGATATCGATCCAGCGCATCCTCGGCGACGGTCCACCCCATTCCCACCGAAGGTGTGATCACGTGGTCCACAAACCCCTGCTGTGGAAACTGGGATTGAATATGCCCGATCGAAGCCTCGCTCAACGGTCCGATCTCGAATTGCAGGCTGTAGAAATAAGAGAACGCCGCGCCCCGCAGCCTGCCCTTCCAGTAGCGCCGGCTTCTACCGAACTCCACATCCGAAAAAGCACCGTCATTTTGCGTCCAGATGTATCCGGCCACCGCGCCCTGCATGGGATGTCCCACGTAGTTGACGTAGAATTCATCACCATCCGCCCAGCCGTGCAGATTGCCCACCGAACTCACGTATCCGCGAACAAACGGGGTGCTGAAAGCGTCCCGGGTTCCCCCCTCGGTCGCCGCGCGGAAGGCGTGCTCCACGCCCAGCAACATCCACGTCTGGCGAAACAGGCGATCCCAGTTGACGCTCCGCTCCCGCGGGTTGATCAGAGCCAGCGGCCCTTGGGGAGACGGCCGGATAAAGGGCGCGACCAGC
>CAZMRK010000194.1:0-8922 GCA_964568355.1 uncultured Solibacteraceae bacterium | reverse complement strand
CTGCCCGGTCGCAGCAACATAGTTGTACTGCGCCTGCTGGCTGTTGATGTTGTAGCGCTGCTCCAGGTTGCTGCCGTGACTGCCGATGTAGGCCAGGCGCAAAACGGTGTTCTTGAGAAACTCGCGCTCGATGGTGAAATTCCAGGAATGCATGCGGTCGTCGGTCCAGCCGTTGGCATCCCAAGGCATGATGCTCTGCGCGGTAACCGGAAGCTGCACGACCCCCTCGGTATCCACCTTTGCGCTGCCAACATAGAGGTTGGGCGTGGGCGCAGTGCGGACCGCGTAGGTACTGGTGCCGTCGAGCGAGGCAAGAGGATTCGTAAACCGGAGATTGAGCGGCGGGTTTGTACGCGAGCCTTGCAGAATCTGGGAAAGCGGCATGGTCCAGTAATACAAGCCATAGCCGGCCCGCAGCACCGTCTTGTCGGTGAGGCGGAAGGCGACTCCGACGCGCGGTCCGAGATTGTGGTTGTTCGCCGGCAGCAACGCAGAGGGAAAATTGGCCTGATCTGCCGTCGCCCAGGTCAGCCCCCGGTTCGCCCATGACGACAGCACGGCCGGAGGGATCCCTCGCAGCGATTCCATGGTGTGATCGCCCGGCGTGATCACCTGAAACTGCGTGGCGTATTTAGTCAGATCGACATTCACCAGGCGATTCAGCTTTTCGTGATAGGGTGTCCATTTCTCCCAGCGCAGGCCGTAATCGATCGTCAGGCGCCGCGTGGCTTTCCAGGTGTCTTGCGCGTACAGACCGACATTCCACTGCTGGAAGTAAAAGAAACCGCGGTTGTACTGATTGGACAGGTAAGTAGGCAGCCCCACAGCCATCGAGGCCAGGCCCACTCCGGTATAGGAAACGGCCTGGTCCCCCACCGGGTCATACTGCGAGGTCCAATCCGCCGCGAAATCGTGCGAGCCCTGCGATTGCTGCAACTCGCGGACATTGTTGTCTTCGTGGCGAATCATGCCGCCGAAAATCACCGTGTGGCGGCCTTTGATCCAGGTGGCGTTGTCTTCCAGTTGGTAGGCGGTCAGATTCTGGTCCTTGCGATTGTCCGAGTCCCACCCCCAGGGGTCGTTGCCGGCGTAGATCGTGGGCCATCCCAGCGCGCCGAAGGGATTGGGCAGGCCGAGTTGATTGGCCCAGTTGAAGTCATCGGCTAAGGTGCCCTGGCTGTTCGGATTGCGATGCGCCGCCAGCAGAAGCTCATTCAGCAGCGTGGGCGTGAAGGTCCGGTTATAGTTGACCGAGACCGAGTAGACCCAGGAATCGGAGCGCGAGGTGCCGTAAGGGTTGGCCGTTCCCTGGATAGGCGAGCCATACCGGCCGCCGAATTGGGCGACATGCAGACGGCTGCGCGTGAACCGGCCGGAAAGCGAGTCCTTATCGCTGATCTTCTGGTCGCCCTTGACGGTGAAGGTGTCATTGTTCTGCTGCAGCGGATAGAACGTGAAGAGATTGTAGTCCTGGAACGGATTGGTAGCGGCAGTGGGCGTGTTGGTCACCGATTTCATGACGCCGAAAAACGGCGAGATCCGGCTCTGCGGGATGATGTCGCCGGGAAAGGGCATCCGCAAGCCCTGCGCGTTCGTGGTCGTCGGATCGTAAATATGCGTGCGATTTCCGCTGTTGTCGACTACCTGGCTGAAATCACCGTTCCACATCTGCGCGGTGGGGACATAATCCTGGTCGAAATAGCTCTGGCGCAGGCGCATGCCTTCATAAGAGAAAAACCAGAAACTCTTGTCCTTGCCGTTGTAAAGTTTGGGGATAAAAACCGGCCCGCCGGCCGAGGCGCCGAATTCATTGCGGATATATTTCGCCGGCGTATTGCCGTCCTGGCGCTGGCGCGCGCGCAGCCCGCCCGCATTGTCGCGGAACGTTTCGAATACACTGCCGTGCAGCGAGTTGGTTCCGCTCTTGGTCACCAGCAAGACGGTGGCGGGGTGGGCGTACTTGGCGCTCGACCCGCTCGTCTCGATGCGAAACTCCTGGACGGTATCCAGTCCGGGCCGCACGCGGGTCATGCCACCGCCAAAGCGGTCCACCTGCGAGATTCCGTCCTGCAAAATCTCGGTGGAGCCGACCTTGCCGCCATTCACGCGCGGCGAGGGCCCTCCTCCCTCCACGCCGGGCGTCAAGTTGAACAGATTGGTCACATCGCGCCCGTTGAGAGGAAGCTGGTGAATCCGCAGAGAATCCTTCACATCGGCGACGCCCATCGTCTCGGTGTTGATGAGGGGAGAGGCGCCCGAGACTTCCACGGTATTGGCCAGCGAGCCCACTTCCAGGTTGACGTCGACCGCCGCCGTCTGGCCTACCGCCAGCAACAGCGTGCCGCTCCATCGTTTGAAGCCGGAAGCTTCCACCGATACCTGATAGCGCCCCGGCTGCAAGCCTCCGAAATAGTAAATTCCGGCCGCCGACGAAGTGCTCTCCTGGGTAACATTGGTGTCCTGGTTAGTCAGCCGGATCTTGGCTCCCGGAACTACAGCCTGAGACGCGTCCTGCACGGTCCCGCGAATCGTACCGGCTCCGGTTTGCGCCCGGACTGGAAGGAAAGCTGGCACGATCGCCAGACATACTCCTGCAATGACCCTGGTGACTTTCGGCAGAAAGCTCATGCACCCCCCTTTGGAGCTTAGGAGAAAATTACAGGGTTTTGGACAATGCTGTCAAGCTTTATCTTGCATCCACGCGCCGATTCAAGGCCGATCTCCGGACGGATTTGTCAGATCTTTCCAGTCCCACCTGGCCTCATTTACAGGCAGATGATGAGCGCGGGCGTATTCATTTCGGGCCGCTCGAATCTTCCCGGTCCACTCTCCAAACGGCAGCAGTAATTGCCGGTAAACCAGGTAACTCATGTCGATCGTACGGTCCGGAAGATGATCTTTGACATCATCGAGCTCATGCCGGAACTTACGGCCGTTGGCCTCCGCCACACGAGGGTGCCAGCTCTTGTACCAGGTCCCGGTCGCGTCTGCCAGGGCGGCGTTGCGCGCGTTCCGGATCCGGGTGGCGATTCCCAGGGCCTGATCGAGCTCGCCCACCGCGCGGCGCGCCTGTCCTCCGCGCGCCGAGGCCGCCGCCGATTGCAGCAGCGAGTCCATGCGCCCCAGATCCAGCAGCATCTGGAGATTCTGGCGGTACAGGTTGGCGATGGCCAGAAAAACCTCCAGGTTGTAGCGATTGCGGGACGCATGCGCCAGGTTCATGTGCAGCAGCCCCACCAATTCGTCGTTGGGGCTCTGAAATTGCGCCGCCAGCTCCAGCCTGCGGGCATTCTCCTTCGCCCAGGTAGACGCGTAGGACAGGTCTGCCGCCGCGGGCGCGGGCGGCAGCGGAATCGACTGATCGTGCGCCGGACGCCGCGGCTGATAAATCCGCTCCGAATTCCCCCAGATCGGTTTGCGCGCCTTCGAGTCCACTCGATCCCAACTATCCTCCCAGAATTGCGCCTCCAGGCTCATCAACTGATATATCCGATCCATATGCATCGCGTCCCAACCGTAAAACTGCGGATAGAAGGCGCTCATCGCCTCCCGCGGTTCCGGCGAGCCGGGATGCCAGCCCGTGGCGACCGCCGTTGCGTATCCGAGCCAGAAGGTCTCCGGATGCAGCCCCATGTCGGCCCATCCGGCATTGATCATTCCCATCAGGTCCGCATTCTGCCGGGAGGAATCGAAGGAGATTTTCCGGAACGTCTCCGCCACGCGTTCGGAAATCGAGCGATCCGGGTGCAGGCGCTGGGCCGCGGGCAGCACGAAGTAGTTGGGGAACATCTTCTCCTCGCCCTCGCTCGACGTATAGATCATCTCGCGCATGCCCCGTTGCTTGAAGATCCGGTCGAACTCGGGGCTATAGACCTCTCCGTTGATCATGTAGGCGGGCAGCGCGGAAAGGTCCGCCGGCTTCATGGGATACTCGCCCCAGAAGATCACGCGCCGGCCGCGCTGGTGCAGATAATCAGCGGTTTTGGTGACAAACTCGGCCAGGAGCTTCCCTACGCTGCCCAGTTCCCTGGCCCGCGCGGCCTCGCGGCACTGGGCATTGTCCGCCAGGCCGATATAATAAGGTTCGTCGGTGGATAGATAGAAGTAATCAACGCCCTTGTTGGCATCCAGAAGATCCTGAAACATGCCGAACAGAAGCTGGTAAGACTCCGGATTAGTAGCGCATAGCTGGTAGTTACTATCAGGGAAAGCACGCAGCTTGATATATTCCGGATGTTTCAGAATGAAAGCAATGTGTGCGGGACCGTCCAGGTACGGCGTGACCTGCACATAGTAGCGCAGGCCGTAGTCGGTGAGTTCCTGAAATTCGGCAGGCGTCAACGCATATGGCTCCACCAGGGCTGGAGCACTGCGATATTGAAAATGCCCCTCCAACTTGATCACGAACCCGTTGGCTTTGAAGAACGCCGCCTGCCGGATCGCGTGCTTCAGCACATCCATGTGATCCAGATGGTGGGCATCGTCCCAGTAGATCGCGCGCCATTGCAGATCGGGCCAGTCGGTGATGCGCCCCTCCGGCAGAAAGAGCCCGCCTGGTCCGGGTTTCAGGAGTTGCAGCAGCGTTTCGACGCCATAGAAAAGCCCCTGCGGAGCGTTTGCCGTGATGGTGACGGCATTGGCAGCCAGCTCCAGACGGTAGGCCTGCGCCGAGAGCACATTCCGGTCGCGATCGGCCGCCGCACCGACTTCCACCGAACCGGAGGCAATCGCCAGGCGCACGATGTGCCCGGCACCGCCCTCCCTCAGCCGCAGGTGAAAGCGTGTCTCCAGTTCTTCTCGCAGTGTCTCGACCGCTACGCCGTCCGCGGAAACGCCGGAGCCGGGCTCGACGCGCCAATCCGGACCAAAGCGAAACTCCGCGGCGCCTAACTCGATCTTCTGCGGCTCCGGCAGCAGCGCATACCCACGCGCGGCCAGCGGCGAGACCGTCGCGGCGCCGCCCGGCGCGGCAAAAAGCAAGGCGAGTAAGGCACAATACGGAAAGCGCATGGACTATTTCTATCACACACAGGCCGCGGGCCCGGTCCGTTTCTTGCGGTCCGGCTCCCTGTGGATCGCGCTCGCAGTCGCCGCCACTTACTGCGCTGCCGGAGCAGATTTGCAGGTACTTCCCGAGTATCTTCGCCCCGATCCGTTCGGCGGTATCGTGGCAGCGGATCTCGCCCCGGGATCCGGGGCTCCTCCGTCGCCGGTATTGCGCGGCGCGCGCGGCAGCTACGTTTCCTTCCATCTGGTGGCGAAACTGCCCGAACCGGGCAGCTACTCGCTGCATCTGGCGCTCTCCGACCCCTCCGGAAAGCTCCAGGTTGAGGCCTATCGCGAGTGGTTCCACCTCACCGACTCCGACCAGCACTACTATCCCGATGCTCTCGCTCCCATCCGCCTGCCTTACCGTTCCCGGCTGCCCGAGCCCGATAATCGCATCGCCAGGCAGACCGCGCAGGCCTTCTGGATCGACCTGTGGATTCCCCGCGATGTCCGTCCCGGCGCGTACCGGATGGAGGCGCACCTCACCGCCGGCGCAGCGCCCGCCGTCACGCTTCCGCTCGAACTGCGCGTGCTGCCCGCGGTCGTTCCCAATGAGGACGTCGTCACCATCGACCACAACTCCTATGGGACTTCCTGGCTCGCCGATCAATATCCGAAGGCCCGCGCCACGGCGGCCGGCGATTTTTTTCGCAGCGACGCTTTATTCCGCCTGATTCATGCCTATCACCGCATCTTTTATGAGAATCGCGGCATCTTTCATCAACTCGGCTATGGACATGGCGGCAAGGTAGGTCCGGAATTCGCTCCGGCCATCGAGGGCTCCGGCCGAAACAAGCACATTACGAACTGGGAACTCTACGACCGCCACTACGGGCCGCTCTTCGATGGCTCCGCGTTTGCCGGTACGCGGCGCGGTCCTCAGCCGATCCCGTTCGCCTATCTGCCCATCAATCCGGAATGGCCCGCCTCGTATCTCTGGTGGGGCGAACCGGGCTACCAGGCGGAGTTCGTCAACATTGTTTCGGCCATGGAGCGCCACTTTCGCGAAAAAGGCTGGACCCGCACCCGCCTGGAGATGTTCTTCAACCACAAGAAGCGGTACATGGGATTTTCCTGGGATGGCGACGAAACGCGCTTTCCCAAAGACGAAGCTTACTTCCGCGAGTTCGGAAGGCTGCTGAAGCTGGCCGTACCGGCCGATTCTCCGGTTCGCTTTGTTTTCCGCGCCGACGTGAGCTGGTCCATGGAACGGCAGTTTCGGACCCTGGGCGGCATTTTGAATATGTGGGTTGCCAGCGGCGGCATCCTGAGCTGGTATCCCGAAGCGCCCGCCATGCTGCACCAGCGCGGCGACATCCTCTGGTACTACTCCGGGCCGCCTTCGGTCACCCATTCGGCGGCCACCATCACACGCTTTCCTTTCCAAGCCTGGCTTTGGGGTGTGGACGGCTATATCCACTGGCTCACCGTGGATGCCGGACGCGATCCCTGGTTCCATTTCGGTGGAGGCGAGACAGCCCTGGTCTATCCGGGGGAGCGATTTGGCGTGGAGGGTCCCATCCCCAGCGTGCGGTTGAAGATCCAGCGCAACGCCATCGCGGATCTGGCGCTGCTCTCCAGTTTCCAGAAGAAGCGCCCGCAGGCGGAGTTGAAAACCGAGGCCGCGCGGCGATTCAACCAGTCGCGGCCCGAAGACTGGTGGAATGCCCGCCCCGCGTTCGCCGACCGATCTCCGGAAGAATGGTCCGGCACCGATATCGACGAGGCTACGCGCAAAACCGACCGCATGTTGGCTCACATCGCGCCGCAATCCTGGCAGAATGTGCGCGAGTTTCTGCTCGACCTGGCCGGGGAGGAACAATGAAGAAGACCGCTATCCTGTGGCTGCTGGCCCTGGCGCCCGCTTTTGCGGCGCCTGCCGCCGACTCGTTCACCCGCGCTCTCGAAGAGGCTGCCCGCGTGGCCACGGTGATGGTCGATGGCGACCAGTGCCGCCACATTGTTACCGAGCGCGCCTGGAAATATATGTTCCAGAACGATCCGCGGGACAAGTACCTCTATAGCGACAACTACGACGTAGACGATCAGGCCTTTCAATCGGTCAAGAAGACCCTGATCCGCCTGGGCCGGCTGGTTCCCTTCCCCGCCGACGCGAACCTGTGGCTGCCCGTCCCCGGCCATCCGGACAAAATCCACGTGACCATCCGCAATGCCCATGAGTTGAGCCAGTTCTGGCCCTGGGGAGCGCTGTTTCAGGAGATGCCGGCGCCGATGAAGACCGTTCTCGAAACCGGACGCCAGATGACCGTCACGCAGAAGCCCGGATGGGTATCCGTGCTGGCCCCGGTCTACGACAGCCTGGGCGATATCGTGGGCCTGGTCGAGATAGCCGCGCAGCGGTTGCCGGACGCACACGCCAATGTGAAGTGATTTTGAAACCATCCAAAACGTCACGTCGACGAGAGCGTCGACGCTGCGCGCTGAAGCGCACGCTACGGCTGGGCTGGCGACGAAATGTCCGGGATACGGCAGAGGCCGGACCAGGGGGAGCCGCCCCACGGGTTAGTGCGGGATTTCCAGGGGCCAGGAGGAGCCCGCGGTAAATCCGCCGTCCACGTAGATCACCTGGCCGGTCAGGAAATCGCTGGCCGCGCTGGCCAGAAAGATCGCCGTGCCCACCAGGTCGCGCGGCGCCCCCAGCCGGCCCGCCGGGGTGCGCTGCTCCACCCAGGTGCGGATCTCCTTGCGCTCCCAGAGAGCGGCGTTCAGATCGGTCCGAATGAAGCCCGGCGCAATGGCGTTTACCTGCACGTTATGCGGCGCCCACTCCACCGCCAGCGCCCGGGTCATCGACCCGACGGCCCCCTTGCTCGTGCCATAGGCGCTCACTCCCGGCAGGCTCAAATGAGTATGCAGGCTGGCGATGTTGATGATCTTCCCTTGCCCCTGGCGTACCATCGCCCGCCCGCAGGCGGTAGCCATCAGGTAGTTGCCGCGGACATTGACCGCCAGGATGTGATCGAGTTGGTTCTCCGGAAAATTCTCGGCGTTGAACCGAAAATTGATGCCCGCCACGTTGAACAGCACATCCAGGCGCCCGTACTTCCGCACGATCGCATCCACGCAGGCGCTGATCTGGCCGGCCTGGGCCACATCGCAGACCTGGTAGTCCAGGCCCGTGCCCTTGAGCGCAATTTCGTTGCGAGCGCTCGCCACCACTCGCGCGCCCTCCACGTGGAAAGCCTCCGCGATCGCCCGTCCGATGCCGCGCGACCCTCCGCTCACCAGGACCACCTTGTCTTTCACCGAAAATACTTCGCTCATAGGTTTTCCGGAGAAATCATCACTTTAATCGCCGCTTCCTGCCCGTCCAGCACCCGGCCGATCAGCGCCGGCGCGTCTTCCAGACCGACCCGGTGCGTGATGACCTCCTTCACCCGCACCCGTCCTTCGCTCACCAGCCGCTGTGCCACCTCGAAATTGGCGTCATAGAGGCGGCTGGTCGAAAGCGTCACATCCTTGGAGAAAGCCGCTTTCAAAGGATAGCGGATATCCCCGGGCGGGACCCCATAGACCACGATGCGACCACCACGCGCGCAGGCCGACAGCGCATCCAGCACGGTGGCCTCGCTGCCCACGCCGTCGATGACCACGTCGAACTGCTTTTCCAGACGCTCGCCGGGAAGGCCGCCCCCGGCCGCGATGGTCTCGTCGGCGCCGAGGCGCTTCGCCAGGTCCAGCCGGGCCGGCACCAGGTCGGTCACAACTACGCGGCCGGCGCCCAGGGCTTTCGCTACCTGAATCAACAACAGGCCGATGTTCCCGGCGCCGAATACGAGTACCCGATCTCCCGGCCGCAGCCTTCCCTGCTCGACGGCCCGCACCGCGACCGCTACCGGTTCCACCATGGCC
>CAZMRK010000193.1:0-2650 GCA_964568355.1 uncultured Solibacteraceae bacterium | reverse complement strand
GATGCGCTGAACCCGACTGTGTATTTCTACCTGGGCGCCGAGTATGAGCAGGCCGGACGCTATGACCAGGCAGCCTCGCTATACTCCGGGGCGGTCGCCAAGGGCTTGCGGAATTACCGGCTGCTCTCGCGCATGGGCGATCTCTATCTTCGCGAAGGCAAGAAAGACCAGGCCATCGAGGCCTATGAACAGTCGGCGCGCATGAATCCGGCTGATGTGGAAAGCCAGACCAACCTCGCGACGGCGTATCTGGAAAAAGGCCGCGTGGCCGATGCCGAGCGGCTCTTCCAGAGCGTGCTCGCCATCGAAGACTATGCCGCGGCGCACAACGGGCTGGGTTTGATTGCCATCGGGAAACGGGATCCGGCGAGTGCCCGCATACACTTCGAACGGGCCGTGGCCATGGATCCGGAGCTGCTCGAAGCTCAGTTGAACCTGGGCCTGATTTATAAAATGCAGGGCGATCTCCCCCGCGCGCGGACCTGCTTCCACGCTTTTCTGGCCAAGGCTTCGCGGGCGCGCTACGGGCAGATCATTCCCCAGGTGGAGAACGAACTCGCGGCGATGCGCTAATGCTACTGCGTTACAAAACTGGCACCCAGCGCCGGTTAAAACCGGCGCGCAGGCTGAAGCCCGCCCCACGTTGGCTGTTCATCGTGGCTATCGCGGCGGGGGCGGCTCGGGCGGAGGGGACCTGTGATCTGTTGCGCAGCTCGGAGCTGGAACGCAGCGGCCATGCCGCTTTGGAGAAGAAGGAGCTTGGCGCGGCGGCGGGCGATCTCGAGCGGGCCTTCGATGCCTGTCCCAAGCTGCACGGGCTGTTGCTCGAAATCTCCCAGGTCCAGGCGCAGCGCAGGGAGTTCGATTCGGCCATCGAAGCGGCGCGGCGCTACCTTGATCTGGAGCCCGGCTCGATCCCAGGCAAGCTAGCCCTGGCCAACAGTTATTTCATGGCGCAGCGGCTGCCGGATGCGCTCGCGCAGGCCGAAGCCGTGCTGAAAAGCGACCCGGCGCAAGCCACGGCCCTGAAGCTCAAGGCCAACATCGAATACCTTTCCGGACGCCTGGACCCGGCCATGAATGCATTGCTCCAGGTGCTGGAGCGAAACCCCGGCGATCAGGACGCCGCCTATATGCTGGGACGGATTTATTATCAGGAAGGGCAGATCGACCACGCCATGGGACAGTTCCAGCGCGTGCTCCGGCTCGACCCGAAATCGTACAAGGCCTATGACAACCTGGGCCTCTGTTATCAGGCCAACGGCGATGCCCAGATGGCCATCCGGCATTTTCTGACTGCCATCAAGCTGGTGGAGACCGATCATCCGGAATACGACTGGGCTTACGCCAACCTGGCCAGTCTGCTGATCGACCAGGGCGACGACCAGAAAGCCTTTGCCGCTGCCTCGAAGGCCGCCGACCGGAATCCGAATTCGGCGCGCAACTTCTATCTCGGAGGAAAGGCGCTGTGGAAGCTGGGCAAACTGGACCTCAGCGCGAACTGGCTGGAGCGTTCCATCTCGCTCGATCCGCGCTACCCCGATCCGCTCTATCTGCTCTCTCGCGTGTATAGCCAGATGGGACAGGAGGAGAAATCGCGAGCGATGCTCGAAAAATTCCGCGTGGTGAAACAGAACGCACCGCGCCAGCGGAAGTGATGCCGCGCCGCGCGATTCTGCTGACGGCGCTGGCGATCCTCTCGGTTGCGCCGGCGCAGGAGGGCGGCGCCTTGCCGCCCATCCGCTTCCGCAACGTGGCGGCGGGCGCGGGAATTGATTTCGTTCTCGAAAACAATGCGACGCCGGAGAAGCATCTCATCGAGACGATGCCCGGCGGTGTGGCTGCCTTCGACTACAACGGCGACGGGCGCATCGATCTGTTCTTCACCAACGGCGCCAGCGTTCCCGGCCTCGAAAAGAATCACCCGAAGTTCCGGAACCGCCTGTATCGCAATCTGGGCGGCATGAAATTTCAGGATGTAACCGCCGCAGCCGGCCTGGCGGGGGCGGGGTACTCGATGGGCGCGGCGGCGGCCGACTTCGACAACGACGGCCACATCGATCTGTTTGTCGCCGGCGTGCGCTCGAACCATCTCTACCGCAACCTCGGCAACGGCAAATTCGCCGACGTGACGGCGAAAGCGGGAATCCGCAGCCCGGTCTGGTCGGTAGCGGGGGGCTGGTTCGATTACGACGGCGACGGCTTGTTAGACCTCTGGGTGGTGAACTACTTGCAGTGGTCGCCGGAAAATCCGATGTATTGCGGCGATCCCCCGAAAACGCGCTCCTACTGCCATCCGCGCTTCTTCGAAGGCTTGCCGAATACGCTCTACCACAACCGGGGCGACGGCACGTTTGAGGATGTTTCGGCGAAGGCCGGCATCGCCGGTCACATCGGCAAAGGCATGAGCGTCGCCTTCGCGGACTACGATCAGGACGGGCGGCCCGACGTGTTCGTCACCAACGACAGGATCCCGAACTTTTTGTTTCATAACCTGGGCGGCGGCAAGTTCGAGGAGGCGGCGCTCGAAGCCGGTGTGGCGCTGCCCGATCGCGGCATCGGCGTCTCGGGTATGGGTGTCGATTTCCGCGACTATGACAACGACGGCTTGCCCGACATCGTGCTGGTGGCGCTTGCCGGCGAGACGTTC
>CAZMRK010000192.1:0-3287 GCA_964568355.1 uncultured Solibacteraceae bacterium | reverse complement strand
CTACCAGTTCGTATACGAGCCGTCGGGGCGCTGCAACATCGGTGTCAGCACATAATGCTCTTTGTAATCGCCGATCATCTGCAGCTTTGCTGTATCCACCTCGACCCCGATTCCCGGCCGTTCATTTGGCCAGAGCTTCCCGTTCTTCAGGTCGTAGCCGTGGTTCAGGTAGGGCCACGGCCGCGTGCCGCCCATCACCATCTCCATCAGCCCGGGGCCTGGAAATGCCGCCAGGCAGTGCACCATGGCGGCCTCGGAGATTGGCCCCGTAAAGTGCGGGATCAATCCTACATAATGGGTCTCGCACATGGCGGCAATCTTCTGAAGTTCCGTGATGCCGCCGACGTTGGGAATGGTGGCGCGCGCGTAATCGATCAACTGCTGCTCGATCAGCTCATTCCATTCCCACTTCGTTCCGAACTGTTCGCCCACCGCGATGGGCACCTTGACCTGGTGCCGCAGCGTACGATACACGCCGGGATTCTCACTGCGCACCAGGTCTTCGACGAAATAGGGCCGCAGCGGTTCAATCAGGTTTGCCAGCGTGATCGCGTCCGGCATATCGAGCTCGGTGTGGAAATCGATGCACCAGGATCCGTCCTTGCCGGCTCCCTCGCGCACCTGCTGGCACAGTTCGTAGACGCGTTTCACGTTCTCGAAGCGGTCGACGACCGGGCCGCGCGTGTCGGTGGAGATGCGATACGCGCGGAAGCCGGCCGCTACACAGGCCTTCGCCACTTCTTTCGGCGTGCCTTTGGCGGGGTAGCCGGTGGAGTAGCACTCCACGTAGTCGCGGGAGCGTCCGCCCAGCAACTGATACACCGGCACTCCCAGGGCTTTACCCTTGAGGTCCCACAGCGCCACATCGAGCGCGCCCAGAGCATGCGTCTTCTCGCGCCCCGCGGGATAGAAATAGGCGCGGAACATGGACTGCCACAAGCGGTCGGTGCGAAACGGATCTTCGCCGATCAGCAGCCCGGCGCACTGCTCCATCGTGTCCGCGGCGCCGCCCTCTCCGACACCAACCAGGCCCGAATCTGTTTCCACCAGCACGACATTGGTGCTCTGGTTGAAAAGCGGCTGCCGGATATTGGGCCTTCCGGCCGCGTCGGTAGGGGTCTTGTAGTAGCGAATGCGCGTGATCTTGGTCTTGGGCAGGCCGGCGGCGTCCGCGCGGTCGGCCAGAGACGCGACGCCCGCGGCGCCCAGACATGCGTGAAGAAATGCTCGGCGGTTCATATTTTGCGTCAATCATACCAGACGGATCAGCCGGTCTTGCTTCTCTCGAGATCAGGCATGATGCGGATGGCGAGTATTACCATCTGATTACGGCTTGGAAGGCGACCAACGAAGAGGAGCAGAGCTATGCCGAAAACGTCTAAAGCAAAAATTTCCGCCGATGAGATCGCCAGGAAGGCTTCGCGAGGTGAGGATATTTCAAGTTACTTCACCAACAAATTTACGGTAGTCCGGCCTGTTCGCCGTGTAAATATCAATCTCACCCCTGGCATGCTGCGCCAACTTGACGAGCAAGCCGCTCGATTGAATGTCAGCCGGCAGGCTGTGATCAAGACCCTGCTCGGCCGGGCGCTGGAGCAGGAGCGCCCTGGGAAAAGATAGCACTCCCGCTGCTGGCTACACTCTGCTCATCCGCCGTCAAGGCAGGAATTTCTATGCGAATTGGACTTGCAGATTATCTGGCTCCTTCCCATACCGCTGGGAAAAATCCATTCCGGTGGTGTTTCCTCATGTCAGCTCCGCATATCGCTGCGAAACGAATTCCCAATTGATAACATGCAGAATCGCCGCCACGTAGTCCGCGCGACGGTTCTGATACTTCAGGTAGTAAGCATGCTCCCAAACGTCAATGCCAAATAGAGGACGGCGCATCTGGAGCAGCGGACTGTCCTGATTCGGTGTGGTATCCAAAACCAGTTGCCGATTTTTATCGAGCGATAGCCAGGCCCAGCCGCTGCCAAATACCCCGGTTGCCGCCGCGCGAAGGCGCTGCTCGAATTTTTCATAGCTGCCGAATGCCTCGGTAAGCGCGCGGTTCAGTGACCCGCTGGGCTTGCCGCTCCTGGAAGCGGGAGCGAGCGTTTGCCAGAACAGCGAATGATTGGCATGGCCCCCGCCTTGATTCCGGACCTGCATCCGTATGGATTCCGGAAGTTGGCTCAAGCGCTGCAGCAACTCTTCCACCGTGAGTTTGGAAAGAGCCGCGTCTCCTGCCACAGCTTTGTTCAGGTTGTCGATATACGCCTGGTGATGCTTGTCGTGGTGGATCTGCATTGTCTGGGCGTCGATATACGGCTCTAGGGCGTCGTATGCGTAAGGCAGCTTCGGTAGTGTGAACGGCGGATTGGCTGCAGATGCCATCATCGCCGTTCCCATTGTGGCCAACTCCAGGAGTGATCTTCTCGTTATTGTGTTCATGATTCCTGCTCTCGATGAGGAGGGGCCCCATGCCTCATCCCATCGCACCCCGGCCCCTCTTCGGACTTTCACGTTCTCTCCCCTTGCGGAGCGCGGCAGGCGCCCCGCGGTCTTGTGAAGCGGCGGCAACGATCGGCTACTTGATCTTCCAGGAACCGTCGGCCGCTTTTTCGCGATGCGCGCTATGGCACCCGCCGCAGGCCGCCGATACTTTTTTCAAACTTGCCGAGGCTTCTTCAAACTTCCCGCTGGAAGCCTCCTGCGCGACCGTTCCGAAGCCGTCCTGGGCCTCGGCGGCAAACTTAGTTGCATCCTCGGCGCTCTTCTGACTCCAGAACCCACGGACCTGGCCGAATGTGCTCTGTAGCTTCTTCGCATCCGTAGCTGCTGCCTCTCCATTCTTGGCTGCCAGGTTCTTACGCAGGCTTCCGGATGTGGCCCCAATCGTTTTCATCCAGCTATAGTGATCCCCTCCGTCCTGGCCGAAAAGCGTAAGAGCGAAAGCCGCTAGGCATATAGGAATCGATGTGCGTTTCATAAACTGCTTCTCCTCTTTGTGCGATGTGTTTGTCTTTGCCTCGCTCCCAAAGGACTGCCCCTGACGGAAAGTCCGGGAGCGCCTGTCATTTGATGGAACCGCGCGGGTCAACAAGCGGATAAATCGAATGCTCCGGTCTCGGTGCTGGTGCTCTGACGTGAAGTCCGCTCCTTTACGGTCGCGGTTCGGCGGCGGAACGGAATCGCGCGCGACAGCAAGCGGACCAACCGAATTTCCCCGGTCAGAGGACTGGCTAGCAGGGAAACGTGCCGGCACACTCCCTCTGGTCTCCGGCAAATCTCCTCGACGGAGC
>CAZMRK010000191.1:0-26354 GCA_964568355.1 uncultured Solibacteraceae bacterium | reverse complement strand
GCCGAGTGCGCGTACAAAAAAACGGGAGCCATTGTCAGAATGGCCGCAAATTTAACGATCGGAAGTTTGAATTTCTTGGGCATAATCACCTGAGTGCTCAATCACTAAGCGCGAGTTTACCCGAAGAAGTTGCGGAAAAATTCTTGTGGCTGTTGGTTTTACAAAACTCTCACAAGTTCCCGACAAATTCCGGCGAGGAAACGCACAATGCCCATGCTTTTCTCGCGGTGGTGCTGACCGGACGGGTAGTGAGTTCCTCGGGAGAGAGCCAGGCAAAGCCCCGGGGCATTTGCGCCATCGTGCCCGAACACACCGTGAAGCAGTAGAGATGATGCGTGATGGTGTGACGGAAGGTACCCAGCGCGGGCCCCAGATGGACGCCGGGCAACTGTTCGGCCAGCGGCAGCTCCCAGAAGCCGGCCATGCGGCCCGCATCCGGAGGTCTCTGCCACATCAGCAGACGGCCTTTTTTCCGGACCAGCACCAGCGTCTGCTCCAACCGCTTCTGTTCGGTCTTGCGTAGTTTGACAGGTAGCTGATTGACCGTGCCGGCCGCCAGAGCGCGGCACTCGCCGGCCACCGGACAAAGCAGGCACTGCGGCGCGCGCGGAAGGCACAGCGTGGCGCCCAACTCCATGATGGCCTGATTGAAATGCCCGGCCTCGCGCGGATCGAGCAACTCCTGCGCCCTCTGCTGAAAACGCGCGCGGGTTTTGGGAGAAGCAATATCGGCGGGATCATTTTCCAGGCGCGCCACCACGCGCATCACATTGCCGTCCAGAACCGCATGCGGCAATCCGAAAGCAATGCTGGCGATGGCTGCGGCGGTGTAGGGACCGATGCCCGGCAGGCGGCGGAGTTCCTCGTAATCGCGCGGAAAGCCTCCGGCGGCAGTGATCGCCACGGCGGCCTTCTGGAGATTGCGCGCGCGCGAGTAATATCCCAGACCGCTCCACGCCGCGAGGACGTCGTGCTCCGGCGCCTCCGCCAGAGCCTCTACCGTGGGGAAGCGATCGAGGAACTTTTCATAGTAGGGAATCACCGCTTGCGCCCGCGTCTGCTGGAGCATGATCTCGGAGATCCAGATGCGATAGGGATCGCGCGTCCTGCGCCACGGAAGATCGCGATGGCTCCGCGCATACCAGGCCAGCAGAGCAGCCGCGAAGGATTTGGCCGGTGACCCGCCGGAACGCTTCATTCGAGCGTGCAAACCCACTCGGCGATGACTTGCAAGCTGTCGGGTTCCAGATCCAGAGGTTGGAATTCAGGATTGAGCGGTTCCAGGCGAATGGCTTCATGCCGCCACTGGTCTTCGCCGGAGTAGACCTTGCGGCTGGTGTACTTCTTGACCGTGTAACGCGCGGTCTCATCCAGCACTCCCAGCAACTGCACCAGCACGATCTTGTTCTGGCGCGAGCCCACTACCGGAGCGCGGAAGACGTTGAGGCTGCCGTCCGGAATCCGCGGCTCCATCGAGCGCCCCACCACGTGAACCACGAACATGTTGGGACCAAGGCGCAGGTGTTCGGGAGCGCGCACCCAATCCTCGCTCTCCACCGGCTCGTCCAAGCCGAAACGGGTGGCCGCGGCTCGCAGCGTATAGAGCGGCAGATGGGTGACAAACGGCTCTACCGGCACCCTCTCGACATGGCGCTCAAACAGGCGGTCCACGGTGCGGGTGAAGGAATCCACCGCCACGCTCTCGCGCTCGCTGACCCGCAGCGTGTGGGACAGGCTGTCTTCCAGCGATTCCAGAAAGCTCCGGCCGCCCATCTCCTCGATCCGGGTTTCAAAATCCCCGGCGAGAGCGGCCAGCACTTCTACATCCTCCGGATCGGCGAGATCTTCCCAGTGGCCGCGCAGACGCACATACAGCCGGCCGGTCGCCGGGTCCAGCAGCAGCACACCAACCGTATGCACCGGCCGGCCCGGCAAGGCCAGGTCGAGGAAAACACACTCCCCCCGCCGCGCGTCGATCGGAGTTACCGTCCCGGGCATCAACCGTATCCTACAATCTTATCGGCGGGAAAAACAAACTCGTCAGAGGCCTAGGGAGCAAACGGGTAATAGCCTTTGCGAGCCCGTACCTTCACATTCGGCAGGTTCACGGCCACTTTGATATTGCGGAACTGCTTGCCGTCCGCTCCGGGCCCGGTATCGGGCGAGTAGCGCAGGATATACTGCGTGGTGATCTCGCCTGCCAGCGCCGCAACCACCCGGAAAATCCCCTTGGAGATCTCCGAGGCATAACCGCCGGTTCCGACCTTATAGGCAAAGTTGCCCTCGTCGGAAGGCGTCGAAAGATAGCCGGAAACGTCCTGGTAGAGGTTGTTGAGCGGATACTCCACGCGGCCGCCGGTCTCTTCCGCCAGCCGGAGCAGGTTCGCCTCGCCTTCGGTATTGAACCCGAACGATACCGTGCTCATCCCGTAGATGGTCACCAGTTGGCGCTGGGCGATTTCGAGCACCTCATCCAGGCTCTTTTTACTGGCGTTATCGTGCCCGTCGCCGATCACGATCAGCACCCGGCGCGGTTCGTAAGGTTCGCCCTGCACCAGGTGGCGGCTGGTGCAGGCGAGATAGATCGCGTCATAAAGCGCCGCGCCGCCGCCCGGCTTGAGCTTGCGGACCTTCTCCGCGAGCTTCTCCGAGTCCGTTGTGGTGTTCACCAGCAGCTCGGCTTCATTGCCATACGACACCAGGTAGCCGCTGAACTTGTCCTCGCCGGGCAGCAGGTTCCAGACCAGCTCCAGCACGGCATCCTGGAAGGTCTTCCAGTGCAGCCGCGTGTTGTTGCTCATGTCGATCAGAAAGCCCACAACCACGGGCTGGTTGCGGTCCCGGCTGAAGAACTCGATCCTTTGCTCCTTGCCGTCGTCGAAGATGTGAAAATCCTTGGCGTCGAGGTTGGAGACAAAGCGATTCTTTTCGTCGGTCACCGTGACCGGCACAATCACTTCGCTGCCCTGGGCCTTGAAACTGGTGGAGGACTGGTTCTCCTGAGAAAAAACGGGGGAAGCCAGCAGCATCGCGGCCGCCTGAAGGAAGCGGCGGCGCGGCGGAGCGGCGGCCTGGAGAATTGGAGATGTTTTCTTTCCAGCTATCCCTTGCACCTTGGTCGGCTCCCTGTTGTCTCCGTGTCTCCCATTTTACTCCGATTCCGCCGCTGCCGCGCCTCTTTTCGGTGCTAGCGCTGCACGCGCCCGGACCCGCCCCCTTTCAGCAGGCCCTGGACCTCCGCCACGCTGAAACGGTTGAAGTCGCCCGGAATCGAGTGCTTCAGGCAGCTTGCCGCCACCGCGAACTCCAGCGCATCCCGGTGCGACGCAAGCTCCTGCAACCCATAGATCAGCCCGGCGGCAAAAGAGTCCCCGCCGCCCACCCGGTCCACGATATGCGTGATCTCGTAATGCTGGCTCACCAGAAACTCCTTGCGGTCGTTCAGGCAAGCCGACCAGCCGTTGTGAGACGCGCTCTTCGACTCCCGCAGCGTGATGGCGATCAGCTTCAGGTTCGGGTATGCCGCGAGCACTTTATCGGTCAACTGGCGATATTGACTTTGGTCCAGCTTGCCCGAATGCACGTCCACTTCGGCCTGAATGCCCAGCGCCATCTGGCAGTCTTCTTCGTTGGCAATCGCCACGTCCACGAATTTCACCAGCTCGCGCATCACCTCGGCGGCAGGTTTGCCCCACTTCCAGAGGTTCTTCCGGTAGTTAAGATCGCAGGAGACGGTCAGCCCCTTTTCGCGCGCTTTGGCCACCGATTCGATCGCCAGGTCCGCGGCCGTCGAGCTGATGGCCGGCGTGATTCCCGTAATGTGGAACCAGCCCGCCCCATCGAACACGGCGTTCCAATCGATATCGCCCGGCTTGGCCAGGGCGATGGCGCTGAAATCGCGGTCGTAAACCACTTTCGACGGGCGCTGATTGGCGCCGGTTTCGACATAATAAACGGGCATGCGGCCCTTGCCGCGCGCGATGTGCGAGGTGTCGACACCGAAGCGCCGCAGCTCGCCGATGGTCGCATCCGCAATGGGATGGTTGGGCGGCAGAACCGTCACATAGGCCGCTGGCAGACCCCATCCCGCCAGGGCGACCGCTACATTGGCCTCTCCTCCCCCGAACGTGGCCACGAACCGGGGGGATTGCAAAAAGCGCTCGAAGCCCGGAGGGGCGAGCCGCAACATGATCTCACCAAACGTCACTGTGGTTTTGGGCATACGGAAACACCATAGTAGCCGCAAACAGGCCCGAATGGCGGCGGCTAGTTTTTGACGGCGACTACGTCCACGGCAAAGCCGGCATCCATGGAAGGCAGCCCTTCAAACAGGAGCATCGTGCTGGCCGGAGGCCGTTCGCGGTCGTAATAATCGAAGCGGATCTTGCGCACCTGCTCGGCGATGCTTGCCGAAAGCGGATAGAGGCTGGAAAAGGCCGTCTCTTTCAGCGAACCGCCCAATTGATCCAGGGCCTTTTGCAGGCGCTCGAATGCCAGGCGGGCGTCGGCATCCTGAAATCCAAAGGCCACCTGCGTGCCGGTAAGGATCACTTTCGGCGCGCTCACCAGGGCGATCTGCGAGAAATTGGGGGATCGGGTCAGGCTGTCCGGGTTCAGCAGGTGCAACCGGCTGCCGGTATTCCAGCGCAGCCGGGCCACGGCTTCGCATTCGGCCACCGCCTGGCGGGGAGCCCGCTGCAATTGGACGTAATTGGCCGCGGCCGCCGGATATTCGGTATCGAACAGCGCGCGTACCTCCTGGATATGATCGAGCGAGCTGAGGAAGCAGGTGACCCGCATGACGTCGGAAGGCTGGGAGCCGGCTGCCTGGACTGCCGTTTTCAGATTCTGCAGGGCCTTTTGCGCCAGCGGCCGCACCGGATCGAGCGGACCCGGCGAGGTCGCTCCCTGGCCGGAGATAAAGGCCAGCCCAAAGCCGTCCAATTCCTTCTTGGCGACTGAGGTAGATTCCAACACCACCTGGGCACCGTCGATCGGCAGGGCGCCGACCTGCACGGTTGTCAGGGCCGGCAGAGGCTGCCGGCGATCGGCAAATGTCTCGCTGACGATATCGTGGACCCGGCGCAAATCTCCGCTGCCTGCGACAAAAGCCCGTAGTTTCACGATGGTAGCGCCGCCGTTCATTCGCTGGAGGGCCTTCAGACCGTCGCGCATCTGCTGCGATAGCAGCCCCTTCGCGGATAGCGGAGATACGTGAAACACCAGCCTGTTGGTATCGGCGATCACTGCGCTGGGTGGGTCCTTCAGAACCTGGAGAGTCTGGGTGGGAGGCTCTTCCTCCTGGCCCTTTTTCTTTTTCTTGCCCTCCAGAGGCCAGACAATAACGGCCACCGCGCAGAGAAGCGCCAGTAGTCCGACGCGTTGCATACGATTTGCTTCAGTGTATCAAAATGCGGGGGTGGCCCAAAGGAGCTATGAATTGGCTTGTTCCGACCCAGCCATTATGGTATGGTAGTTGACGCGATGCTGCCCCGCCCCGATCTCGATCCGGAGTCCGAAGTCCCTCTGTATCGCCAGCTTCAAGCGTATTTTGGGCAGCTCATCCAATCCGGCCAATTAGCTCGCGGAGAACGTGTACCAGCCACTCGAGAATTGGCTGGTATACTTGGCCTGAACCGGTCCACTGTAGCAGCGGCCTATGAGCTGCTGGAAGCAGGCGGCCTGATCGCCTCGCACGTAGGCCGCGGCAGCTTCGTGATCGGCGGTCCGGCGCCCGGCGCCAACGGCGTCGATTGGGAGAGCCTGCTGCCGCGTTTCGAAGGTCTGAGCACCGGGCCGGCGCCGGCGGCCGGCAACAGCGCGATCAGCTTCGCCGCGTCGCGGCCATCCGAACAGCTTTTTCCGCTGGGCGCCCTGCGCGATAGCTGCATAGAGGTAATGCAGGGGCAGGATTTTGCCGAAGTGCTGCAACTGGGCGCGCCCAGCGGCTATGAGCCGCTGCGGCAGTATCTTCTGGAGAGCGCGCGGAGCCGGCAGTGGGCCAAGCCCAGCGACGATCTCATGATCACCAGCGGATGCCAGCAGGCGCTGGACCTGATCGCGCGCGTGCTACTGAAACCCCACGATAAAGTGGTGCTGGAAGACCCAGTCTATCCCGGCCTGAAGAATCTGTTCACCGCCGTAGGCGCCGAGCTGATTGGCGTGCCGGTCGATTCCGAGGGGATAGATGTGGAGTACCTGGACCGGGTGCTGCGGCGAGATCGTCCGCGGCTGCTGGTGGTCACGCCGGATTTTCAGAATCCCACGGGCACAACGCTGCCGCTGGCGGCGCGGAAAACGCTGCTGCGGGCGGCGCGCGAGAACGGCACGGTGGTCATCGAAAACAACCTGTACGGAGAACTGCGTTATGAAGGCCAGGCGATCGCGGGGCTGAAGCAGTTGGACGAGACCGGCGATGTGGTGCTGCTGCGCAGTTTTTCGAAGATCACCTTCCCCGGTCTGCGGGTGGGATGGGTGATGGGGCCGAAGCCGCTGCTGGCCTGCCTGGCGCGACTCAAGCAGCTTTCGGATTTACATACGGACCAGCTTTCGCAGGCGGTGCTACTGCGCTTTGCCCAATCGGGCCGGCTGGAAGAGCACCGCGGCCGGATGCTCGCAGCAGGCGCGGAGCGCCTGAAAGCGGTACTGGACGCGTGCCACTATTTCCTGCCGCCGGAGGCGCGTTTCACGCGGCCGCAGGGTGGAATGAACCTGTGGGTGAGGCTGCCGGAGCCGCTCGATGCCGGCGAATTGCTGCCCAAGGCGCAGAGGGAAAACATCACCTATCTGCCGGGCAGGTATTTCGCCGTATCGCGGTTCGAACCGGGCGGCCTGCGACTGAGTTTTGCCGGCCTGACGCCGGAGGAGATCCGCAAGGGCGTTTCGATTCTGGGACGGATCTTCGCGGAGGCATTGGAGCGGGCGCGCGCGAGTCGTGGAATCGAACCCGCGCCGGCCATGGTGTAAGAGTTTGGAGGCTTTATGTTTTTGGACGAAACGTTTCGAGTGAAGGTTGGCCTGGCGGAGATGCTGAAGGGCGGCGTCATCATGGACGTCACCAACGCGGAGCAGGCGGTGATCGCGGAGAAGGCCGGAGCGGCGGCGGTAATGGCGCTGGAGCGCGTGCCCGCCGATATTCGCAAAGAGGGCGGAGTGGCGCGCATGGCGCCCATCAGCAAGATCCGCGAGATTATGGCGGCGGTCAGCATTCCGGTCATGGCGAAGGCGCGCATCGGCCATTTCGCCGAGGCTCGTGTGCTCGAAGTGTTGGGCGTGGACTACATCGATGAGAGCGAAGTGCTCACCCCGGCGGATGAAGAGCACCACATCGACAAGCGCGGCTTCAAAGTGCCGTTCGTCTGCGGAGCGCGGAATCTGGGCGAGGCGCTGCGGCGCATCGCGGAAGGAGCGGCCATGATCCGCACCAAGGGCGAGGCCGGCTCGGGCAACATCGTCGAGGCGGTGCGCCACATGCGCACCATCCAGAAAGAGATGAAGCAGCTTACGGTGCTGGGCAAGGAAGAACTGGTGCACGAGGCCAAGAATCTCCAGGCGCCGCTCGAACTGGTGGAATGGGTGGCCGAGCACGGCAAGCTGCCGGTGCCGAATTTTTCGGCGGGCGGGATTGCCACGCCGGCCGACGCCGCGCTGGTGATGCTGCTTGGCGCCGAATCGGTCTTCGTCGGATCGGGCATCTTCAAGTCCTCGGATCCGGAAGCGCGCGCCAAGGCGATCGTCAAGGCTGCCACCTACTACAACGATCCGGCGAAACTGCTCGAAGCCAGCGAAGACCTGGGAATCGGCATGGCCGGCCTGGATGTTTCCAAGCTGCCCGAATCCGAGCTACTGCAGACCCGGGGCTGGTAGATGAGCAAAGTCGGCGTGCTCGCGCTACAAGGCGATTTTGAAGCCCACGGCAAGACCCTGGAGAAGCTGGGAGCGGAGCCGGTGTTTGTCCGGACCGCGGCGGACCTGGAGGCGGTGGACGGGCTGATTCTCCCCGGCGGCGAGAGCACCACCATGTTGAAGCTGCTGCATATCGAGAGGCTGCTGGAGCCCCTGCGCGAGTTCGGACGGAACAAGCCCGTCTTCGGAACCTGCGCCGGGGCCATCCTGCTGGCGAACAGCGTGACGCGCCCGCGGCAGGAGAGCCTGCAACTGATGGATATCGATGTAGAGCGCAATGCTTACGGCCGCCAAGTGGACAGCCGGGTGACCAGTGTGACGCCCGAAGAGGAGTTCGCAACACGCACGGAGCCGGGCGATCTGGAGGCGGTGTTCATCCGGGCACCGATCATTCGCCGCGTAGGCAAGGGCGTACGGGTGCTGGCGCGCTACCTGGACACGCCGGTGCTGGTGGAGCAGGGCCGGCACCTGGTCTCGACGTTTCACCCGGAACTGACGAAGGATACGCGGGTACACTCCCTATTCCTGGAGAAACTGTGAGCGGAAACGGTGCAGGCACCCGTAAGGCACGCGTGCTGTTTCTGTGTCTGGGCAATTCCTGCCGCAGCCAGATGGCGGAAGGATTCGCCAAGAAGTACGGCGGGGACGTCATCGTCGCCGCCAGCGCGGGTCTGGCCCCCGCTGTATACGTAGCGAAAGATACACTGCGGGCCATGGACGAAAAGAACATCGATCTGCGCGATCATTTTCCGAAGAGCCTGCGGCAGCTCGGCGGAGCGCAGTTCGACCTGGTCGTCAACATGAGCGGAGAACTGCTGCTCGAACCGATGCCAGGACCGGTGCGGGAGTGGAAAGTGGCCGATCCGATTGGTGTCAAATACGACATTCACTGCAAAATTCGCGACGAAATCGAACGGCGGGTCATGGATCTGATCCTGGAATTACGCCGCTCCCAGAAGAATTCCTCTTCTCCGCCACGGTGAGGAATCCTCAGCGAATCCCCTTGCCATCCGAAGTTTGTTCGGACATAATACAGGCAACAGAGCAGGTATGATTCCGTACGGGGGAGGAGCCTGGCAGAGTGCGAAGTACCTTGGTCATCGCGCTGAGTGAGTGCGTGGGCCATCGCAAGCGCAGAGTAGCCCGCCGATTTCTACAAGGTCTATCGGCCGACGAACTTCGGTACATCGCGGAGTTTCTGGGATCCTGCATCCTGGAGACGCCGGGCCGGGGAGAATGCAGCCGCGGGCAACTGGCGGACGGGATCGCCCATTTTGAGCGATGCCGGCGCGCCGCGCTTCCGGCGGCTACACCACACCCGAATGCTGTCCCCCTGGAATGCAGCCAGAACCATGAGCACAAGATGATTCTCCTGCTCGAATACCTTTGCCGCAGCGGGCTCACCCAATATTCGATGGCTGTCAAAGCCAGGCAGACCTAATGGGATTGCGCGCGATCGCGCTGCTGCTGTGGGCCTCCTGCCTGGCCGCACAGCCTGCCGCGGATGTCATCTATTACAACGGAAAGATCGTCACGATGTGGGCCGCGCATCCGACCGCGGAAGCAGTGGCCATCCGGGGCAACCGGCTGCTGGCGGTAGGCAGCAATGCGGAGGTGCTGCGCAGCGCCGGGCCGGCTACGCGCCGGGTGGATCTGGCGGGCAAGTGCGTGCTGCCGGGACTGGAGGACAGCCACACTCACCCGATCGGCGCGGCGTTGAGCGAGAAGGACGGGCCGATTCCCTCCATGCACTCGATCGCGGAAGTGCAGGCGTACATCCGAAAGCTCGCCGCCAGCACTCCCGCCGACAAGCTGATCTTCGTCCCCAAGGTCTACTCCACGCGGCTGAAAGACCGCCGCTATCCGACACGCTACGAGTTGGACGCCGCTTCTCAGGGCCGGCTGGCGATGACCGACAACGATTACGCGTCGGTATTCAACTCCGCTCTGCTGGCCAAGCTGGGGATCACGCGCGACACGCCGCAGCCGCCCAACGGAAAAATCATTCGGGACGAAAGGGGCGAGCCTACGGGCCTGGTGCTGGGCGCGCGGCAATTGCAAGCCAAGCTGCGCCAACTTCGCCAGCCCACGCACGACGACCTGGTCTGGGCCTTGAAGAGCATGCAGAAGGCGTACAACCAGGTAGGCATTACCAGCACGATCGACCGGGGGCAGACGCCCGCCGGTTTCCGCGTCTATCAGGAACTGCGCCGCAGGAAAGAATTGACGGTACGCAGTTACGTGACGTACCTGATTACGGCGCAGGGCTCGCCGGCGGACGTGCGGCAGGAGGTGGAGCGCATCCCATTTGTGACCGGGTGGGGCGACGACTGGTTTCGAGTGGGATCCCTGAAGACCGTTGCCGACGGAGGAATCCTGATCGGCACCGCCTATCTGCGCGAGCCTTACGGCACCCATACGGAGATCTACGGGTATGCGGACCCGGACTATCGCGGCGTGCTGAACGTGCCGCGCGAGAACCTGGTGGAGATGGCGCGCACCGCCGCACGGCTGGGGTGGCAAATGACCGCACACACCGCCGGGGGCGGAGCGACCGACGCGCTGCTGGATGCCTATGAAGCGGCCGACCGCGAGACGCCGATTGCCGGACGGCGCTTCACGGTGACGCACGGCAATTTTCCCGATGCCCGGGCGATTGAGCGCGCGCGGCGCATGGGAGTCGCGTTCGATTGCCAGCCCGCCTGGCACTATTACGACGGGCCGGCGATCAAAGACGCGTTCGGGCCGGCGCGCATGAAGGACTTCCTGCCGCTCCGCTCGCTTCTGGACGCCGGCGTGGTGGTGGCCGGCGGGTCGGACCATATGATCCGTTTTGATTCGCGCGAAGCGATCAACCCGTACAATCCGTTTTTCGGCATGTGGATGGCGATTACGCGCAAGACGGTGGACGGCTCGCTGCTGGGACCGGAGCAGGCGGTAACGCGCGAAGAAGCGCTGCGCATGTGGACGCTCAACGGAGCGTGGCTCTCGTTCGAAGAAAAGAGCAAGGGCTCGCTCGAGCCCGGCAAACTGGCGGACCTGGTAGTGATCTCGAAAGACTTTCTTACGTGTCCGGTGGATGAGATCCGCGGCATCGAAGCACTGATCACGGTGGTGGACGGCAAGGAAGTGTATCGCCGATAGATCGTGCTAGGATCGAGCCTGATGGCACTAGGCGATCTGACCAAACAACTGGCGGCGGAGGCACTGCGCAGCGCCACGGTTCCCGCGCCCTCTCCCGCCGCGCCGGACGGCAGCCTCCATAGCGTCATCCTGGGACAGGTGCAGGCAATGCAGCGCGCCCTGAAGGAAGACGAAGAGCTGGTGGTGTTGTGCCACACGGGCGGCGAAACGGTGCGCGTGCTGGAATTCTTCTCGCCCACGGCACAGGTGCTGGTGATGAGCGGGACAGATGCCAATCGCAACACCGCGCGTGTGATCTCCGCAGTGGAATCCGTGCAACTGGTCTGCAAGGTGATGAAGGTGCCGCCGCCAGCGAAGCCGGCCCGCATCAGCTTCATCGCGCCTCGTACGAAATCAGACAGTTGAGCGCGAGCCCCTGTTACGACAAAAGATTGAATTCACAACTGCTCTCTCAGGTATGATGCATTTTATGGCTTCCCTGCGGACACTTCGGAGATCATTCTCGTTTCGCGTTATTCCATTTTTTTCCTTTGCCATTCTCGTTGTGTTGTCGTGCCTGGCGCCGTCGATGCATGCGCAACCGGCGCCCGCGACTCCGCCTCCGGCGCCGGATGTTCTGGTTTTCACAAACGGCGACCGCCTGGTAGGCCAGTTCGTGCGATCGACGGGCGCATCGGTCACGTTCAAGAGCGACATGCTCGGTGAGATCACGGTGGACTGGGCCAAGATCAAGGAACTGCATTCGGCGCAGCAATTCGCGGTCGTGGAGAAAGGCGTAAGGCTGGGCAAGCACGAAGACGCCAGCAAGATTCCGCAGGGCGCGGTTACGATGACCGATCAGAAGCTGGAAGTTCGTCCGAAGGAGGGGCAGGCTCCGCAGACGATTCCCGTAACCGAGTCCGCATACGTGATCGAAGAAAACACGTTCCAGCGGGCGGTGATGCATCAGGCAGGGTGGCGGGAGGCGTGGGCTGGATCGATTACGGGCGGGGCGTCGCTGGTGGAAGCCACGCAGCATAGCCGGACCTTCACGGGCGCCATCTCCCTGGTGCGCGCGCTGCCCACCGAAGCCTGGCTGGACCGGCGCAATCGAACCATGATCGACTTTAACGCCTCTTACGGGACCCTCTCGCAGCCCGGCGTCCCGGACCTCAAAACCGAGATTTACCATCTGGGCCTGGAACGGGATGAATACTTCACTCCCCGGGTGTTCGCCTTCGGACAGATGACCCTGGACCACAACTTCTCGCAAGGCCTGAGTTTGCAGCAGACCTATGGCGGAGGAATCGGCTGGACGGCGATCAAGAACGACAATGAGGAACTGGACCTGAAGGCCAGCCTGACGTATGTCGGACAGCGTTTCATCACCGACGCACTTCCCGGCCTTCCTCCCGGTTTTGTCATCAGCCCTTACGCCAACCAACAACTGTTCGGTTCGACTTTCGGCGAAACGTACAACCGCAAGTTCGCACGCGGCATCCTCTTCAATCAGCAGCTTTCCGTGACGCCCGCATGGAACAACCTGCAAGCTTATTCGGGGCTGGCGAGCGCCTCGCTGCTGATGCCGGTATATAAGCGCTTCAGCGTAAACCTGGGGACGTCGGATACATTCCTGAACAATCCGCCTCCGGGTTTCCGGAAATGGTCGCTGCAGTTCATTATGGGCTTGACGTATACGCTTCCGTAGGGCGCGCGGGCATCGCTCGCTCCAAACTTCAGCCGTCGACTGAAATCGACGCTGCCCGCTCAAAGCGGGCGCTACCAGTGCTGCGACCGGATGATTCGGTTCGTCGGTTCCGGCACTGAAGCACAAGCGGACAAACGAAATTATCCGGTCACGGTACTAGCGTAATGCGTCGCAGATTCCACGCAGAATACCTGCGTTCCGGGCAAACCCCAAAGCGGGCGCTACTAGCGCTGGCTGGCTTGTCCCGCGGCGACCTTTTGATTGAAGTCGGTCGAGCGGTTGCGGGGAATGCTGAGCGAGCGCCAGTGGTCGTGCGCAAAATGTTTGGCGAGCAGGACGATCTGCCCGATGTGATGGGTGTAATGCGCGACCTGCCGGTTCACGGCCTGCATCACGCTATGCGGTTCGCCGCGGATGGTGACGGTGCGTGCGAGATCGGCGTCGGACAGCGGCTCCAGGGCCCGGAATACGCGCGCCCAGCCGTCCTCCCACATCTCCAGCAGAGCCTTGCGGGTCTGGGGTGGATCGACAAACTCGCCGTCGCGATGGCGATCCGGCTTCTCTCCATCGGTGGTCAGAAAGTCGGTCCAGCGCGAACGCATGTTGCCCGCCATATGCTTCACAATGATTGCGATCGAATTCGCTTCTTCGTCCAGAGAAAGGAAAAGCTGCTCGTCGGCGACCTGCTCCATGGCGTGTTCCGCAAGGGCCTTGTAGTAGCGGAACAGCGATAAGGAATCCTCCAGATAGGACGTAGTGAATTGCAACGCCATAGGTCCAGTTTATTCCGGGAGCGAAGGCTTGTCGCCGGCGGGTGCGCGCTACATCCAGCAGATGGATGCTTCGGCGAGTTTCTGATGGAAGCCGGGAGGCTGCGGCAGCCGGCCGGTGGATACGGCCAGGCCTTGCGCGATGCTTGTGAATGCCGCCGGATCGGGTTCCAATGAGGAGATGTCCGATGTCGCGCACTATACCTGCTACCGGGCCGCCGGGCCGATCACCGTCGACGGTAAACTCGACGAGCCTTCCTGGCGAATGGCGCCCAAGTCTACTCCTTTCGTGGATATCGTGACCGGCGAGCCGGCCTGGCATGACTCCCGCGTGGCTTTGCTATGGGACGACCAGTATCTCTACTTCGGCTTTACCGTGGAGGAGCCCGACGTATGGGCCACACTCACCGAACGCGACTCCCCGATCTATCAGGACAACGACGTGGAGGTGTTCATCGGGGCCAAAGACGCCTACTACGAATTCGAGATCAACGCGCTCAATACCATTTACGAGGTTTTCTGGATCTGGAAGGACGTCATGAAACCGGGCAGCCCCTATTACGGGAAGCCCGAATGGGATCCGCAAGCACACAAGACCATGACGCTATCCGGCATCGGCGGCCACATCCACCCGCGCGGGGAGCGCTGGGGCATTATGGATTGGGACTTCCCGGGGCTTCTCCACGCAGTGCACATCGACGGCACACTCAATCGCCACAACGATGTAGATAAGGGCTGGACCGTGGAACTGGCCTTCCCCTGGAAGGGCTTCTACGGGCTCGCCGACGGCCGTTCCCTGCCCCCGCGCGACGGCGATGTCTGGCGCATCGACTGTTCGCGTTTTGAACAAAAGGACCGCCACGGCAAGATGCTCGCACGCTCTGCCGGCTGGACGTGGAACCGGCACGGGCACTACGATTCCCACATCCCGGAAGTCTTCCCCAACGTCCGCTTCACTACCAAAGTGGTGGGTACGTAGGGGGAAGCCCCTGCTATACTCTATCCATGAAATCGGGCATTTGGCTGACGTTCCTGGCCGCGCTGCTGTTGTTCCCCGGGGTGGTTTCGGCCGCCCCACTACATATCCGCCCCGAACCCTCCGCCTGGACCACGTGGGCTCCCCGGCCGGAGATCATGCCGCGCACGTTCGTGGACCGCGTCCACGCCCGATCTGCCGCCGGCTCGCTGGCCATCTCCGGCAACAGCAATCCGGCTGCCTGGGGCGGCTGGGTTCACACGGTCAGCGGCATCCAGCCCGGAACGTGGTATCACCTTTCCGCCTGGTATCGCACGGAAGGCGTGCAATATGAGCGCGGGCAGGTGCTGGCGCGCATCAACTGGGTGAAGGGGGAAGGCCGGCGGGCCGGCCAGCCCGAATATGTCTACGCTTCCGAGCGCCAGGGCGAATGGACGCGCCTCTCGCTCGACGCCACCGCGCCCACGGAGGCCACCGGCGCCCAGATTCAGTTGTTCCTGGCCAATGCTCCGACTTCGACCGTCTGGTGGGACGAGGTCTCCTTCGACCAGATCGAGGCGCCCGCGCCGCGCAAGGTGATCGTTGAATCCATCAACTACCGGCCCAGCCGCCAGGCATCCTCCTCGGAAGTGGTAGGCCAGTTCCTGGAGCAGGTGGACCGCCTTACGACCAAGGCGGATATCATCCTTCTGCCCGAAGGCATCACCGTCGTCAACACCGGCAAGAAGTACGCCGATGTAGCCGAACCGGTGCCCGGGCCGACCACGGCGCGGTTGGGCGAGATGGCGCGCAAGAAGCACGCCTACATCGTGGCCGGTATTTTCGAGCGGGAAGGGACGGCCATGTACAACACCGCGGTGCTCATCGACCGGGCGGGACAGTTGTTAGGGAAATACCGCAAGGTCTATCTGCCCAGGGAAGAGCTCGAAGGGGGCCTGACGCCCGGTTCGGACTACCCTGTTTTTCAGACCGATTTCGGCAAGGTGGGCATGATGATCTGCTGGGATCTGCAATACGCCGACCCGGCCCGCAACCTGACCCTGCGGGGCGCGGAGCTGATTCTGATGCCGATCTGGGGAGGCAGCGAGCCGCTGGGCAAGGCTCGGGCGATTGAGAACCAGGTGTTTCTGGCGTCGTCGGGATACGACTATCCGACCTACATTCTCGATCCGAATGGAGAGGTTCTCTCGGTAGCGCAGCAGCGAGGCACGGCTGCCACCGCGACCATCGACCTGAACAAGCGCTATCTGGACGCGTGGCTGGGCAACATGCACCAGCGCTTCCAGAAAGAGGTCCGCCTGGATTTGAACAATCGTTATTAGTGCTGCGATTGTGCTGGGCCGAGCATTGCCGGGGAACGAGGTCGAGACATCTGCCGCAGGATCCCCGGATTTTTCTGGATTCGCGTCCTGCTCGTCAGCTTACGCCGGCGATGCGCCGATAGACTTCGCGGGCGGCATTTTGCGCCGCGCTCTTCTTGGTGAAGCCGTCGGCCTGCCCGACCCATTCCTTGCCGACCCGTACTTCTACGGTGAAGGTTTTGGAATGCTCCGGACCGCGCTCTTTGACGATGACATAGCGGGGCTGCGGCAGTTTGCGCGCCTGGGTGATTTCCTGCAAGGCGCTTTTAAAATCCATCACGTTCTGCGGAAGCTGCTCTTCGAGGAGAATCAGTTCGGAGGCAGCCGGTTCCAGCAGAAAGCGGCGCAGAAACTCGCGGGTGGGGTCCATGCCTCCGTCCAGATAAATCGCGGCGATCAGGGCTTCGAGCGCATCCACCAGCAGGGTCTTCTTGGTGCGGCCGCCATTCATTTCTTCGCCGCGTCCCAGCTTCAGATATTGTCCCAGGTGGATCTGTTGCGCCACCTCGTAAAGATAGGCGGCGCTGACCAGGCGGGCTTTGATCTTGGAAAGCCGCCCCTCAGATTCTTCCGGCAGACGGCGAATCAACTCTTCGCTGACCAGAAATCCGAGTACGGAATCCCCCAGGAACTCCAGGCGCTCATTGTCGCGCAGAGACCCGGTGCAGCCGGCAGCGTTTTTTTCGTGGACGTGCGAGCTGTGGGTCAGCGCGCGGAGAAGGATCTCCCGGTTGTTGAACTGGAAGCCTATGGTCTCTTCGAGACCGGCCAGGTCCGCGCGCATCGGAGACCGATTAGGGCTTCTTCACTTCGACTTGCGGCGGAGCAGGAGCCGCGGGAGCGGGAGCCTTTCCGCCGTTCTTGGCCTGTACGGCGCGAACCCGCTCGGCCTGGGCAAACTGCCGGATGGAAGGATGCAGGTTCGGCAACGCCATCACCTTATCCAGGATCGCCACCGCGTCATCGGGCTTGCCGCTCAGATTATAGGCCGCGCCCAACCGCACCATGGTCGCCGGATCGGGAGTCGCCGAATTGTCGACGGCAAATTTGAACTCGTTGACCGCCACATCGTATTTCTTGCGGACCATGGCAGACAGTCCCTGGGCTTCGTGAGCCTGTGCCGTGAGATCTTTCTTGGCCTCATCCCACTGCTGATCCGTCATCTGCGGATTGGGCTTGGGCGCATCTTTCACGGTGTCCAAAGCGCTTTTGGCATACTTATCGGCTTTGTTCAGCTTCTCTTCCTTGTCCAGATCGTGCTCGCGGGTGTGGACGGCAATCTGCCGCGCCAGGAGCAGCATGGCCTGGTAGTTCTTCGGGTCGGCTTCGAGCGTGCGCTCGCCATAGATGACGACCTTGTCGAAGTCGCCCTTCTGTTCATAGGAGGCAGCCTCGAAGTAGAGCGCGATGCTCTTGAACTCCGTGTCGGAGAACTTGGCCAACAGATCTTCCGCAGCTTTGATCCGGGTGTCCGGATCCTGCGCATTGAACATCGCCTGGAGCGCTTCTACTTCCTTCTGGGACTTGGGCTGGGGCGGCTTCTGCGCCATCAGACTGGAAACGCCGGTAGCCAGTGCCAGGATACCGCCAATGATGAGTCGATTCATGAAAAACTCCTTCGGGTTGTCTTTATGACTTCTTACCGTTTGAGGCTCTGTTGGACACCTTGCTCGGCCGCCTTATGAGCCGCCACCGAAGCGCCGGAAACCCCCAGAGCATCCTGAAAATACTTGGCCGCCTGCGCCTGTTCGCCCGCCGCATCCGACAATCTGCCCAGGTATACCAGGGTCCAGGCCTTTACCGAAGGCTCCGGAGCACACACCAGAGTCTTCTGAAATAGCCGCTCCGCTGTCTCAGGGTCTTTCTGCAAAATCGCGATGCGCGCCAGTCCATAGTATGCCTTGGCGTGCAGCACTTTGTCTTCCGTCTCCTGAAGGACGCGCAGATAGCCCTTCTTGGCCTTGTCCAAATTGCGATCGCTGTAGGCTTGTTCGGCCTCTTCCATGGTCTTTTCCGCGCCGGTTGGAGGTTTGGGAGGCTCCGGTGGAGCCACGCGCGCGCGCTTCACCGGCAGTTCCGTAACAAACTGCACCTGCGACAGGCGAGCGTCCTCTTTCCGAAGGTCGATCGCTTTGACCATCTCGGGAAATGAGAAGCGCATCGAGATCTGATCTTTCTCATACCCGACCAGGGCCTCGGAGAAGTAAGGAGCCAGGATAAATCCTTCCTTCAGCGCCTGCTCCGCCTCGGCCGGTTTGTGATCCAGGCGCGCCTCCACCGCCTTGATCAACGATTCGGTAGTCAGCAGCAGGAAATCCTCTTTGTAGTGCTCCGGCAGCGCGGTGGCGCGCGCGGCATGGTCGCTGAGCCCGCGCTTGCGCAGAATCACTTCGGAATTCTTGGTGGCCAGAGGGTCCAGCATGTAGTGCAGGTAGGCGTGCCGGATCTCCTGCATCTGAATATCGGGCGAGGGCGTGATCACCACGTAGTAGTCATCGCCGTAGCTGCGGGTCTGCACCTGATTGGGAGGCGCCAGAAGGCAAACGAAGATCTGAAAGCGGCGGCCGAAAGAAGGGCTGTTGGTAGGGGTTCTCAGATAAGCATGAACCTGCAGTACCAGGTCTGCAATCGGTCCGTGATAATGCTCGATGGCCTGCTCGATGGCCGGTTGCGAGCGCCTCCACAGATTCTCCACGTGACCTTCTTCATAAAACCGCGTGAGCAGGGAGGTCAGGCCTTGCAATTGCGCCGCATCGGGGGGAATCTCCACGTCGCGCACCTTGGGCTCGAACATCGGCGGATCGCCGTAGGTGAGCGCGAAGGAAATGTATTGATTCAGGTCTGAAATAGGATCGCGACGGCGGTGCTCCGCAAAGAACTCCTGCAACGCCTTCACAGAAGGTAAGGTCTGTTTCGTCAGTTCCTTGCGAACGGCCGCGCGCAACGGATGGTTGTTAGGCGAGTCCACATCGGCAGCGACGCCGGCCGCGTCCAGAGCCGCCATCACCGTAAAAAGCGTGGGGCTTGCGTCAAGTTGGCCGCGCTCGGAGGGGCTGGCGTTAGCCGCCAATACTACCGTCAGGATGGCGGGAAGAGCAAAACGACTCAAAAATGAATCCTGCCTCGAATAAAAATAGTGTACCCCAGTTCTCCAGACGAGGCGAAGTTCGCCCGCCCTACTTCAACACCACGATTTCAATGCCTCCGACCACGCCCCGCCCCGGCATGGCCACCCCCAGAATCTCTTCATACCTGGCATTCACCAGGTTGGTCAACTGCAGGAATGGATGGATCCGCCCGCGCGTCTCTGCCAAGTATAAATCCCACAGGGCATAGGCTTTGCGCGCGCGCCGATCGATCACTCCGAGGCGCGTGCGAAGCAGTACGTCCGCCGGCAGGCTGGCCTGATAGGCAACGGTCCCGGAGTGTGTCGGATAGTTGAAAACGTATTTCGAATAGATCCCCGGCACGGCGTCCTCGGCCCCGCGCAAGCCGGTGTAGCGAACATCCAGCCGCTGGCTGCGGCGTGGTGCGAGCGAGATACCCGTCTCCACTCCGGTGAAGCTCAGGTTGGCGATGTTGACCGCTCTCCAGATATCGTCCGGCGTGTAGCGGATGTAGTCGAGGCCATCCTTGACCCGGCGGTGGAACAAAGTCACATCTCCCCGCAGGCGCCCAGCGGGGTTCCACTCGAGCCCGCCTTCGTAGTTCCAGGCGCGCTCCGGCCGCAGGTTGGGGCTGCCGAGGTTGGCCGGGTCGTGATAGTACAGGTCGGTATAGCTGGGCACGCGAAAGGCGCGGCTCACCGAGGCCCGCAATTTCCATCGTGAGGTTAACCACATCCCGCCGGAGATGGTGGGGCTGACGGTGCCCGATACGGAGCGATAGATCTCCTCCCGCACGCCGAGCGAAAGCGAGAAGCGCCGCAGCGCGCGCATGTCCAGCGAAGCATAGGCCGCGCCGCGATAGCGGTTGTGGTTGCCCAGATTCGTGCTGAGAATCGAATCGTGATAGCCTTCCACACCGTAGTTCAGGCTCCCTCCTCGAAACAACTCGTCGCGGCGCCGCAGCGACAACTGCCAGGTTTCATCGGAATGGTGGTTGGTGTAGTAGCTGGGATTGTCGCGATAGAGCACGAACAGGTCGCTATGCCGGCGATAGGAAAAAGCGGCCGATGTATTGGCCCCAAAGGCCTGCTGCAGGGAGGCGAACCAGGTCTTGGTGTTTTCCCAGGAAGGGTAGTTGCCATAGAACTGGTCCGCGCCGAAGGGGCGGTCGCTGTAGGCCAGGATCACATCGGAAGCACCCCACCCGGTGACCAGATGACTGGCCGAAGAGAAGGCCAAGCTGCGGTAGTCACGATCCGGCATGAAGCCGCTCGAAAAATCGCGGGAAAAGGTCAACTGCTCGCTCAGGCGGCCCAGCGATCCGCCCAGGGTGGCCCGCTGCTGGTTTACCCCGAAGTTCCCTACCGAGGTCCGCAGCCGCATATCCCAGGCCTCCGGGGGCTGGGTGATGATATTGACCACGCCTCCGACCGCGTCGGCGCCATACAGCGTCGACCCCGCTCCCCGGAGCACCTCGATCCGGTCAATGCCTTCGAGGGGAATGGGGATGTCCATGTTGTGATGCGCCGACTGGGCGTCGTTCAGGCGCATGCCGTTGAGCAAGATGAGGGTCTGGCCATAGTCCGCGCCGCGGATGGAGAGGTCGGCCTGGATGCCGTTGGGAGCGCGCTCCTGAAAATCGAGCGACGGGTCCAGCCGCAGGAAATCCACGATGGTGTTGGATACCAGGGCGTGTTGCTTTACCTGGAGTACGGTCACCGCCCGATCGATCTCTTCCAGAGTGAGGGGCTCCGCAGTGCCGGTTACGACGATGGTCTCGTGACGCGGTTCCGGCTGCTGCGCGAGGACGCACGTGAAGCTGAGTAGAAATGCGAGGGAAAAGGGTCGCAATGGCCCATTATATCGGGCGGCTCGTCACGATTAGCGGACCCGCCCCATTTTATCTAAAGGCCAATAGACAAACACGGCTTTCCCGTAGATGAAGCGCCGCTCGACGGTTCCCCAAGCCCGGCTGTCATTCGAGGAGCTGCGATGATCGCCGAGCACGTAGTATCGGCCGGGATCGACCACCACGGGCGGGAGCGTCTGGCGGTCCCGGTATTCGGCCGGCACGTAGTCCTCGTGGAGTGCTTTTCCATTCACGTAAACGGCGCCGTTGCGGATTTCCACCACATCGCCGGGCAGCCCGATGATTCGCTTGATGTAAGACTTGCTTGGATCCAGCGGGAACCAGAAGACCACCATATCCCCTCTCTGGATATTCTCCAGCCCCCAGCGGTAGGCGAACTTGTTGATGAAGATGCGTTCCTGATCGGTCAGCGAGGGCATCATGCTGGTGCCCTCCACTTTTACCGGCTGATAGATGAAAACGATCAGGACAATCGCAAGAATGACAGAGAGGACGAGGTCCCGGGCCCAGGCGACGGTGCGGAAAAATCCGGCTTTCGGATCGGATGGAGGATCGGGCGCTCCCCCCTGCTGTTCCGGATCGTCCTGCATCCGCTAACTCCTCGTACCGATCATTATAGTCCAAGTAAGCCGGCTAACGTGCTCAGCGGGACCGAGCCTTCGCGCAGCGCCCGATCGTTAAAATCGGCCAGCCGGAAGGCTGAACCCTGGGCGGCCCTGGCTCGCTCCCGAATCTCCAGCCAGGCTCTCCACCCGGCATAGTAGGTGGGCAATTGGGCGGAAGTCAGCTTGGCTCTCTGGAGCTTGGCGGTGGCCTCTTCGGCCTCCTGAAAGGTTTGCTTCTGCATCAGATCGAGCGCTTCCTGATCCGTCATTCCGTGCATTTGCAGCCGGATATCGAGGATGGCGTTGGCCAGCACGCGCAGTTCTTCCTTGAGAAAAGTGAATTGCAGCTCGGGCGCATGATTCAGGAAGCCAGCGTCGATCAGGAGCTGTTCGGCATATTGGCCCCAGCCCTCGATGTAGGGGCCGTTGCCATAAAGCGACCGGAGCAGGCGCCGGGATTCCGGCTGCACATCGTTGGCGTACTCCAACTGGACGTAGTGGCCGGGCATCGCTTCGTGGATGGTTAAGAGCTTGAGCTTGTAAAAGTTATATTCGCGCAGCTTGGATTCCACGCGGGCTGCCGGCCAATCCGCGGGAATCGGCGTGATCCAGTAAAAAGCGCCCAGCCTGGGTTCGAGCGGAGGAGCGGGGTTGAAGCCGCCAACGGCATAGACGCCGCGCATGAACTCCGGTGTTTCAATGACTTGCAGGTTCGCTCGCGGCGGCAGGGTGAGCAGATGCTGCTCCTGGACGAAGCGCCGGGCCTCGTCGAGATCGGCACGGGCATCGGCAACGTAGCTCTCGCGGGTGGAATGGCGGCCGGCCACGCGTTCGTCCATCCCTTCGGTGCCGAGTGCCAACATACGGGCACGTACTTTTGGCAGTTCGGCTTCGGCTTTGGCCAACAGTTCGTCGGGTCCATCCGCAATATCCATGACAGCCCGGAACTTCCGGGTATAGAGATCGCGGCCGAGGCGCCAGTCCCAGGAATTGCGGCGGGTCAGGTCGCTGCGCAGATATTCCTGGAACTCATTCAATGCCTGGAGCGCGGGCGCGGCGGCGCGGTCGTAGGCATTGTGCTGGCCGGCCGGCACTGCGGCGCGGATCGTTTTGTCGATTAGCTGGATGTTTCCGGCGTTCTCCTCCTGGGCTACCTGGGTCCAGATGGCGGGCGAGGATACCAGGTTCTGGCGTGCCTGCGTCAAGAACGCCGGGATCGCGGCTACGCGCGAAGTGATCGACGCCATGCGCTGGGGAAGCGGAGCATAGTCCAGCACATAGAGCGAGAAGAGGGCGTTGCCGATTAATTCCACATACTGCGTGGGATTGTGCTTATATCCTTGAATTTGTTCCAGTTCCAGCAGAGCGAGGGTGATCTGGCCTTCGAGGATCTGGTAGTCTGCCCGGTCCTCGGCGGAGACGCCGGTCACGCGCTTCAGGCGATCCCGAAAATCCCGATAGAATTGCTTCTGCCGTTCGATGCTGGCCGGACTGGTGTCGTCGAGGAGGTGATCGTACCGGTGCAGTCCGGCGGCAGTTGCCGATACCGGCGAAAACGCCAGGGTCTGATCAACGAACTCCCGCTCAAGCTGGGGGAGAGAGTTGCTGCTACGGCAGCCGGTCACAAGCAATGTGATCCCACAGGTGACAAACAGACACACCTTGCGCATGTCTGGATTCTAGCGTTCTTTATCCAAGGGATGGCCGTTCCGGATGGGGAACACGCGGAGCCGGCACGGAGACCGGTTGGGGGCGAGAGCGCATCCGCAGCAACTGGAGGTCGCGTAACGTCTGATAAGACTGCTGGTTAGCTCTGCGAACCAACACCTGCTCAGCAATCACACAGCCCCAAAGGAGGACGACCAGAGTCGCGATTACTGCTAAGCCCTGTCTCGTTATTTTTGCAATCGCCATTCTTCTCGCTCCTCCTTTAGAGCCCGTGTTCGCGGGGAAAGTTGCAATTCGACTACCAAAGTTTACGTATTTGAGGTTTAAGCGGATGTTTGTAAACGCATGTGCCGCCGGGACTACACGCGGGCAGAAGTTGCACAACTCAGTGGCAGCCGAGGCAGGTGAACTTCCGGCCGTGGCAGACGGCGCAGGTGGTTTTATCGAGCTTTAGCTTGCCGGTGGTGTGGGTGTCCAGAAAATCCGCCGTATGGCTGGCAGGTTTCAGGTTGGCATCGTTGCCGTGGCAGAACTCGCAACTGAAGGGGTTATCGATCTTGTTATGGCAGACCAGGCAGTCGGCCATCTGCGGGAGATTGGCGTGGCTGACCTGATCGGACTGCTCCAGCCCGCGATGACACGCTGCACACGTGTTTTTGGTGTTCAGTGCCTGGCGAAGCCCGGGGGCTGGGACGGACAGGTAGGCTTTGGAATCGATGGCCGCCGCGAGGACCGGAGCCACATTCCCCAGCTTCAGGTGTAACTGGTGGTTGAAGCGGGACAAGCGGGTGGAAGGCGGCGGGCCGATGGTGACGTTCTGGTGGCAGCCGCGGCAGACCTCCTTCGACGGCAGCAGGTTGTCCTCCTGGCGGGTACTGGAGGAGGCCGCGGTATGGCAAGAGACGCACTCCAGCTTCAGTTGCAGATGGAGGCGGTGCGAAAACGGCCGCGGCGCCTGGGCCGCAGCCGCTCCCGCCAGAATCAGAGACAGGAAAAAGAATCGCACTCGGGTTCTGTCCGTCCTTGCTTCCATGCGTGGAAAGAACCGTCGATCGAAGTCGACGCGGCCCGCTGAAGCGGGCGCTACGCGTGGTAACTGATGCGCCAGATCTTGCTGTTGCCGTCCTCGGAGACCAGCAGGCTGCCGTCGGGCAGTTGCAGTATCCCTACCGGACGGCCCCAGACCTCACGCTTATCGGGCGAGAGCATCCACCCGGTCAGAAACTCGCGCATAGGGCCAGACGGCTTACCGTTCCGGAATGGAATGAACGCGACGGACTGGCCTACGCGCTTGGACCGGTTCCAGGATCCATGCAGGGCCAGGAAAGCGCCGTTGCGGTATTCCGCGGGAAACTGCTTGCCGGTATAGAAGGCGAAATCCAGCACGGCCACATGGGCGCCGAGTTGGAAATCTCCGGCAATGGTCTTTTTGACCAGGTCGGGGCGCTGCCCGGCGTTGCGCGGATCTTCGTGCGGCCCGGTGTACGCATACGGCCAACCGTAGAAGGCGCCTTGCTGGATATGGGTCAGATAGTCGGGCACCAGGTCGTCGCCCAGGGCATCGCGCTCCTGGACGGCAGCCCACAGCGCGTTGGCGCCGGGATACCAGCGCAGACTGGTCGGATTACGGGTGCCGGAGGCATAGATTTCGTGACCCGAGCCGTCGGGATTATAGCGATTGATGGCCGCGCGCCGGGGATCTTCGCCGGTATTGACGTTGGAGCCGGACCCGACGCCGACGTAGAGCTTTTCCCCTTTGCTATCGAAGAGAAGACTGCGGGTCCAGTGGCCGGAACCGAAGCCGGCGAGGGACACGACCTCCGAACCGGCGCCCACGGTCATCGCCTTCGCATCGTATTTGTAGCGTTTGACCGACTGAGGCTCGCCGACGTACAGATAGTCTTTCCAGAAGGCCAGGCCGTAGGGGCGATCGAGCCCGGAGATCAGCTTGCGGCGCTCACCGGCTTTGGCCTTGGCGGCGCCTCCCGGGAATACCCACACGCAGCCTTCGGTACCGGAAGCACTATCACTGACCAGGAGTTCTCCGCTGGGACCGATCAGCATGATGCGCGGCTTGGAGAATCCATCGGCATAGATGTCCACCTGAAAGCCATTCGGGACCTGGAGTTTGGCGCCGTCCGGGCGCTCGATGACGCGGGGGCGGTTGTTGGCGGAAGGGGTCGCGAACGGCGGAGGCAGTTTGACCTCCGCAGCGAGGAAAACAGCGGCAGTAACGGCCAGAATGGCCGCGCCCAGCATCAAGCCTCTCAGTCGCATATGGCATTATTCTATCGTGAGCTGTGGGACGGGCGTCGACGCGGCACGCTGAAGCGTGCGCTACGACGCGCTGGCGGGGCTGAAGGCCCGCGGGTCACGGTAGGGACGATCATTGCTGACCGCCCCCCGTACAGACCCGTGCTGGCGCTGCTAACGCACACGGTTCCTACCTCGGATACTGGGATATTTGGCGTCGAAGCGCTCGTCTGGATAGGGGTGCAGTACCTGGACCGCAGGAAGCAGAGAACCAAGCCGCGCATTGAAGCGTTCCCTGGTCAGTCGACTGCGCTGGCTTCGACGCCGAAGCGTGCGGTACCAACTGCGCGCCACCTCCCACCGGAATATTGCTATGCGCCGCAGGTTGCAGCCACTTCACGGTCCCGCCCACATGATGGTGCATGCGTACGCGCAGCTTGGCCTTGCTATCTTTCAGCTTTGCCGTCATCCACTTGCCGGTCGTCTTGCGGTGTAGCGCAAAGTTGCCCGTCTTGTGGTTGGTCCCACAGATGTGGGTGAAACCCAGAAAGTTGAAGGTTTCCGGCTTTCCTTCTCCTCGCTGCTTCCTCCGCTCAGCGGCGAAACGCCCAAACTCAATCAGGCGTGTCTTCTCCGGGTGCAGTTCCAACCCAAACTTCTGCAGCCGTTCCCGCAACTCCTCCAGGAAGCGTTCTGCTTCGTGTCTGTGCTCGCAACCCAGCACGGGGTGAGTAGGCCCGGGGAATCTCACCCCGAGCCTCTCGCAGAACCGTACGTGAACGTCTCC
Organism: uncultured Solibacteraceae bacterium; assembly: GCA_964568355.1. Taxonomy (GTDB): domain Bacteria; phylum Acidobacteriota; class Terriglobia; order Bryobacterales; family Bryobacteraceae; genus JAJPJX01. The sequence continues at coordinate 221 of CAZMRK010000191.1, read as the reverse complement.
GCTCATACGGCTCCCGCCATGGAGCCCCGCCGCACACCCATCTGCCAGTGCGCCCACAACTTCGGATCGCGTCTCGAGATTCTCGCGACCCAATGCGTCGCCCTGCGCAAATGTCTGCGCAGCTTCTTGTATTTCCGATCGGCCCAACGGGCCAACGATCGATCCAGTTGCCGCATCGGCGGATAGAGCGCCGACCGGTAAAACCGCCCGTAATACTGGAG
>CAZMRK010000190.1:0-8340 GCA_964568355.1 uncultured Solibacteraceae bacterium | reverse complement strand
CCGCGGAAGTGGTCCAGGCGGATCATGTCGACCAGGGCCAGCGTCGCCCGCAACCGCTCGATCCACCAGGCGTAGCCCGATGCGGCAAGGTGGTCCCAGCGGTAGATCGGGTTCCCCCAAAGCTGGCCCGTCGCGCTGAAGTAGTCCGGCGGCACTCCCGCCACCGCCAGCGGCCTGCCGTTTGTGTCCAGCCGGAAGAGGTCCGCGTGCGCCCACACGTCGGCGCTGTCGTGCGCCACGTAGATCGGCAGGTCTCCCATCATGCGCACGCCCAGTCCAGCCGCGTGGCGCCGCAGCGCCTCCCACTGGCGGAAGAACTCGAACTGGACGTAGGCGTGGAATTCGATCTCCCCCGCCAGCCGCTCTTTCCATCGGGAGAGCGTCTGCGGATCGCGCCCGACCAGCCCCGGCTCCCAATCGCTCCACACCTTTGCCTCCGGATGGGTCTCTTTGAGGGCCATGAACAGCGCGAAGTCCTCCAGCCAGGCCGCGTGGCGTTCCCGAAAACCGGCCAGCGCCGCCCGCTGCTCCGCACCCAGGCGGCTGTACGCTTGCCGCAGCAGGCTCCACTTATAAGGGATCACCCGGCCGTAGTCCACGAAATCGCACGGAAAGGCCGGTACTGCCTCCAGCTCTGCCGCGGTGAGCAGGCCCTCTTCGGCCAGCCGCTCCGGGCTGAGCAGCATGGCATTTCCCGCGAAGGCGGAAAAGAGCTGGTAGGGCGAATCGCCATAGCCGGTCGGCCCCAGCGGCAGCACCTGCCAGATGCGCTGCCCGGCCTCCGCCAGAAACTCGGCGAAACGATGGGCCTCCGGACCCAGGTCCCCAATGCCAAACCGTCCCGGCAGGGAGGTCGGATGCAGCAGAATCCCGCTCAGTCGCGCGCTGTTCACGTAATCATTCTGCGAAATTTCCGTGCCAGGCGCACTAGTCTAGCTGCGCGTAATATGAGGTTTGGATGGTTGCTGCTGGCTTGTGCCGTGGCCACGGCGCAGGTCCGCGATCCCGCCTATGAGCCGCTCGCGAGCGCCTATGCGGCCCTCCGCGGCAAGCAATACGAAGAAGCCATCTCTTTCTTTCTGAAGGGCATCGCTGCCGCGCCGGAGCGCGCCTCCATCCGTAAGGACCTGGCCTATACCTACCTCAAAATCGGCGAAAACGAAGCCGCTCGCGATCAGTTCCGCGAAGCTGTACGATTAGACCCCTCCGATTCGCACGTGGCTATGGAATACGCCTTCCTGTGCTACGAGACCCGGCAGCAGGCCGAAGCCCGGCGCATCTTCGACCGCGTTCGCAAGACCGGCGACCCCACCGCTGCCCAGGCTTTCGAAAATATCGACCGGCCGCTGCGCGAAGGCATCGAACGCTGGCGCAAAGCCCTGGCCATGGGCGCCGAGAACTTCAGCACGCATTTCGAGCTGGCCACCCTGGCCGAGCAGCGCGACGAGCTGGAGCGGGCCGCCGAACACTACCGCCGGGCCTGGCTCCTTCAGCGGGATCGCCGTTCGGTTCTGGTGGACCTGGGCCGGGTCCTCAAGGCCCTGAATCGCGAGCAGGAGGCCAACGCGGCCCTGCTGGCCGCCTCCCGGGGCGGCCAGCCGCGAGCCGCCGAATCGGCGCGCGCGCTGCTGCCCGCCCGCTATCCTTACGTCTACGAATTCCGCCTGGCCCTGGAGCTCGATCCTCAGAATATCGAACTTCGCCGCGAGCTGGCCTACCTGCTCCTGCGTATGGGTGAGAAAGCCCGGGCGGAGCAGGAATTTCTTTTCCTGGTGCAAAAAGCGCCGGAGGACTACCTCTCCGCCGCTCAGCTTGGCTTCCTCTACCTGGCGCGGAATGACCAGCGCAGCGCGGCTCCTCTGCTCGACCGCGTGCTCCAAAGCGGCGACGAGGAGCTGGCCAACCGCGTTCGCGCCGTGCTGCAGTTGCCGCAGGTCTTCAGCAAGCGCCCGGAGGATCCCGCCGCCGCTTCCGTGCTGGATGCCAAGCAGATGGCCGAGCGCAGCCTGCGTGCCGGCTATCTCAAGGACGCGCTCAAGTACCTGCAGATCGCTCACGAAGCCGACCCGGTGGACTTCTCGGTCATGCTCAAGCTCGGCTGGACCTACAACGTCCTGCATGACGATGCTCAGGCCTACCGGTGGTTCGACCTGGCGCGCAAAAGCCCGGACCTCAAGATCGCGGCCGAAGCCGCCAAGGCATATAACAATCTGCACTCCAGCTTCACTCGTTTTCGGACTACCGGCTGGCTTTATCCCTTATACTCCAGCCGCTGGCAGGATTTGTTCGCCTACGGGCAGGTGAAGACCGAGTGGCGCGTGAAGTTCCCCCTGCACCCGTACGTGAGCGTTCGCTTCATCGGCGATACGCGCCAGACTACCGGCACCATCCTGCCCCAGTATCTCTCCGAGAGCGCCTTTATCCTGGGTGTGGGCGTGGCCACTTCGTCCTGGCACGGGCTGATGGGCTGGGCCGAAGCCGGATCCGCCATGAGCTATCTGAACGGCCACAAGCTACCGGACTATCGGGGCGGCTTCTCGTTTTATAAGGGTTTCGGCCCGGGCCGGGGCCTTGGCTCCGAGTCTCGCGGATGGTTCTTCGATACCACCGCCGATGCCATTTTCGTCAGCCGCTTCGGCAATGATTTCCTCATCTACTCCCAAAATCGGGCGGGATATACGGCGGGAGCCGGCGGCTTCGTCACCCAGCTTTACTGGAACGGCAACCTGACCACCGATCAGAAACGCCAGGTCTGGGCCAACTACACCGAAACCGGTCCCGGCGTGCGCTTCCGGTTTTCTCTGCTCCCATCTTCTATGTTTTTCACAGTCAATGCTTTACGGGGATCCTACACGATGCCGGTGGATAGCTCGCGACAGCCTACCTTCCTCGATCTCCGCGCCGGGTTCTGGTATGCGATTACGCGTTAGCCTGCTGCTTTTGGCCCCCGCGCTGCTCTTTGCGGCCGATCCGGGCACCTTCCGCGTGCTGTCCGAGTCTCCCGGAGCATGGCCGGACGTCCTCTCCGCCGTTGGATGGCAGCCTCGGGCGGCCGGTCCGGCGCAGATCCTGGTTCTGCGTTCGGGCGCCGCCGGCTCGCCGGAGTGGACCACGCGCGTCGAGCAGGGAACTTACCTGGTGCTGGAAGGGGAATCCCCGGTGGCAGAGATGTTCGGCTTTATACGCGGCAAGGAAAGCGTGCGCGTGCTGAGCGTGGAGGATGTGCACCGGCCGAAACTGCAAATCGTTTGGGAAAAGCCCGCAGAACTGCCGCGCTTCCGCATCCCGGCCGAGGCCCAGGTCTTCGCCAGGGAACGCTGGAGCGGCGCGCCGCTCATCGCCGGATTCCGCAAGGGGTCGGGCGCGGTGCTTTGGGTCGCAGCCTCGCTCGGCAAATGCGGCTATGAGCGCTTCCCATATGTGGCGCAGGCCCTGACCGATCTGGGCCTGGAGCCTCCTCTGCGCTCCACCCGGCTATGGGCTTTCTTCGATTCCTCCTATCGCCGCCGCGTGGATTTGGACTACTTCGCCCGCCGGTGGCAGGCCAGCGGGGTCGCCGCGCTCCAGGTGGCCGCCTGGCACTTCTATGATCGCGATCCGGAGAACGAAGCCTACCTTCGGGAGCTGATTGCGGCCTGCCACCGCGCCGGCATCCTGGTGTATGCCTGGCTGGAACTGCCGCACGTCAGCGAAAAGTTCTGGAACGACCATCCCGAATGGCGCGAAAAGACCGCCGTCCTGCAGGATGCCCACCTGGACTGGCGCAAGCTCATGAACCTGACCAGCCGCGACTGCTTCCACGAGGTTGAAAAGGGCGTGCGCGACCTGATCGGACGGTTCGATTGGGATGGCGTGAACCTGGCGGAGCTTTATTTCGAATCGCTCGAAGGCATGGGCAACCCGTCGCGCTTCACCCCCATGAACGACGATGCGCGGCGCCAGTTTCGCGAAGCCCACGGCTGGGATCCGCTGGAGCTGTTTCAGAATCGCAAAGCAGCCGCCGACCAGCGCCTGTTTCTCGATTTCCGCGCCGGCCTGGCCCGGCGAATGCAGGAAGAATGGCTCCATGTGCTCGACCAGGTGCGGCGCGAGCGGCCTCACCTCGACCTGGTCCTGACCCACGTCGATGACCGCTTCGATACCGGGATGCGGGAGGCCATCGGTGCCGATGCCGCACGAGTTCTGCCGCTGGCTTCCCGCTACCGCTTTACCTTTCTGATCGAGGATCCGGCCACGGTCTGGAACCTCGGCCCGCAGCGCTATCCCGAGATCGCCCGCCGTTACGAGCCGTTGACCAACCAGCCCGGACGCCTGGCGATCGATATCAATATCGTCGACCGGTATCAGGATGTTTACCCCACCAGGCAGCAAACCGGCAGCGAGTTGTTCCAGTTGGTTCACCTGGCCGCGGGATCTTTCTCCCGGGTGGCGCTCTATTTCGAAAATTCCCTGCTGGCGCCGGACCTGCCGCTGCTCTCCTCGGCCGCGGCGGTGGTACGGCGGGTGGAGCGCCTGGGTCCCAAGCTGGCGGTCGAATCGCCAACCGGTGTCGGGATCCCCTGGCGAGGACCGGCCGTAGTGGACGGTCGTCCCTGGCCGGTGACCGACGACCGGACGGTCTGGCTGCCCGCCGGCGGGCACGTGGTAGAACAGGCTCCTGCTGGCGCCGCCCGGCGCGGGCGAGTGGTGGCCTTCAACGGCGGCCTCGATTTCGCCCAATACCTGCCGGACGGCCGCATGGAGCTCTCCTATCACAGCCAGCCGCGGGCTTTTGCCGTGCTCGATCGCCCGCCTCGCTCCTGCGAGATCGACGGCGCGCGGGCGGATGTTCCGCGTGCCGGCCCCCTGACCCTGATGCTGCCCCCCGGCCAACACATCGTGACAATCCAGGTTGAGTGAGCTAGGATGGCGGATGATTGATGACGGATCTTGCGCTGAAAACAGATTCGCCGGACATCCCAGATAAGCTCTATTTCCGCATCGGTGAGGTGAGCGGCTTACTCGGAGTGGAGCCCTATGTCCTGCGTTACTGGGAATCGGAATTTCCGTCTCTGAGCCCCAAGAAATCCGGCACCGGGCACCGCCTCTACCGCCGCAAGGACGTCGAGTTGTTGTTGAAAATTAAGCACTTACTCTACGAGAAGCGGTATACCATCGAGGGCGCCCGGCAGACTCTGCAAAAATCGGGGAAGAAGCTCTCCGGCAAGCCAGCCGACCAGAATCAGGGCGATCTCTTCTCCTACGACCCGCTGCGCGACATTCGCCGGGAGCTTTCGGCGATCCTCGAAATCCTGAAATAATCAAGTCCTCAGTTGGACTCGCCGACGATCGCGGTGTAGATCCGGTCCAGGTCTTCGCTCGAATAATAGTCTATTTCGATACGTCCGCGCTGCCGGGCTTTTTCCACAATCCGGACCTTGGTGCCGAGCACCCGCTCCAACTCGGCGATGGCCGCTTTCACGTTAGGATCGAGCGGCGGCTCGGCAGCGGCAGGCTTGGGCTGAGGTCCGGCGGCTATGCGCTGGGTCACGCGCTCCAGTTGCCGCACCGGCCAGCCCTCTTCGATCGATTTCTGGGCCAGTTCGCGCTGCCGCTCGACGCTGGGCAGCGAAAGCAGGCAGCGGGCATGGCCGGCCGAAAGCTTTTTTTCGGCGAGCAACTGCTGCAGGTCGCTAGGCAATTGCAGCAGGCGGATCAAGTTGGTGATGGTGGTGCGGTCTTTGCCGGTGCGCCGCCCGATCTCTTCGTGGTTGAGGTGCAGTTCGCGCGAGAGGCGGTCAAAGGCCAGCGCGGTTTCGATCGGATTCAGGTCCTCGCGCTGGATGTTCTCAATCAGGGTGATTTCGAGCAGCCGCTCGTCGGGGATCTCCTGCACGACCGCCGGCACCTGGGCGAGTTTCGCCAGTTTGGCGGCCCGCCAGCGGCGCTCTCCCGCCACAAGCTGGTAGCGGGCGCCATGGCGGCGCACGACCAGGGGTTGGATGATGCCATTGGCCCGGATGGATTGCGCGAGCTCTTCCAGCCGCTCGCTTTCGAAGACCCGGCGCGGCTGAAGCGGATTGGGGTCAATCGCGTCGATCGGGAGATGCGTAACCGATTCGGCCGGTTCGGCAGCCGGTTCCGGTGCCGTGGGCGGCCGAAGCAGCGCGGTGAGCCCTTTACCGAGCGCCCGGCGCGGGCCTTCTGGCGTTTTGTTCATGGTCCAGAATCTCCTTGGCTAGTCGGATATAACTCTCCGCCCCGCGCGAGCGGACATCATAAGAAAGGATGGGCTTGCCGAAGCTGGGCGCCTCGGCCAAGCGGATACTTCGCGGAATGACGGTCTTGAAGACCTGGTTCCCGAAGAACTCCTTCAGGTCCGCCGCCACCTGGCGGGTCAGGTTGGTGCGGTCGTCGAACATGGTGAGCAGGATGCCTTCAATTTCGAGCTTGTGCTGGAAAGAATGGCGCACACGGTCGATGGTATCCATGAGCTCGGAGACACCTTCCAGGGCAAAGAATTCGCACTGGATGGGCACCAGGACGGCGTCCGCGGCAACCAGGGCGTTCAGGGTCAGCAGATCCAGCGCCGGGGGACAGTCGATGAGGATGTACTGGTAGTGGTCGCGAACGGCTTTCAGCTTCTGTTGCAAGCGGAACTCGCGCTCGGGCTGTTCCACCAGTTCGAGGTTGGCGCCGATCAAGTTCTTGTCGGCAGGAACGAGGTCGACGCCTTCAAATTCGGTATGGAGGACGGCGTCAGAGAGTTCCACGCCGCCGAGCAGGGCGTGATAGAGGCTGGGGCGGTCGGTGTATTTGGTAACTCCCAAGCCGCTGGTGGAGTTGCCCTGCGGGTCGCTGTCCACGACCAGGACCCGTAAGTCGTTTGCCGCCAGGGAAGCAGCCAGGTTGATGGCTGTGGTAGTTTTCCCGACGCCGCCTTTCTGATTGGTGATCGCGAGAACTTTACCCAAGCCGCCATCCTAACATGGCCGAGCTTGGCCGCGAAATACGAGATTACCGCCCCGACTCATGTTTCACGTGAAACATTGCTTCCAAGCCATAGAAAACGTTGATCTCCCCACGGCAATTGGATGGAATCGTCCCATTCCATGCCCGCCATCTCGGCATCCTTCCCGCCACCCGCAAGGAATGCCACCTGCCGGCTCACTCGCGCCAGGATCTTGCGGATATCCGCATACTTCACGGCGCGGCAGACCGCCCAATCGAACTCCTCGGCCAGATCTTCCGCCCGCCCGGCGAACACCTGGATATTGCCGATTTCGCGCGTCGCCTCCCGCAGGAACACCGCTTTTCGCTGGTGCGATTCTACCAGCGTGACATCCGCCTGGGGCCGGGCAATTGCTACCGGTACTCCGGGAAAGCCCGCGCCGGATCCGATATCGACAACCGAAATCGCCCCATGCGGCAGCCGAGAGGCCAGGAAGAGCGATTCCGCATAGTGCCGCACCACCATCTCCTCCGGGTCGCGAACCGCCGTCAGGTTGAGGACCTTGTTCCAACGCAGAAGAAGCTGGTAATGCGCTTCCAGCCCAGCCACCTGGCTATCGTTCAGGGAACAGAAGCCGCCTACCGCCTGCCGCAATCGTTCAGCAAACACGGTCCAGGCTCAAATAGACATCCAGGATGGCGATGGCGGCGGGCGTCACACCGGGGATGCGCGCGGCCTGTCCCAAGGTAGCGGGACGTACCCGCTCCAGTTTCTCGCGGATCTCGCGGGAGAGGCCGGGAATACCCGCAAACGCGAAGGCCCCGGGGATCGGCCGGCGCTCGGCGGATTTCAGGCGCTCGATCTGCCGCTCCTGCTGTTGGATATAGCCCTGATACTTGGTTTCGGTCTCTACGGTTGCGAGCAGCCCTCTCACCGGCTCTTCCCCCAGAACTTCCCGTACCCAGGCGGAGATCTCGCCGATGGCCGATTCCGGCCGCTTCAGCCACTGGCCGTAGCGATGGCGGCTGAGGGCCTCGCCCAGCCGCTGCTTCTGCTGCTGTTTGCGCAGGAAGATCTCCCAGCGGTCGTCCCGGACCAGCCCGACCCTCCGCCCGATGGGCGTCAGGCGCTCGTCGGCGTTGTCGATCCGCAGGTGCAGCCGGAACTCCGCCCGCGAAGTAAACATCCGGTACGGCTCATCCGCGCCCTTGGTGATCAGGTCGTCGATCAGGATGCCGGTGTAACCCTCCGTCCGGGCGATCACCACCTCCGGCTCGCCGCGCAGACGCGCAGCAGCGTTGATGCCGGCGATCAGGCCCTGGCAGCCCGCCTCTTCATAACCGGATGTGCCGTTGATCTGCCCCGCCAGATACAGGCCGCTGATCTTCTTCACTTCCAAGGTGTGGGCC
>CAZMRK010000189.1:0-13017 GCA_964568355.1 uncultured Solibacteraceae bacterium | reverse complement strand
GCCGGATTTCCCCCTGGTCCCGCCGCTCGCTTCCAATACCGCATCCTCCTCGGCCTTTGTCACGAAGCTTGACCCGCAGTTGCACATTTTGTTCTCCACCCGCCTGGGCGGCGCTCAGCCATCCCTCCCCGGTACTACCGGAGGCGGTCTGGCCCTGGATTCTGCCGGGAATATCTATCTGACCGGGTCCACCAGCGCGCTGGATTTCCCGGTCACGGCCGGCGCCTACCAGACCACGCCGCCCATGAACGACCCTTTCGGCAACGCGGTCTATGCCTACGTCACCAAGCTTTCGGCCGACGGCAGCCGCATTCTTTTTTCGACCTACTTCGGCTCCAACACCACCAACTGTTCCGGGGGAAGTAGCTGCCTGGGCGTCCATGGCACCTCCGCGGGCAGCGCCCTGGCGCTCGACTCCAGCGGCGCCATCATCCTGGCGGGCACGACCACGGCGAGCGACCTTCCGACGACCGCCGGCGCCTACGCCCAGCAGTGCAATGGCTGCGGCCGCGGCGGTTCGGCGGGTTTCCTGGCAAAATTCTCCGCAGACGGGACCAGGCTTCTTTGGGCTACTTACCTGCCCCTGGCGGATCGCTCTCACTCCGAACCGCTGGCATCGAGTATCTCTATCCTGACCATGGCCCTGGACGCGGGTGGGAATATTGTGGCCGGCGGTACGGCTCCCGTGGGCTTCCCGGTCACTTCCGGCGCGGCCCAGACGGAGTATCCCGCCGGCGCCCAGTCGGGCGGGCTGCCATACGCGGGCTTTGTATCCAAGTTCGATCCCACCGCTCAGCATCTGCTTTTCTCCACTTATCTGGGCGGGAACGTCCTCTTGGGGGGCATCAACGGGGTACTAGCGTTGGCGCCGGACAGTCAGGGCAACATCTGGCTGGCCGGAGGCTCGGTGCCGGACCAATTGCCCCTGCCGGCCGGCACGCCGATTCTCGGCCAGACCTATTTCGGCGCCCTGGCTTCGGACGGCTCCAGAATGACGGCGGCCTGGACCGCTCCGACGGGCGCTGCCGGCCAGGCTCTAGTCCTCACTAGTCAGGCGGTGGCCACTCTGGGCTCCGCCGGCTCCATCCTGCTTGCCGGTCCTTCTTCGGGCGCATCGCTGCTGGGCGTTGCCAATTCGGCCGGCTCTCAGGTCTCCGGATATGTGGCGCCCTATGAGCTGATATCGTTCTACGGCAGCGGCCTGGGCCCGGCGACACCGGCCGGCCCGCAGGTCGCCGACGGTCTGGTATCGACCTCGCTCAGCGATGTTCAGGTGCTGTTCGACGGCACCCCGGCGCCGCTGCTGTACGTTTCCTCCACCCAGGTCAACGCAATCGTGCCCAGTATGGTCAACGGCCGGAACTCGACGGCGGTCCGCATCGTGACACCTAGCGGCGCCATCGATGGACTGCGCCTGCTGATCCGGCCCTCGCGTCCGGAGGTATTCCGATCCTTTTCCGCGTTCCCGGCCACTGCAATCGCGCTGAACCAGGACGGGAGCATCAACTCCGCCGACAAACCGGCCACACCCGGATCGATCGTGACCATCTGGGCGACCGGAGCGGGCATGTCGTTTGGCGGCCTCCCCGACGGCTCGATCGTCACCGGCACGCCTTGGGCGCCCGAGCTCCCGGTTACCGTGCGGGGCGGCCGGAATCTGAACTCGCTCGAAGTGCTCTACGCCGGGGATGCTCCCTTGCTGGTCGCGGGCGTGACGCAGGTCAATTTCCGGCTTCCCGGCGAGATCGGCCTTGGGTTGGATACGATCGCCTGCCAGCTTCAGGTGGGTACGGCTTTGAGCGAGGGATTCTTGATCTATGTTCGGCCGGACTAGTACTGTGACCGGATGATTTCGTTTGTCCGCTTGCTTACGCGCGCGGCTCGGTTCCGGCACTGAACCACAAGCGGAAAGGAATAGATTTTGCGGTCAGAGCACTAGTCAGACGTCGACGAGAGCGTCGACGCAGCACGCTGAAGCGTGCGCTACGGGGGTCAGGCGAGGCTGTAGAGCAGGACCGCCAGGACGATGAGGGTGATCACCACGTAGGTGCGATCGCCTTCCCGCGCGAAGGCCCAGACCGAAAACACCACGCGCGCGATGGGTGTGGCGATCAGGACCAGCAGGCCCAACTGGATCAGCGCGCGGCCATGCGGCCGGAGCAGTCCTCCCAGCACTCCGGGGACGCTGCGATACTCGGCCGGCTCGCCGGTGAAAACGTGGAAAGACGGCATTTCGCGGCCATGGCGCACCAAATACCAAAGCCCGCCCAGGAACACCAGCACGGCAGCCGTCGAAACGCCGACGCGCAGCAGCACTCCGATCACGTTCTCCACCCGCACGTCGGTCCACTGCCGTTCGTTGTCCGCCATCTCAAATCTTCCCGGTAATGCCGCTGTAAAGCATCTCCAGCGCCAGCAGTCCCACCACCACTCCGAAGACGAGGCGCAGGATCCTGGTCCGCGCGCCCATCAGTTGCCGCGCCCCTAATAAGGACCCGCCCAGCACGCCGAGCATCACGGGCATGGCCAGTCCCGGGTCGATATACCCACGCTCCAGGTAGACACCCGCGCTTGCCGCCGCCGTGACTCCGATCATGAAATTGCTGGTGGTCGTGGAGACTTTGAACGGAATCCGCATGGCCTGATCCATGGCGATCACCTTCAGCGCGCCCGAGCCGATTCCGAGCAGGCCGGAGAGCGATCCGGCCAGAAACATGAGACTGAAACCGGTCTTCACGCGGACTACCTGGTAATGCCGGGGTCCGTCGCCGGTTGGAAACGTGCCGTCCAGGCGCAGACGTACCGCGAGTGGGTCGGCCACTTCCTCCTGGATCCGCTCCCGGCGCGCGCGGGTGGAGGCCACGGCGGAGTAGAGCAGGACGAGTCCGAAGACGATCCCGATCGCGGAGGTGGGAATGCGCGTCGCGAGGAAGGCGCCGCAGAGAGCTCCAAACGTGGTAGCGATTTCGAGAAACATCCCGATCCGGATGTTGGAGAAGCCTTCGCGGACGTAGGCGGCCGCGGCACCGGAAGAGGTCGCAATGACCGATACCAATGTGGCGCCGATCGCGTAGCGAAGATCCACCCCCAGCAGGAGGGTGAGAACCGGCGTCACGACGACCCCGCCGCACAGCCCGGTCAGCGACCCCAGGAAGCCGGCCAAGCCGGAGATCAGGATCACGACTGTAGTGAATTCGAGGACGTTCAAGCGAAAGTACCACAATAGACCGTTGCCGGAGACTGAAGCAACGCCGGGCGTGCTGCTGCTTTTTGCACAAAGTGTCCCCGGGCACCGAACTAATGCACTTCTATTAAGGCCCCAGATCGGATATAGTAGCCGCTTAACAAGGTACTATGCTCCGTTACAACTGTTTCGCGATGCGTGTCTGTTTCCTGCTCTGGGCGGCGGCAACCCTTTTCGCCCAGGCCCCGCGCCGGACCCCTCCCATGCGGCCGGTTGTCCGCGGGCGTGAATATGCGGTCTCCTCCATGAAACCGGAAGCCTCCCAGGTTGCCGAGCGCATTCTGCGGGCGGGGGGCAATGCGTTTGACGCCATTGTGGCCGGGCAGGCCGTCCTTGCCCAGGTGGATGGCGCAAGCAACGGAGTGGGCAGCGATGCCCAGATCCTGATCTACGATGCGCGAGCCCGCAAAGTGATCTCGCTCAATGCCGAGGGCACCGCGCCAAAACTGGCCACCATCGCCTGGTACAAGGAGCACAACAAGGGCGAACTGCCGGACAGCGACGGTTTGCTGGCGGGCACGGTGCCGGGCGTGGTCGATGCCTGGTATACGATGCTCGACCGCTGGGGCACCATGAGCTTTGCCCAGGTGCTGGCCCCGGCGATCGAGATTGCCGAGCACGGCTTCCCGCTGAGCGATCGGCTGGCGGCCGCCATGAACAGTTCCAAGAAGTTGAAGAAGTATGCCTCCAGCCGCAAGGTCTACCTGCCCGAGGGAAAAGTGTGGAAGGGCGGCGAGATTTTCACCAATCCGGATCTGGCCCGCACTCTGAAGCGCCTGGTGGAAGCGGAGAAGACCAGCGCGCCCAAGGGCCGGCACGCGGCCCTGCTGGCGGCCCGCGACCGCTTCTATAAAGGGGACATCGCCCGGGAAATGAGCAAGTTCTCCGAGGAGAACGGCGGCCTGTTCCGATACGAGGATTTCGCCACCTACCATATCGAGCTGGAGACCCCGGTCTCGCTCGACTATCGCGGCTACCAGGTTTACAAGAACCCTTCGGCATCACAGGGACCGGCCGAACTGTTCGCTCTGAGCCTACTGGAAGGCTACGATCTGAAAGCCATGGGCTTAAACAGCGCTGCCTATGTCCATACCGGAGTGGAAGCCATCAAGCTGGCTATGGCAGACCGCGAGAAGTATCTCGCGGACATGGATTTCATCAAGATTCCCTATGCCGGGCTGCTCTCGCGCGATTACGCCGATGAGCGGCGCAAGCTGATCGATCCGGATCATGCTTCGCTCGACTTCCGGCCGGGTTCGCCGGAGCGCTTCATGACCGGGGCCCAGCCGGTGGAGCGGCCGACCGACATCCACTATGCGGGTGACACCCGCGACGACGGCGACACCAGCTACATCACGGTTGCCGACAAGCACCACAACCTGATCACCTTCACTCCGAGCCTGCACAGCGGCTGGGGTACGGGCGTGGTGATGGGCAATCTCGGATTCATCTTCAACTGCCGGGGAGACTATTACTCGCTGGCCCAGGGCCATGCCAACGCCCTCGCGCCGGGCAAACGGCCCCGCAGCACCCTACAGGGGACGCTGGTGATGAAGGACGGCGAGCCCTTCCTCGCGACCGGCAGTCCCGGCGGCGACGACCAGTGCATGCGCACTATGCAGACCCTGCTGAACATCGTGGAATTCAATATGAACATCCAGCAGGCGATTGAAGCGCCGCGCTGGACCACACGCAGCTTCCCGCTTTCCTACTTCCCGCACTCGATGTACCGGGGCGAAATGAGCGTGGAAGAGCGGATTCCGCAAGAAGTGCGCGACGAACTGATCCGCAAAGGCCACAAACTGAAGGTGGTGGGGCCGTGGAGCCAGGGCATGAACGCGGGCATTCTGGTGGATGTAAAGAACAACGTGTACAGCGCCGGGGCGGACCCCCGGTGCGACGCCTATGCTCTGGCCTGGTAGCATCCGCATCGGGCAAGCTGGCGGCGGTTCCAGGCGATCTCGGCGATGACCTGTGTCCAGGTGGCCTGCGCCGGGAGTTTGCGGCCGGACAGGAGCGGCAACCAGTTCAGCGCCGTGCTCCAGTCGTACTGGCGCTCGCCATCCGAGAGGGCCCGCGGCAAGTGGAACAGCACGAGCGACGCGGCGGCATAGAGGCGATAGCGCGGCGAACCGTAAGGAAGCTGCCGCAGCCAGGCGGGCAGGCGCCGCCACCAGCCCCTACCGCAGCGGGCCAGGTCAATCCAACCGTGCAGGCGGTCTTTGAAGGGCTCGGCGTCGATCCATGCCTGCAAGAGCAACTCGTCCGGCGTCTCGCCGTCCACACCGGTGAGATGCGCTAACTCCCAGCGCCAGAGCTGGTGTGCCGCCTGGATCGCGGTTTCCCAGAAATCGACCCCGCAGACCGACTCCGCGCCCAGAAGGTTGATTTGCGCGCCGGCCGCCACCTGCTGCGTGAAGTGCTCCAGGGAAAAGGGCCACGCCTCTCTGGAAGACGCGCGGTAAGCAATCGAGAAGAGCCGCTCCAGCCTCTGGCTATAGGTGGGCGCATAGGCTCCCGCAAAAACCAGCAGCGAGGCAGCCATATCCAGGTAGAGCCGCACGACGAGGTATTGGAGGTCCCGGGAGAGGCGCTGGCCCGAGGCCGGTAGTTCGGGGCTCATCAGAAGAGTGTCGAGCATGGCTTCCTGCAGCAGGCGCCAGGCGTCTTCCCGGGGGATGGCATGAGGCGGAAATCGGGGGATTTTTCCGAGAATCTGCGAATCGCCCCAGACCACCTGTCCGGAAGTCATGAGTTCGTAAGCGAAAATGCCCGGTTTCAGGCGCTCCAGAAAGGCAGTCCGCACGGCGCGAAAGTGGATGTTCACCAGGATGCCGCGCTCGAAAAGGGCGCTATGGACGGACTTGCCGAGTTCCTGGATCTCGGCGGCCGAGGCGATGCGGGCAAACTGGTGAAAAACCAGGAGGCAGGTGGTTTCTCCCATCACGCGCGAGGCTTCGCCATCGGGCACGATGGTGGCCTCCTCCCGAGTCAAATCGCCGGCCAGCACCGCAGCCCGCAGGCTGGATCCCCAGCGTCCGGCGCAGGCCCGTGAGATCTCCTCACAGACCGCGGCCTGATGCGGATTCACCACGTCCACCAAGACCGCAGGCAGGTCCAGTTCCTTGGCGTATAGATCCTGCGTACGCTGCACCTGGCGCTCGGCCGAGAATTTTTCGAAGACCCACTGGCGGCCATTCAGCGCCAGGTCCTCGCGCAATTCGACATCGGCGAGCATCCGGCGGACGGCCCCGGCCAGCGCCGAGGCATCTCCCGCTGGAACCGTCAGCCCGGTCCTCTCGTGCAGGATAACCTCGGGAGTGCCGTCCACTGCCGTGGCCACTACCGGGCAACCGGCGGCGAGCGATTCCATGGCCGCCAGCGGTAGTCCCTCTTCAAAGGAGGGGACAATGCACACATCGGCCAGCGCGAGCCATGCCGGAACGTTTTTCTGGTAGCCGGCGAAGTGCACGCGTTCGGCGATCTGGAGAGCCTCGGCCTGACTCCGCAACCTGCTCAGCAGCCGGCCTTCGCCCACGCAGACCAACTGCGCGCCGGGAAAGGCGGCCAGGATGGAAGGCATCGCCTCCAGCAAGACGCGATGCCCTTTGGCGGGCACCAGGCTGCCGAGCACGAGCAGGACCGGATCCGCGGTGGACAAACCCAACTCCGTGCGTAAGCGCCTACCTTCGGCTTCCCGATCGAAAAAACGCTCGATGGGGCAGCCGTTTTGAATGACGCGTACGTTACGGGCCGCGGCCCGGTGGTGGGCGACGACGTAGGCAGCGGTGGAGGCAGACACGGCGATCGAGCGCTTCACGAAGAGGCGCGCCAGCCGTTCCCAAAACCAGGCCGGCCGCCGTCCGAAACCGGCGGCTTCCTCGCGTCCGTGCGCAGTGACCAGGACCAGGGGCACCCGGCAAAGCCAGGCGATCGGCGCAACCAGGACACTCGCCTGAAACGTATGCGCGTGCAGGATTCCCACGCGCCGGCCGCGCAGGACGGCAGCCAGGCGGAACGCAGCGCGCCACTGGGTGGGGCGGGACAATTCGAGAAGCTGGACCTCGACATCCGCCGGCAAATCCCCGGCGAGCTGTTCGGCCAGCCGGGCGGGACAGACAAGAATCGGGCGGAAGCGCTGCCGATCCAGGCCGCGCAGCAGGGTGAGGATATGTTCCGCCACACCACCGCGCCTGCCACTGTTCGTGAAGTGCAGCAGCGGGACCGGCTGGATCATAGAGATGCCGTTTTGGTGCGGAACCGACCAGCCAACTGCCGGAGGGTAGCCGCGACCGCCGGATTCTGATTTTCCTTCACAGGGAAACGTGAGATGTGCAAACGAACGGCCATTTGGAAAGCCAAACGGCGTAGCGGGGTAGCCCGTCGAGGTGGCAGCAAAGTGCCCTGGACCCAGGACTCAAGTGACGGAATATGATCGAATGGGAACGCCGCTGCGGTCACATTCGAGAACTTTCGACACGCAGTGTGCACTTCCTACGCAATTTGCTGTCTCTCCCGCACAGCGCTCTTTCCGAGCGAGAAGCCTTCGCGCGAGGCCGCTCGACGGACGCAAGTTCTTTCCCGGCCGCAAGAACCGGGCAGCTCACACAAACTCCCAAACCCCGGGAAAAAATCCCGTCGATCGGGTGCGCCGAGCCCGGCAAACGATTTCGCCGGATCTTTACTTCTGGGCCGCGGACAATGGCCCGGGAGGGCTCTGCTGCTCGGTAGTCAGCACGTATTCTTCGATGCGGCAGGCCACGCCAAAGCCGTGCTTGGCAGGATCCACACGGACAATTTCGACCTCACACCGCAGACATAAGCTGACAGCGCCGCAGCGGAAACCATGTGGCGTCATCCGGATGGAGCAATGCAGGCGCTCCCCGGGATGCAGCGGCTGATCGGCCAACCAGTAGATCCCTTCGCTGCTGAGGTTGACTGTATGGCCGGAGAGAGGAACCTCTTCGACGCCGCGGAACGCCAGTACCGGACATCGCAGCCCTACCCGTTCGCGCTTTCTCCGTTCCTGCACCTGAGGACTCATCGTGTTCGTTCGTGTTGCAGTGGCTGTCACCATGAAAAAACCCTAGGCCGCCCGACACCGCCGCGGCCCACTGAATTGCCTCTATGCGAGTGCGGATTCTACCAGAGCGAGCCGGTAAAAATTACGCCAAGAATAGAGGTTCGAGTATGGGTGTGCACGTTCAAGTCCACTCGCAGAAGGAGGAAGCACTTATCCGGAGGGCCGATAAGTACCAGGACTTAGTGCCACATTTCGCGAGTACTTTGGTACTTTCCGGTGGCCCTTGACTTCACTCCGACAGGCGATATGATGCGAATGAAGTCACACATATTCTAATAGTTGTTCTAAGTTTTCATAGCCGGTTAAGATTCATGAAGGTTCAACTCATTTCCCGCGACGCCGAGTTGCAGCGAGATTGCCGCCAGGTAGTGGAAGGCCTGCGCGGAGGCTCGTGGGAACTGGTGGTGGAGTCCCCGGGTTGGCGAGGAGATGCCGATCTCTACTTGTGGGACTTTCAACCCGATGTAGTTCTCCCGCCGGAAGTGCTGGCCCTGGATCCGCCGCGAAACCTGTTTCTGACTCAGCGCCGGGATGTCGATGCCCTGCTCCAGCGGGTACCCTCGATGGGCCTGGGGCTTCTGCTCAAACCCGTGACGCGGTCCACGCTGCGAGCGTTTCTCGGCGATGCTCTGGGCGCCATCGAGGCGCGCAGCCGGGCACCGCACGAATTGCCGCTCGATGCCATTCTGGACGATCGCAGCGCCATCCTACAGGCGCTGCTGCAAGCCAATTTACGCCTGCAGGAATACGACCAGGACCGCACCAACTTTCTGGCTCGTGCCGTCCACGATTTTCGCGCGCCGCTTACAGCCCTAAATGGCTATTGCGGGCTGATTCTGGCGGAGATGCTGGGACCGATCAACGAGCAGCAGCGGGACGCCCTGCAACGCATGCAGCGAAGCGTGAAGCGGCTCTCGCGAATGTCCAACGCGATGTTCGAGCTGAGCATCGGACACGAGGTGAAGCGCCGGCCCAATCTGCAGCATGGCAACATTGAAGACTGCATCGACCAAGCCATCCACGAGATGGCGCCGCTGACCGAAGAGAAGCAGTTATCCATCACCGTGCAACTGGCGCCGCAGGAATTTCCGCTCTATTTCGAGCCTCAGCAGATCGAGCAGGTGCTGATCAATCTGCTGGACAATGCCTGCAAATACACTCCGAAGTTCGGACACATTGAAATCGAAGGCTACCCGTATTTTTGGGAGCGGCGATCGTCGCGTAGTCCCGCGCCGCCCGAGGCCGGAGAGCGACGGGTGCGCCCGCTACGGAAGTTCAACTCCTACCGGGTAGACGTGCGCGATTCGGGTCCGGGAGTACCGCCCGAGCACTTACAGACGATTTTCGAAGAGTATACTTCCTACGCCGGCCCACGGGACCGTTCCGGAGGTGGACTCGGCCTGGCCATCTGTAAAACCATCCTCAATATGCACGACGGACAGGCTTTCGCCGAGGAGTGCTCCGAGGGCGCAGTCTTCTCGTTTGTGCTGCCATTCCGGCAGCCGGAGGATGCCAGCACTGTGTTCAGCGCGGCCTCCCGGACCAGCAGCGATCTTCCACGCCAAGACGGAGACAGATGAAAGCCGCTAGTAACCAGCCAACTATCCTGTTAGGGGAAGACGATTCGGAAGTTCGCAGTTATCTGGCCACCGCATTGGAGTGCCACGGATTCCGGGTGCAGTGCGCCGAAGATGGCAACGAGATCGTCCATTCGCTGCACCAATTCGGGGAAGAGATTTCCGCGGTGCTGCTGGACATTACCATGCCTCACAAAGACGGCATGGAGGCCTTGCGCGACATCCGGCGATTCGATCAGGACCTGCCGGTCATCATGCTTTCGAATTCCGCCTCGCCGCTCACCGTGGTCGAGGCGATGCGGAACGGCGCCACCGATTTTCTGGGCAAGCCGGTAAGTCACGAGGAGCTCTGCGATGCCGTGGAGCGGGCTCTCGCGGCGCGCGACGATTCCTCGAATACGGCCGCGGCCGAGCCCCGTGCACCGGTCCAGGAGGAGGTTCTGCTGGCCGGATACGGGCGCATGAAGGAGATCCGGACTCTCCTGGAGCGCATCGGAACTTCCGACATTCCGGTGCTGATTCAGGGGGAGACCGGCGTGGGAAAAGAGGTTCTCGCCCGCCGGCTGCATGCTCAATCGGCCCGCTCACAGCACCCCTTTTTCAAACTCAATTGCGCGGCGCTGCCCTCCGAGCTCGTGGAGAGCGAGTTATTCGGCTACGACCGGGGAGCCTTTACGGGCGCCTTTCAGAAGAAATCGGGCATGTTCGAGCTGGCCGACGGCGGCACGCTGCTACTCGATGAGATTGGCGACATGGATTTCAGTCTTCAGGCCAAGCTTTTGCAAGTGCTGCAAGACCAGGAATTCCACCGATTGGGCGGCAAGGAAACGGTTCGCGTCAACGTCCGCGTGTTAGCCGCCACGCACTGCAATTTGCAGGACGCCATCGCAGAGGGGAGATTCCGGGAGGACCTCTATTACCGGCTGAACGTAGTGAACATCGTCATTCCTCCTCTTCGCGAGCGCCGGGATGAGATCCTTCCGCTGGCGCGACTGTTTATCAAGAAGCACAACGGAGTGGAGCCGCCTCCGGCCGTTACCGGATCGCTGGCGCGCGCGCTCCAGGAGTATCCCTGGCCGGGGAATGTACGCGAGCTGGAGAACGTCATACGCCGCTTCCTGCTGTTACGCGACTCCCTGGCCCTGGCGAACGAGCTGCAAAGTAAAACGACACGTCTTGTCGGCCACTCCCAAAGCACCGCGGCAGAACAACCGGTCCGGTCCGCACCCTCGCCGGCATCCCAGGACGGCGCATCGATCCTGGAGCAGGTGAACATGGCCAAACAGCAGGTGGAAATCGAGGCCATTCTGTCGGCGCTTGAAACCACGCGCTGGAACCGCAAGCAAGCTGCGGCACTGTTGAAGATCGACTATAAGGCGCTGCTTTACAAGATGAAGAAATTTTCCATTGACAAGCGGGCAATCCATTACCCCGCCGGGGCGGCACCGTCGAGAAGCATGGGAGTGCAATGAAGGAGCAATCGCTTTGAGCACCAACGAACGGCGCACAGCTCCGCGGTATCCGATTCAACTGGGACTCAGCTTCCGGCTGATCCAGAGAAACCTCACCGTCGACGAGGGCAAGGCGCGGAGCCTGGACATCAGCAGTCGCGGCATCTTCATGGAGGTGAACCGGACGTTCCCGACCGGCGCCCTCCTGGAGCTGTCGCTCGACTGGCCGCTGTTGCGGGACGGGATGTACCCGCTGGAGTTGCGGATCACGGGAAGAGTGATTCGCAGCAACGGCCGGGGGACCGCGGTACGGGCGCTGAGCCACGATGCCTGTGTGTTCCGCGTCAAGCAGCCGCCGGAGTCCAATCCCCTTCCCGACTCCAAACCCCACTAGTGCTGCGACCGGGAGATTCGGTTCGTCCGCCTGCTTACGCGCGCGCTTCCGTTCCGGCACTGAACCGCGACCGTCAGGGAGCGGACTTTACAGTCAAAGCACCAGGACCTGAGTCACCAGTTCGCAGAGGAAGTCCTGCAGGGCGAACGCCCACGTCCGCGCGCGTCAGCAAGTGGTTTCCGTTTGCTGGCGGGCAGGATTACTTCTTTTTCCGGAAAACGATAAACTCCGCAATGACCACGGCGATGATCCAGAAGGCGATGGCTGCGAGAAAGACGTAAAGTCGGGTCACGACGCTCTAACGGGTGAGCTATATCATCGCACGGGTCAGAGGCACAAGGGGGTAGGTGATCCAGAGATCAAAAAAAACGATCTCTGGAGAAGCCCCGAAATGGCGGCTTCTTCGAAAGACGGCTACGCCGGCGCGTTGTTCCAGCGGCTACGATCTCCGGCGGAGGGCCGGGAGCAACCCCGGCCCCGCATGATCCGAAGACGGCCTACCAATCCAGGCGAAGCTCCATGGTGATGGCCCGGGGACCGATCTGGATGCCCGTGGGCCGTCCGAAATTGGAGTTGCCAATGGTGCCATTGATGCCGCCGAAATCGGTGCGATTGAAGATATTGAAAGCGTTCACGCGATACTGGAACCGCATCGATTCCCAGATGGTGAAATTCTTCGCCAGGGAGATGTTCTCTCCGCGGTACCAGGGATTGCGAAACTCGCTGTTGTACATGGACGCACTGCCCAGCGTGTTGGCGGGTGCAACCGCAAAAGGAGCGTTGTCGCCGGAGTTAAACCAGCGCACGTTCGGATTGTTGGGATCCAGCTCGGAAGTAGAGACGTTGGTGCGGATGGGGTTTCCGGTGGAATTCGCCTTCGTGACCGGGGCGAAAATCGTGCTTCCCAGGGGGTTACCGGGAGTGATGATCTGGATCAGCCCGCCGCTGCGATACTGGGCGGCAGTAGAGACGACCCAGCCTCCGACGAGGGAATCCATCAGGCGGCCCGCGGAATTGAAGTAGCGTTTGCCCTTACCAAAGGGGAGATTGTAGGCGAGCAGGACGTTTACCACATGGGGAATGTCCATGTACGAGTATGTCTTGGCATCGGATAGGTTATACGAATCCTGCGTCTGGACATTGGAGCCCTGACTGAAGATCTGGCGGTAGGTCATCAGCGAGAGGCTCTTCGACCATACCCAGCTTCCCATCAAGTTCAGAGAGCCGAACCGGCGTTCCACCTTGGTCTGCAACGAGTCGTACCAGGT
>CAZMRK010000188.1:0-22099 GCA_964568355.1 uncultured Solibacteraceae bacterium | reverse complement strand
AGTTCGTCCAGAGCGCGGGCAAACTCCGCGGTCTGCATATAGTCCGCATAGCCGCGAAAGCTGGCGTTGCGCCAGCCCGTATTTCGCGAATCCGCGCGCGGATGGCGCAGCCCGCCGAGCGCCGCCATGTGCCGGTACTCGATGCCCGCCGCTTGCAGCGATTCTGCCAGTGTCTCGCGATTGAACTGCGGATTGTGGCGCGACCGCGGCACGGTGCGCACATCCAGCAGCATCTCCACGCCGTGGGCTTTGAGCAATCCGATGAACTCCTCGATAGGCCGCGTGGAATGCCCGATGGTCAGGATCGTAGGCGTTCGGTCACCTTTCTCTCGGACAGGAACGGAAGATGCAGGCGCAGCACCCGTTCGCGGCTTCGATCTTCTTCCAGGCTGCGGCTGCGAGCCCGCAGCAGGTCCTCGAGCGAGATCATCCCCGCCAGCTTCCGGCTGCCCCGCTGTTCGAGCACGGGAAAACGCGTCAAGCCGGTCTCGGCCATGCGATACACTACCACACGCAGCGGTTCATCCGCATAGGCTACCACCGGTTCCGGCCGCGCAATGGTAGCCAGCGGCCGCTTCTCCCGCAGCAGCTTTCTCAGATCGCCCCGCGTCGCCACTCCGACCAGGCTGGCCTTATCGTCTACGACCGGATAGAGCCTCTGGCCCCGGCGATCCTGCACGTCGCGCAGCCGCTCCGCCAGGCTCTCTTCCGGTATCGACGCCGGCAGTGCCGCGATGTTCGTGCGCATCACGTCTCGCGCGCTCAGAATCTCCATCGGATCCACCGCGTACTCGCAGCTCAGATGATAGCCCCTGCGCGCGATCTTCTCCGTCAGGATCGATCGCTTGAGAGTCAGTACCGTAAAGGTATGCGCGGCGATGACGGCCAGCAGCAGCGGCAGAAGCATGTTGATGTCGTGCGTCAGTTCGAGTGAAAAAATCACCGCGGTAAACGGGATGCGCATCGTGCCGCCCAGCGCCGCTCCCATCGTGACCAGCGGCCAGAAACCGGCGCCCAGGTGCGGCAGGAACATCGCCTCTACCCCGCCCAGAGCCCCTCCCATCATCAGTAGCGGAGCCAGCACGCCGCCCGAAGTGCCCGATCCCAGCGAGACCGCCCAGATTACCGATTTCACCAGCAGAATCCCCACAATCGTCGCCCGCGGCACGTCGCCTGCCAGCAGCGCCCCGATCGTGTCGTAGCCTACGCCCAGAGCTTGCGGGAAGATCAGTCCGCCCAGTCCTACGACCGCGCCGCCCAGAGCCGGCCACCACATCCAGTGAACCGGCAGCAGACGGAAAGCATCTTCCACCAGGTAGATGGAATTGCTCACCAGGTAGGAGAGAATGCCCGCCAGGATGCCCGCCAGCAGACATCCTGCCAGCCCCGCCGCTCCGATGAACGCCGGGTGCGGCGGTACCGGAAACAGCGGCCCCATCCCCAGCAGATATCTCCGCGTCGCCGCCGCCGTTACGCTGGCCAGCGCCACCGGGATCAGGCTGCGCGGCTTCCACTCGAACAGCAGCAACTCCACCGCCAGCAGCACCGAAGCCACCGGCGCCGCGAACGTCGCCGACATGCCTGCCGCCGCGCCGGCCGCCAGAAGCGTCTTGCGCTCGTTTGCCGTCAGCCGGAACAGTTGCGCAATCATCGAGCCGAAAGCGCCGCCGGTCATGATGATCGGGCCCTCCGCTCCGAACGGACCGCCGGACCCGATGGCGATCGCCGCGGAGATCGGCTTCAGCACCGCCAGCTTCGGCTCCACCTTGCTGCCGTTGATCAGAATCGATTCCAGTGCCTCCGGAATGCCATGTCCGCGGATCTTCTCCGAGCCATAGCGCGCCATCAGGCCAACGATCAGCGACCCCGCCACCGGCACCAGCACCACCATCCATCCCAGGTGGTTCGCCGCCGGCGAGGACATGGAGGTGTCCCAGCGCTGAAAGAAGAAAAGGTTGGTGAATAGTCCGATGAGGCGGAGCAGCAGCAGGGCCACCCAGGCGCCTACGAATCCAATCCCCACCGCCAGGCCGGCAATCGCAAAGATGCGCGGCGTGGCCGTGTAGTCCCGATGATCTGTCACATCTTCAATTATATCGTAATACGATATAATTACCTGGCTAAGACACGCTTGAGCACGTCGCTCAGCGTAGGGATGTTCCAGGGCTTCGAGACCACGCCTTGAAAGCCGTACTCTGCCGCATGGGCCATCACCGGATCGTCGGAATAGCCGCTGGAGACAATGGCGCGGACGCTCGGGTCCAGTTCGCGCAAGAGCTTCAGCGCTTCTATGCCGCCCATGCCGCCGGGCACGGTGAGATCCAGCAGCACCGCCGCGAAGGGCTTTCCGGCGGAGAGAGCGGCCTGGTAACAGGCCACCGCTTCGGCTCCGTCGGCCGCGCCCTCCGCTTCGTAGCCCAGACTTTCCAGTACATTGCGCGCCAGCTCCCGGATCGGCGCTTCGTCGTCCATCACCAGGACCCGGCCGGTCCCCATCTGCGGGCCTTCCGGCGCGGCGGTGCCGGACGCTGCCGACGCCGGCAGGTAGATCGTAATCGTCGTCCCTCTCCCCGGTGCGGATTCGGCGCTGATGGCGCCCTGATGCTTCCTGAGGATGGCATAGGCGGTTGCCAGGCCGAGGCCGCTGCCGCCCCGCCGCGTGGAAAAGTACGGATCGAAGATGCGCGGCAGATCCCCTTCCGGGATACCGTGCCCATGGTCGCGGACCCACAGCTTGACGTAGCGGCCCGCGGCCAGCGAGACCGTGGGCTCGGTGATCTCGGCGTTCTCGGAGCTGATCTCCACCGTGCCGCCCTCCGGCATCGCCTGCCCGGCGTTGAGCAAAACCGACTGCATCGCCTGGCTGATCTGCCCCGGATCCACCACTACGGGCCAGAGGTCCGGAGCCACTCGCAAGTCCAGCCGGCTCTTCGACCCTTCGAGCGCCAGGGCCACCGCCTCGGCGACGATCCGGGCCACCGAAGCGTCGCGCCGCACCGGAGCACCGCCCTTGGCAAAGGTCAGCAACTGCTGGCTTAGCGCGCAGGCCCGTGCGCAGGCCCGCTCGGCTTGCGTCAGCACGTGGCCCAGCGAGGGGTCCACATGGGCCCGCATCTGTGCCAGCGCCAGGTTCCCGGCGATCACGGTGAGAACATTATTAAAGTCGTGCGCGATCCCTCCGGCCAGCACTGCCAGCGATTCCATCTTGCGGGACTGAAGCAGTTCCTCTTCGACGTGCCTGCGGTGCTGGATCTCCAGTTGTAGCCGCTCGTTGGCGTGCTCCAGGTCCTCGGAGCGCCCGGCCGCCGCCCGGACCAGGCCAGTGACATTCTGCGCGTGCCCCAGTACCCGCGCCTCCTCGCCGGGCAGTTCCTCCAGGCGGTTGCGATAGAACCATACCTGCTCGCTGCCGTCCCGCGCGGTCATCCGCATGAATCCACTGTCGGAGCCATGCTTGCGGATGCGATCCAGATAGAGATCGAAGAGCGGGCGTACCCGGGACGTCAGGAACTCCCGTAGATTGCGCTGGACCGCCTCCTCCCACCGGTACCCCAGCGTCTCGGCTGCGGCCGGGTTCAGATACAAAATTACGCCCCCCAGGTCATGCACGCACATGAGCCCCAGGCCGCGCTCCACGAGATGCCGGTAAAGGTCCTCCGCCAATTCCCCCGTATTGTAACGTATTGTAAATCGTGAGTAATATCTTTCACAAACGGGGGCGAGGCCCCGCCTTTAGCGCCAATCGGCCGTGAAGATATTAAATTCGTAGCGCTGTTTCGCTTCCCGATCCGAGCAGAAAACCAGCCTCTTTCCGTCCGGAGAGAACTCCGGAAAGGAGGTAAATCCGCCGAAATTGGTCACCTGCTCCAGCCCGCTGCCGTCCAGGTTCATCAAAAACAGATCGAATTTGCGGCTGTCGCAATTGTTTTTATTCGAGGAGAACAGGATCTTGCGGCCGTCCGGGGTGAACGTCGGCGCGAAGCTGGCGCAGCCGAAATTCGTGAGCACGTGCGGCCGGCTGCCGTCGGCCTCGGCGATAAAGATCTCCATCTTCATCGGCGAGGTCAGGTTGGCGGAGAGCAGTTCCCGGTAGCGCGAGAGGCGCTCGGGCGTGGTGGGCCGGTCCGCCCGCCAGACCAGCTTTCTGCCGTCCCGCGAGAGGACGGCCCCGCCATCGTAACCCGCCATTTCCGTGATCTGCTTCTTGCGCGAGCCGTCGCTGCTCATGGTCCATAGGTCCAGGTCGCCGGAGGACAGCGACGTGTAGACGATATTGCCGGTCTTCCAGTTGACCGTAGCTTCGGCGTCATAACCGGCCGTATCGGTGAGTTTCGTTACAATCTGTCCGGTGTCGGTAGCCAGAAAGATGTCGTAGCTCGAAAAGACGGGCCATACGTAGCCCTTGCTGCGGTCCGGCTCCTGCGGGCAGGCATCGCCGGCTTCGTGCGTGGATGCATAAATAATGTGCTTGCCGTCCTTGAGGAAATAGCCGCAGGTGGTGCGCCCTTTGCCGGTCGAGACCAGGTGCTGGTTGCTGCCGTCGGCGTTCATGATGAAAATCTGGTCGCAGCCGTAGGGCGGACGGGTAGTCTGAAAGATCAGCCGCTTGCCGTCCGGAGCCCAGTACGCCTCCGCGTTCTGGCCGCCCGAAGTCAGCTTCACGATGTTCGAAAGGTGAGAGCTTTGGGCCGCCGCCACGCCCGCCATCCACAGCAGCAAACATACACGCATCGTTACGACCTTCCTTCGAACAGGTTGCGTCCCTCCACCAGGGCCTTCATCTTGCCATCGGCCACGCTGCGCTGCAGCATCCAGAAGCCGCAGTCCGGGTGAATGAAGCGCACCCGCTCCGGCCCGAGCACTTTGGCCGCATGTTCCAGGCGGCGGGCGATGAGCGAGGCCGGCTCGATCTCGTTGTCCTTGATATCCACGACGCCCAGCCCCAGCCCGATCTGCGGATCCAGGTCGCGGAACGCTTCCAGTTCCTCGTATCCCCGGCGCGCGAACTCCAGCACCAGGTGCCCCACTTTGAGGCAGTTGAAGAACGGCATCAGGTTCTTCCAGAAGCCCTTCTGGATGCTCTGCCCCCCGTAGTTTCCGAAACAGACGTGCAGGGCGCGCTCGCTGCGAATGCCTTCGAGAACATGGTTCAGCGCCGCTACGGCCCATTCCCGGTCCTCCGGGTGGCCGCTGATATTGGCCTCGTCGAGCTGAACCACGGCCGCGTCGATGTTCTCCAGTTGCCGGCGCAGAACCTCCGCGATCGCCATCGCCAGGTCCGCGGGGTTGCCGTAACGGCGGTCGGTCAGCACCTTGGCCAGCATGTGCGGGCCGGTGCAGGTGAACTTCAGCGGCTGGCGCGTCAGCGCGCGCGTGAACTCGTAGTCGCGCGGCAGGTTCAGCGTGCCTTCCTGCACATCGCTGACCACGATCCCCGCGGGGTCGGAGCGGTACGACATCCCGGCGTCTTCGCGGAACTTGGCGATGTCCGTGATGGAGAAGCGCGTACGGATTCCATCCATCTGGCTCACAAAATAGTCGATCATCCCGTTGGTCTCGGGATGGCTGGGGTTGAACCGGTTCAGTTCGCCGTCGGCGATGATATCGATTCCCGCCAGTTCCTGGGTCTTCAGCACGACCATGATCGCGTCGCGCAGCGCCCCCCGGGAGGTATCCCCGAACAGCCATCGCGGCGTGGGATAGCTGCCAACCACCGTGGTTTTTATGGGCATAGGGTTTCATTATACTGAGGCGTGCGCCTCTTTCTTTCTGCGATTCTACTGGTGCTCCCGCCGGCCGCCGCGAGCGCTCCCGCCCGCTTCGCCGAGCACGCCATCGCCAGCGATTTGAAGAGCGGCTATCAGGTGGTCGCCGTAGACGTGAACCATGACGGCAAGACCGATCTCATCGCCCTGGCCAGCGGCATGGCGGAGCTGGTCTGGTTCGAAAATCCCGGCTGGGAACGGCATGTGATCGCCGGCGGCCTGCACCAGATGATCAACCTGGGCGCCTGGGATACCGACGGCGACGGGATTCCGGAAATCGTGCTGGCCAGCGAATTTTCCAGCCAGGCCAAGAACAGCATCGGCATCGTTTCCGTGCTGGAGCACAACGGCGACCCGCGCCAGCCCTGGAAGGTCCGCGAGATCGACCGGCTTACCACCTCGCACCGGCTGCGCTGGGCCGATATCTACGGCAACGGCAAGAAAGTGCTGGTCAACCAGCCGCTCACGGGAGCCTCCGCCGAGCCGCCCCAGTACCTGGGCCGCACGCCGCTGGTCTTCTATAAACCCGGCGAATGGAAGCGGGAGATGATCGGCGACCAGAACGAAGGCGTTGTGCACGGCCTCTACATCCTCGACTGGGACGGCGACGGGCGCGATGACATTCTGACCGCGAGCTTCGTCGGCATCGCTCTCTACCACCTGGGCAAGGATGGCCGCTGGACGCGAACCGAACTTGCCAAGGGCGATCCCGCTTCCTGGCCCCAAAGCGGATCCAGCGATATCGCCGAGGGCAAACTCGGCAAGCAGCGGTTTCTATGCGCCATCGAGCCCTGGCATGGCAACCAGGTGGCCGTCTACCGGCAGCACAGGAAAGAGTGGCAGAGGCAGGTGATCGACAGCTCGTTGGTGAGCGGCCATACCATCATTACCTCCGATCTCAACGGCGATGGACGGGACGAGATCATTGCCGGATTTCGCGGCAAAGGCCAGAGCGTCTACCTATATTATGCACTGGACACGCAAGGCACCCGGTGGGACCGGCAGGCGCTGGATGCCGGCGGGATGGCGGCATCGGCGTGCGCCGGCGCGGATCTGAACGGCGATGGACGGCCGGATATCGCGTGCATCGGCGCAACCAAGCTGAAATGGTATGAGAACCTGGGGCACTGAAAAGACGGCCGAGAGGTAATGTCGTAAAATCAAAGCTTGTTAGATTTCCCCGTTGCGGTGGTGATACCCACTCTGGCATCCGATCGAAGATTGGTAGAGTGCGTCGATTCCCTCGCGAAGCAGACTCACCGCAATTTTGAGGTGGTGATCGTCGATAACAGTGGGGAGGGCCGCGTGCGGCGCAGCCCTGCCGCTCAAACGGGCGCGACCATCCTGGAAAACGAGCACAATGCCGGCTTCGGCGGCGCTCTGAACCGCGCCTTCCGGCACTCCCGCGCGCGCTACCTGGCTACGCTGAACGACGACGCCGTGGCGCACCCGCGGTGGCTGGAGGCGCTGCTGGGGGCCATCGAGCGGCGGCCCGACGTGGGCATGTGCGCTTCGCAGGTGCGCCTCTTCGGAGAGGACCAGCTCGATTCGGCGGGCATGATGATGGTGCGGGACGGCAGCAGCAAACAGCGCGGACACCTGCGTCCGCCGGAGCTGTTTCCGGTGGAAGAGGAGGTGCTGTTCCCCAGCGGCTCGGCGGCTATCTACCGGCGCGAGATGTTGGACCAGATCGGGTTGTTCGACGAAGAGTTCTTTCTTTATTGCGAGGATACCGATCTGGGGCTGCGCGCGCGCTGGGCAGGCTGGCGCTGCCTGTATGTGCCGGAGGCGGTGGTGGAGCACCATTATTCACACTCCGCCGGGCACGCTTCGCCTCTCAAGGCCTACCTGGTGGAGCGCAATCGGCTGTTCGTTATCGCCAAGAACTTCCCCGCCGGGATGCTGGCCGTGGCGCCCTTCTTCTCTCTGGCTCGATATGGCTGGCATGTGTGGTACCTGCTGAAAGGGCGGGGCGCCGCCGCCCGCTTCCGCCTGGAGGGCAACGCCGGCTGGCGCATGGCCTGGTATGTGGCGCGGGCTCACGCGGCTCTGCTGGCCCATAGCCCGAGTATGTTGCGCAAGCGGCAGGCGATCCGGAAGACGGCACGGCTTTCCCCGCGCATCTACCGGCGGCTTCTGGCCGCTCATGCGATCAGCGTGCGGCGCATCGCGGAGCTGTGATGAGCGCGCCCGCGAGCCCGCTGCTGATCATCGTTCCGGCGTTCAACGAAGAGGCGGCGGTGGGCGATGTGGTGCGCTCGGTCGGCCGCGCCATGCCGGGAGTTCCGGTCCTGGTCATCGACGATTGCTCCACCGATGGCACCATAGCGGTAGCGCGCGAAGCCGGCGCGCGGGTCCTGACCCTGCCGCATCATCTGGGCCTGGGCGGGTGCGTGCAGGCCGGCTATAAGCTGGCCTACGAGCTGGGTTACGAATACGTGATCCGCGTGGATGGCGACGGCCAGCACTGCGCTGACGATATTCCCCGCATCTATGAAGCGCTCCGCACCTGCGGCTGCGAGATGGTGATCGGCTCGCGCTTTGTGGAGCAGAACGGCTCCCACACCACTCCCGCGCGGTCGCTGGGAATCCAGTTCTTCCGCATGGTGCTGCGGCCCATCCTGGGCAAGCCCGTGCGGGATCCCACGTCCGGATTCGTGGGAGTAAACCGGACCGCTTTAGCTGTCTTCAGCAAGAGCTTTCCGCTCGAATATCCGGAGATCGAAGCCCTGGTGGTGCTGCAACGCAAGGCCTTCCAATTCCAGGAAGTGCCTTGTAAAATGCTGCCGCGGGTTACCGGCCGCTCCTCGATTACCGCGTTTAAATCGATCTCCTATATCGTCCACGTGCTACTCGGTGTATTTGTCAACGTTTTGAAATACGACGGGCGCCTGCGGAGGAAGTGGAGAAGGTCCCGGGCGCGCTAAGATTCGGAAAGAGCTATGGACCGTTTGTTGAACGTCATGACGATCGCCTGCGGACTGACGATTATCCTGGTACTGATTTCGGTCCGGCGTGCCCACATTCGCGTCGAGTATTCGGTAAGCTGGTTACTGGCTGCGGCAGGATTACTGGCGCTTTCCCGAGCCGATGGCGTATTAAACAGCATTGCCCGGTACCTGGGATTTCTCTATCCGCCGCTGGTGCTGCTGCTGATAGTCGGCTGCGTATTCCTGGTAATGTTCTACCGGTTTTCGATCATTATCTCGAAACTGCGGGACGATAACATCGCCCTGGCGCAGCGGCTGGCTATTCTGGAATATCACTTGCAGCTCGTAAAAGAGAAGAGCACGAACCTCTAACGCCCGATGAAGGCTAAGAAGCGCGCCGTATCGACAGCACAGGTATCCTCGAAGACCGCGCCGCCGCCGGCTCGTATCAGCGTGTGGGCCTATATCATTGGGGCTTTTGTCGTGTTTTGCGTCGCTTTGCAGGCGTATGCGCCGTCCTGGAACGGACCGTTTCTATTCGACGACGCCTATCTGCCGTTCTATGCGCCGAATTTTCCCCCGGACTTGCGCGTGTGGGTTAGTGGCGTGCGGCCGCTGCTCATGCTGACTTACTGGATCAATTTCCGGTTCTCCGAGCTGTCCACTCCGTCCTATCATTTTGGGAATGTGCTGATCCACACCGCAGGCGCTTTTCTGGCGTTTCTGGTCCTGAAAAAGATCCTGGAGATGGCGCGGGTGGAACAGCCGCTGAGCCGGATTCTGGCGCTGTTCGGAGCGGCGGTTTTTCTGCTGCACCCGGTGCAGACGGAATCGGTGGCGTATGTGGCCAGCCGGTCGGAGAGCCTGAGCGGGATGTTCTTTCTGGCGGCCGTCACGGCCTATCTGTACCGCGGAACCGAGGCGATCTCCTGGGGGCGGGCGCTGGCCACGATGCTGCTGGCGGCAGCGGCGCTGGCCAGCAAGGAGCACATGCTGATCCTGCCGGCCTTTCTGCTGCTGACGGATTACTTCTGGAATCCAGGCTTTTCCTGGAAGGGCGCGGCGCGCAACTGGCGCTTCTACGGGCCTGTGGCAGTGGGAGGGCTGGCGGGCGCAGCGTTCGTCTGGAACATTCTGGAGCATTCGCGGAGCGCCGGTTTTTCGCTCCAGGACTTCACCTGGTATCAGTATTTCTTCACGGAGTGCCGGGCCTTATTCGTATACCTGCGGCTGTTCGTGCTGCCGATCGGCCAGACGGTGGACTACGACTTTCCGATCTCCTACACGATCTGGCAGCACGGGGCGATCGCGGGGATCCTGGCGCTGGCCGCCGTGACCGGCGCCGCGTGGTATTTTCGCAAGCGCTATCCGTTGGCATCCTACGGCTGGTTCATGTTCCTGCTGATGATGGCGCCGACTTCCTCGGTCGTTCCGATCAAGGACCCGGTGGCGGAGCGCCGGATCTACCTGGCGATCCTGGGGCTACTGCTGATGGTGATGGAAGCGCTGCGGAGGGTGCGCATCTCGCGCGCGGCGCTGGCCGCCGGACTGACGGGAGTAGTCCTGCTGTTGGGGATTCTCACCTATCAGCGCAATCAGATCTGGGGTGATCCGATCGCGCTGTGGTCGGATACGGTGGAGAAGTCGCCCCAAAAATCGCGCGCCCACTTTCAACTGGCGTTCGCCTATTACCAGCAGGGCGCCTGCGGCAAGGCGCTGGAGGAGTATGCCAGGACCGCGCAGTTGCAGCCGCCGGCTTACGATCTGCTCGTCGACTGGGGGCAGGCCTATGACTGCCAGGGCAACCTGGACGAGGCGCTGGCCAAATTCCAGCAGGCCGCGGCGATCAACCGGACAGCCCACGTTTATTCGCAGATCGGCATGGCCTATGCCAAGCAGTCCAAGTGGCCTGAAGCCCTGGAAGCGCTGAAGACAGCCGAATCGATCGATCCGAACTACGGGATGACGTATTACTATCGCGCGGGCGTCCACATGAAAACCGGCGAGGTGGCGGCGGCAGTGGAGGAATACCGCAAAGCGGTGATGTTGGATCCGCAGAACAAAGCGGCGGCGGAGGCCCTGGCAACGGCCGAACGGCTGCTGCCACGCGTCCGCTGAGATGGCCGCGCTGCGGATCGGCGTCAATACGCTGTATCTGATTCCCGGAGGGGTGGGCGGCACGGAGATCTATCTGCGAAGCCTGCTGGAGGCGCTGGCCGAGCTGGATTCTCGTAACGAATATTTTGTATATACCAACCGGGAGACCGGGCGGGACCTGGTGCCGAAGCGCCCCAATTTCCACTGGCGTCCGCAGGCGGTGCGCGCCATCTTCCGGCCGGGCCGCATTCTCTGGGAGCAGACGCTGCTGCCGGTGGCCGCGGCTACGGCGGGCCTGGATGTGCTGCTGAACCCCGGATTCACGGCTCCGATCTGCTGCCCCTGCCCGCAGGTGACCGTGTTCCACGACCTGCAGCACAAAAACCATCCGGAGTATTTCCGCTGGTTCGACCTGCCTTTCTGGCGGGTGCTGCTGTATCTCGCCGCGCAGACTTCCACGCTGGTGCTGGCGATTTCCGAGCGGACCCGAGCGGACCTGCTGCGCTACTACCGGCTGCCGGAAGCGAAGGTCCGCATGGTTCCGCTGGGTGTGGACGCCCACCTGTTCGGCGTAGCGCGGCGACCGGAGCCGTTTCTGCTCTGCGTCTCCACGCTGCATCCGCACAAGAACCTGGACGGACTGCTGCGGGCATTCGCCGAGTTCCACAAAGCGCGGCCGGACTTCCGGCTGGTGATGACGGGGCTCAAAGGCTTTGCAACCGGGGCCCTCGAAGAGCTGCGCGCGCGGCTGGGGCTCGAAGAGGCCGTGGAGTTCACCGGGTGGATCGAGCGCGAGCGGGTGCGGGATCTCTACGCGCGGGCGTATGGGGTCGTGTATCCGAGCCTGTTCGAGGGCTTTGGGCTGCCGATTCTGGAGGCGCTGGCGGCGGGGGTGCCGACGGCCTGCTCGGCGATCGAACCGCTGAAGACGCTGGCGGGCGGAGCGGCGCTGGAGTTCGATCCGCGGGATCCGGCGGCGATTGCCGCGGCGATGCTGCGCCTGGTTTCCGACGACGCGCTACGGGACCGGCTGTCGGCGGCGGGACCGGCGCAGGCGGCGCGCTATTCGTGGAAGGCCACCGCCGCAGGAACCCTGGCCGCTTTGGAGGCAGCAGGCGGGGCGGCGTCATCGCTCCCGTAGAAATTTCAGATAAGCGCCGTTCTTGTAGGTGCTCCACGGCTGGAAGCCGCGCTCCTGGTAAAGCTGATAGGCGAAATCGATATTAGCCTTGCAATCGAGCAGGTCGCGCAGATTGAGGCCGGGGCGCTGGAGATGGACGGTGTTGATCTGGAAGTAGCCCCAATCGAGCGTGCCGTCGGTGTTGTAGTGGTAGATTTCGCAGTCGCCGCGGGGGTTTTCGGCGCGCTGGATCGCCAGGGCCAGGCGGCAGGCGGTGCCGAATTTCTTACAGGCGTACTGCTGGTAGGCGGTGAGGGGGCGGCCGAACTGATCGGCCTGGGCCTCGCTGGCGTCCTCGGTGCGCATCCGCGCGGCTACGACGACGGGCCATTGCAGGCGTATGGGCGAGCGCAGACTGAAGGTGTAGTGAGCGTGCACCTGGACGATCGCGTAGATGATCGCCACAATGGCGAAGGCCAGATAAGGCGCGGCGCTGGCGGCGAGGCCGAACCGGGGAGGTGAAGCAGAACGCTTGCGAGAACGTTTCGGCTTCACGCGCGTACGCTGGAACCGGAGCGATGAAATGGAAACGGCTGAAGGAGCATTCCTCTGACCAGCGTACTACAGGCGCGCCGGCTACACGCGTACGGACACACGTAGGCCCTGCCGGCGGAGACGTGCGGGAGATCGGGAGATCGTCACCGCCGCGGCTCCTGCTTTCCGGCAGGAGCCGCGGCGGGGTGAAGAGCTTCGAGAAGATTGACTTGCAACCAGCGGATCCCTGGCATTCCCATCAACCTTCCAAAACGTTGGCCGAAACCGGTTTCTTTTTCCCGCGGGCCGAAGCCCGGGGGGCCTTACTCACCGGCGAGAAAGGCGCGAAGCCTCGCCCGCTAACGATGAAATGCTGCGCAGCATTTTCTTCATCGGGCCAGCCCGGGTGAACGAGCCGACCTTCTGATTTCAGAATAAGGCGACCCCGTACCGGCTGACGTGGATCGAACAATCCAACCAATTGAAAACACGGTCGAAAAAAATCCGTAAGTTTTGTGATCGCGCCCGCGTAACTTTCCACGGCGCAAGAGCGAATCCATGAGCAGATGAAACGTCTGGAAGCTAAACATCCTCGAGCGATCCGCTGGTTTCACTGGGTCAACGTCCCGCTGCTGGCGGCGATGATCTGGAGCGGCCTGCTGATCTACTGGGCAAACGATGTCTACCGGATCGGAGTGGGCGAGTGGACGCTGGTCCGTTTCTTTCCGGAATGGTTCTACGACCTCTCGCACAGCGGGCACCGGCTGGCGGAAGGGATGGCGTGGCACTTTCTGTTTCTGTGGCTGTTCGCCCTGAACGGCGTGGCCTATGTGGGATACACGGTGGTTTCGGGCGAATGGCGCTACCTGGTGCCCAACCGGCACTCGCTGCGGGAGGCGATCGAGGTAACGCTATATGACCTGCACCTGAGCCGGAAGCATCCCCCGAGGCGAAAGTTCAACGGAGCCCAGCAGATTGCGTACACCGCGATCGTGCTGATGGGAGCGGGGTCGCTGGTGACCGGCCTGGCGATTTGGAAATCGGTTCAATTCGGATGGCTGACTTATCTGCTGGGCGGATATGCGGCAGCGCGCGCGGAGCACTTTTTGCTGACGCTGGGCTACGTCATGTTTTTCCTGGTGCACCTTGCGCAGGTGATCCGCGCGGGGTGGAACAACCTGCGAGCGATGATCACGGGCTACGAAGTGGTGGAGGAGGAGCGGTGAGGGAGTCCGAAGAAGCGGATCGCGAGATCAGGAGCAGAACGCGGCGAAGCCTGCTCACCGGAGCGGCCGCGGCGTTGGCGGGCGGCGCAGGCTGGAACTGGCTGCGAACGCGGCGAGACGACGACGGGGTCCGGTGGCCGCTGCGGCTGGCGCTCCGAGCCAATGAACAGGCTTCGCGGGATTTCTTCCGCGAGACACGCCTGGCACGGACCTTTCGCGCCAGCGCGGCGGAGCCGGGGCGCCCGAACGGGGAGATCGGCCTGGAAGAACCGGCGGGGAACGACTGGTCGCTGCGGGTGGAGTCTTCCGGCGAGGACGACCGGGTGCTCAGCCTGGCGGAGATACGGGCCCTGCCGCAGGTGGAGATGACGACCGAGCTCAAGTGCATCGAAGGGTGGAGCCGGATTCTGCACTGGCGCGGGGCGCGCTTCCGGGATTTTGTGGAGCGCTACGCGCCGGCGGCGCGAGCGCAGGAATACGTGGGCATGGCCACGCCAGACGGCGAGTATTACATCGGCCTGGACATGGCTTCGGCGCTCCATCCGCAGACGCTGCTTTGTCACGAGATGAACGGGAAGCCGCTCGAGGAGCAGCATGGCGCTCCGCTGCGGCTGGTGATTCCGGTGAAGTACGGGATCAAGAATCTGAAGCGAATCGGCAGGATCTGGTTCGCGCAGACGCGTCCGGCAGATTACTGGGCGGAGCGCGGGTATGACTGGTACGCGGGCTTTTAGCAGGACGAGCGGGTGCTTTGGCTGGTCCGCTTGCTGACGGGGCTGTGAAAAAAATGCAGAGGCACGATCGAGACGCTTGCCCGCAGTGTCCCCGCATTTTTCAAGACCAAATGTTCGAAGGAGAAAAAGACGATGAAGACGAAGATGGCGATGGGTTTCGCGGTTATTTTGATGGCCCTGGCTCCCGGCTTTGGCCAAGACAAAATGGACAAAACCGACAAGATGGAGAAGAGCGACAAGATGGACAAGATGTCCGACTCCAAGGGCGCGAAGAAAGGCCAGAAGCACAAAAAGATGGACAAAATGGACAAGATGGAGAAGGACAAGAAGCCGGGCGGCAAGATGTAATCAGCGATGAGGTTGGGGAGGCCTGTTGTCGAAACGGCGGATGAGCCAGCCGGCCAGGCCTCCCAGAATTCCACTCACCACCAGGACCGCCACATGCCAGACCATGACGTGCATGGCGGCGAGATTGGGGCAGTGCAGTTCAAGCATGCCGATGCCGGCGAGGCCGGCAAAGGCGCCGGCGGCGACTCCGGCGGCGAGCGAATCGACGACGAAGCCGCGGCGGAGCAGCAGTCCGGTCAGCAAGGCGGCAGGCACGGCCCAGATCAGCCCGGTCTCCAGGCAGCGCAGTCCCTGCGGGACGAAGCGATCCATGCTGTAGTCGTGGAAGAGCAGGGCAAACACGCCGATTAGAGCCAGGGCAGCCAACAACAGGAGCGTAGCGGGATTGAGCCGTCGGCGGCTGCCGGGAAACATCTCCGCGACGCTGGCGGTAGCGGCCAGCCAGGCCAGTAGTCCGAGCACGGGGAAGATGAAGGCGCGCTCGATGCCGCTCAGCTTACCGATGCCATACATGCCGCGCAGCGAACCGCCGGCGACCGCAACGGCCGCGAAGATCAGCAGGAGGGCGGCCACAAAGACCCAGCGGCGCGGCAGCGGCCGTACAGGCCGGAGATCAGGGAGGACGGAGGCGGAGACGCGCGCGAGCACGGCGGGATCGACGGAAGCGGGCGCGGAGGGCCGCATGATGCCTGCCAGCGCGCGGCAGCGCCCGCAGGAGCGGAGGTGATCGAGAGCGGCGGCGTCGAGAGCCGGCTGGCCCGGTCCGGAGCGGATCAGGATGTCGTCGATGTGCCGGCAATCGGTGGTATTCAGATCCATATCTTACGTTCTCTGCTCCGCGCTGAATCCGAGATCGGTCAGCAGGCCACGGAGCTTGTCGTAGGCGCGATGGGCTTTCTGTTTCACCGAGCCGACGCTGGAGGAGGTGGCGCGGGCCACCTCTTCCAGAGACATGCCGGAGATCTTCAGCATGGTGACGACTTCGCGCTGATTCTCGGGCAGGGCGGCGAGGATCGCGTCCAGGTCGGGAGCGCGATCAGGACGGCCAGCAGTGGACGCGGCGACTTCGGGCAGGACCTCCACCTGCTGTTCCCGGCTTTGCGCCCGGCGCGCGCGGCGATAGTGATCGACGCGAATGTGGCGGGCGATGGCATAGAGCCAGGGCAGCAAAGGCTCGCCCGGGCGGTAGGTGTGGCGCGCCTGGTGCACGCGGAGCCAGGTCTCCTGGAGCAGGTCGTCGGCATCGCGGCGGCTGGTGACCTGAACCAGAAAGAAGCGGTGGAGCAGCGGGCTCAGGTGATTGATGAGAGCGGTGGTGGAGGCGGCGTCGCCGCGCTGATAGCCGGCCATCCATTCTTCCAGGGCTGGACTCGAGAGCCGATCCGACGCGGTTCCGAAACTCATGAAGAGCGACTTGTCCCATTATGGAGGAGATTGACGCCCGGTGGCGAGCCGGTATAATGACGGGAACCTACGACCGGATATCGGCGCTATGGGCGAGCACACACAGGATCCAGAAATCGATTCCAACACGCAATATCGCTGGCGCACACCGGAGCCTTCGAAACTGGTGAGCGCCATTCAAGACGCGACGCTCCAGACCTTAGGGCCGTACGACGACTTTACGGGGTCGATCGGGAAGGAAGGGCCCCCGAGGGAGCGGATCAGCTACCGTTCGGCGGAGGACTGGGCGGCATCGCTGACCTGCGAAGCAGAGTCGATCCAGTTCCAGCTTTGGAAAGACGGGCTCAGCCTGTATGGATACTTCTATCCACGGCGGGGCGAGGCAAACGTCGGATTTCATGGAAAAGTATCGCAGGCCGAATCGGCCAAAGCGCTGGTGACGAAACTTGCGCGTGAACTGAACCTGGAGCCGAGAAGCGAAAAGCGCAGCAACACGGTGCGCCTGGAGGGGACCTATCGCCTGGCGGCGCCGGAGGACCCGGCGTGGCTCATACGGGTGCTTCCCGCGCTCGCGGAACTGGCCGGCGGCTCATCTCGATTCTTCGGGTATTTCCGGCTGGCGGCGACGGCGCAGTTCCAGGAGGAGACCAGCGACCTGCCCGCATGGCAGAAGATCGTGACCGAGAACTGGAAGGAGGTTCTGGAAGCGGGCGGCTCGATGGACGGAGAGGTGGGTGTAATCTTTCGCTGCGACCGGCTGCGCGAGGAGGTACGCGTGACGGCGGAGGCGGGCGAGCGCGAGCAGGCGCGCGCGGCGCTGGCGCGGTTCGAGGAAACGGCAAGGCTGACGCCGATCCGGGATGCGGCCGGGCGGACGCCGGTCTCCGGCGAGCGGCGGCGCTATTTTGCCGGAAGCGCCTTGAGCCCGGAATGGCTGATCCAGTGCCTGGGGATTGTGGAGTCGCTGAACCGGGGTCCGGTGTCGTTCCAGGGCCGCTTCCGCATTGGGGAGGAGGAATACTCGCGCAGCGGCATAGAAGAGTGGAAAGGGGCGGCGATCGCGCGGTGGGAGGAGATCCGCAGCCTGGGCTGCTGGTATTCGAGCTTCGGCGCTTCGCAGAACCTGGACATCGACCTGAACCGGGAGATCGTGAGCGTAGAACTCCAAGGGCGGAGGGAGGTGGCGGTCGCCGACGCGTTCGGGCACTTCGAAGCCGATCTGAAGCTGCAGCGCTTCGAAGGAACACCCTACCAGTACCGCAAGTTTGCGCGGGTCTACCGGATCGAAGAATGGAAGGGCGGCGCGCGCGCGGCGGAGGCGGTGGAGACCGCCGTGAAGATTGCTTTTCCCGGCAAGCGGCGGCAGATCACGAGCGCCTACATTACGGTGGGCGAGAAAGCGGAAGACCTGGAGTCCTATCCGGAGCTGGCGCCCTTTCTGGAGGGTTTGCGGAAGCCGGAGGAGTATACGCTGGCCAACCTGGCGATCGAGGGGCCGCGGGGGAGGCTTCTGGGAATCCGGCTGGACCGCGGCAAGAGCCGCTTGCAGCTTTGGTCCTCGATCGAACGCCGCGAGTTTCAGGCGGTGGTGGGGGCATTCGAAGAGCGGCTGGACCTGGCGCTGGACAAGATCGAAGATGCTCCGAAGGAGAAAGAGGCAGCGAAGGGCGGCTGGGGCATCTGGATTCCGGTGGTGGTCTCCCTGGTGGGCGCCGCGGCATCGCTGGCGGTGGCGCTGCTGACCGCGAACAACGGGCTGCCTTCGCTCAAGACAACGCTCGAAATTACGGCGCCGGCGAAGAATAAAGACAACGTCGCCGAGGTATCGGGCGCCGGGACTCCGGTGCGCTGGACGATTTCGCGCAAAACGCTGTGGAGCGGCGAGCGGCCGGAAGACTGCGCGGCGACGCTGATCGTGGAGCGGGCGGGAACCGAGCAGCCGAAGGAGATTTTCGAGCACCGGTCGGCGGGGGATTTCGTGACGTTTCCCGAGGCGGGGAGGTATTACGTGACGGTGAAGCCGGAAGGCCGCGGCGATGTGCAGCCGGGGACGATCCTGGTGAACGTGGCGCGGTAGGCAAACCGGGGGACACAAACCGGGGGACAGGCAACGAATTTCGCAAATGCGGCGAAATTCATGCCAGTCCCCGGTTTGCAGCGCGACGCACTACACCACCACCCCCATGCCGGGGCCGGTGCATGGAGGTACGATGCGGGTAGGGAAGACCATTGTCCTGAGTCATCCGTTCGTTGGAGAGATCCCGGATGCGGGAGCCGGACGAAGGCGTCCGCCCCACACTCAGCAGTGGCATATCCTCCCGATTGGATCCGTCTTCGAGGAGGTTATTACGATGTCTGTTGCAGATCTGATCCAAGACACATCCGTCACCCATGCGTTAGATACCTTGCATCAACACCGAGTCCGGTCGCGGTATGAGAACTTCATTGGTGGTAAGTGGATACCACCGGTCAAGGGAAGATATTTCACCGATCATAGCCCGATTAACGGGGAGACGCTCTGCGAGGTCGCCCGTTCGACGGCGGAAGATATCGAGAAGGCCCTGGACGCCGCGCACGCCGTCCGGGAGCACTGGGGCCGCACGGCACCAGCAGTTCGGGCGCAGATCCTGAACAAGATCGCCGACCGCATGGAAGAGAACCTGGAGGTGCTGGCGGCGGCGGAAACGATCGACAACGGCAAGCCGATTCGGGAGACGCGAGCGGCGGACGTGCCGCTGGCGATCGATCATTTCCGGTATTTCGCCGGGTGCATCCGTTCCGAGGAAGGCTCGATCGGCGAGATCGACCACGATACGGTGGCGTACCACTTCAAGGAGCCGCTGGGGGTGGTGGGGCAGATTATTCCGTGGAACTTTCCGCTGCTGATGGCGGCCTGGAAGATGGCGCCGGCGGTGGGAGCAGGCAACTGCACGGTGATCAAGCCGGCCTCCAACACTCCGCTGAGCCTGCTGGTGTTGATGGATATTATCGGGGACGCGCTGCCGGCCGGTGTGATCAACGTAGTGACCGGGCCGGGCGGGGAGATCGGCAAGGCACTGGCGACCAACCCGCGGATTGCCAAGATCGCCTTTACCGGCGAGACGACGACGGGGCGGCTGATCATGCAGTATGCCTCGGAGCCGATCATCCCGATGACGCTGGAGCTAGGCGGCAAATCGCCGAACATCTTTCTGGCCGATGTGATGGATGCCGACGATGAGTTTCTGGACAAGGCGCTGGAAGGGTTCGCGCTGTTCGCCTTCAATAAGGGCGAGGTGTGCACGTGCCCGTCGCGCGCGCTGGTGCAGGAATCGATCTTCGACCGGTTTCTGGAGCGCGCGGTGGCGCGGGTGGAGAAGATCCGGATGGGCAATCCGCTCGATCCGCAGACGATGATGGGCGCCCAGGCATCGAGAGACCAGATGGACAAGATTCTGGGATATATCCAGATCGGGAAACAGGAGGGCGCGCGCTGCATGACCGGCGGCGAGCGGGCCCACCTGGGAGGCGAGCTGGAGAACGGCTACTACGTGAAGCCGACCGTATTCGTGGGCCACAACAAGATGCGCGTCTTCCAGGAGGAGATCTTCGGACCGGTGCTTTCGGTGACGAAGTTCCAGACGGTGGAGGAAGCGATCGAGATCGGCAACGATACGGTTTACGGGCTGGGCGCGGGCGTATGGTCGCGCAACGGCACGAATGCGTATCGCGTGGGCCGGGAAATCCAGGCCGGGCGCGTATGGACCAACTGCTACCATGTGTATCCGGCACATGCGGCGTTCGGCGGATATAAACAATCGGGCTTCGGGCGGGAGACGCACAAGATGATTCTGGAGCACTACCAGCAGACGAAGAATTTGCTGGTGAGCTATAACCCGAAGGCGCTGGGGCTGTTTTAGGAGGACCGCTTGCTGGCGCGGGCGGCGCAGTGACGTCCGGCTCCAGGCATGTTTTGATGAAGAGATACATGCTTGGAGCCGAATGTCTTTTGAAGACCCTGCTGGCCGGCGGGGTGGATACCTGTTTCATGAATCCGGGAACGTCCGAGATGCAGTTTGTCTCGGCGCTCGACCGGGTGGCGGGAATGCGCAGTATTCTGTGCCTGTTCGAGGGAGTGTGCTCGGGCGCCGCCGACGGATATGCGCGGATTGCGCGGCGGCCCGCGGCGACGCTGCTGCACCTGGGGCCGGGCCTGGGGAACGGGCTGGCCAATTTTCACAATGCGCGGAAGGCGCGATCTCCGGTCGTCAATATCGTCGGGCAGCACACGACCAAACACCTGCAATATGACGCCCCGCTGAGCGCGGACATCGAGGCGTTTGCGCGGCCGGTTTCGGGATACGTACACACGCTGGAGTGCGCGGGGGAGATGGGGCGCGCCACCGTGGAGACGATCCGGGCGGCGTATGCGGGACAGGTGGCCACGCTGATTGTGCCGGCGGATTTCTCCTGGAGCGAGGCCGGCGCGCCAGGCGCGGCGGTGCAGCCTCCGGAGCGGCCGCGCGTGGAGACGGCGACGGTGCGCGCGATGGCGCGGGTGCTGCGATCCGGCGAGCCTTGCGGACTGCTGCTGGACGGCACGGCCCTGATGGGCGCAGGCCTGGATGCCAGCGGACGGCTGGCGGCGGGGACTGGGGTGAAGGCCTTTGCCAACCGCTATGCGGCACGCCTGGAATCAGGCGCGGGACGGTTCGCGCCGCAGCGGGTAGCCTATTTTCCGGAGAAGGCGACGCAGATGCTGGCGGGGCTGAAACACCTGATCCTGGTGGAGAGCCTGCCGCCGGTATCGTTCTTCGGCTATCCGAACCATCCGAGCTTTCTGGCGCCGGAGGATTGCGAGATCCATGTGCTGGCAGAGCGCGGGGAGGACGGGGCGCAGGCACTGGCCGCGCTGGCGGAGGAGTGCGGGGCAGGCGAAACGGCGGTGCCGAGGGCGCAGCGGCAACAGCCGGAATTACCGTCCGGAGATACGGCGCTGACTCCGGACGCGATCGGACGGGTGGTCGCCGCGCTGCTGCCCGAGGACACGATCGTCTCCGATGAGACGGTGTCTTCGAGCGAGCCGATTCTGCGGCACCTGAGCGGAGCGGCGGCGCACGATCTGCTGCCGGTGACGGGCGGATCGATCGGACAGGGGCTGCCGGTGGCGCTGGGCGCGGCGGTGGCAGCGCCGGGGCGCAAAGTGGTGACGCTCGAAGCGGACGGCAGCGGGATGTACACGCTGCAATCGTTGTGGACGATGGCGCGGGAGAGGCTGGATGTGGTCACGGTGGTTCTGGCGAACCGGCAGTACCGCATTCTGGAGGTGGAGATCCGGCGGACGGGAGCGAGCGAGGTCGGACGGGCGGCGCGGGAGATGATCGAGATCGGGCGGCCGGTGATCGATTGGGTGAAACTGTCCGAGGGGCAGGGGGTAGCGGCAAGCCGGGCAACGACGGTCGCGGAACTGGCGGAGCAGTTCGGCGCGGCCGTGCGGGGGCGCGGGCCGGCAGTGATCGAGGCGGT
Organism: uncultured Solibacteraceae bacterium; assembly: GCA_964568355.1. GTDB lineage: Bacteria > Acidobacteriota > Terriglobia > Bryobacterales > Bryobacteraceae > JAJPJX01. The sequence continues at coordinate 436 of CAZMRK010000188.1, read as the reverse complement.
GATCGATCCGGTGTAGCGGGCTGGGGGCTTGTAAGATTTTGTAAGTAGCGGATGTGCTAGTCTGAAAACGTGCGACCGAGAGCTTCCCTGACGGTTTCTCGTGCACCGTAGTCATGGAAGTGATAGCAATCCCAGTCTGGCTGTTGCCGATGGCCTCCGGCTTGGTAATCGCCATGGCTTCCGCCTATATCTGGACGAAGCGGTCCGTCCCTGGCGCTTACCTGCTCCTGGTCGCCGTGGGATCGGTGGCGTGGGTTTGCCTGGCGGCGGCGTTCGAGCAGCGAAGCGCCACGCTGGCGGACCGGATCTTCTGGCTGCACGTACAGACGCCCGCGTACGCGGCCGCTCCGGTCTGCTGTTTTCTGATGGTCCGCCACTATGTGCGGCGGCCCATCGGCGGACGCTGGAGCGCGGCGCTGTTTCTCATTCCGCTCTA
>CAZMRK010000187.1:0-8053 GCA_964568355.1 uncultured Solibacteraceae bacterium | reverse complement strand
CCGGCAGCCAGAACCAGCAGGTGTTACATGGGTAAGGTTACCGGTTTCATGGAGTATCAGCGGGAGATTCCGCAGCGGCGGGACCCCGCGGTGCGCATCAACGACTGGTTCGAGGTGTACCAGCCGTTCGGCGAGGACAAGGTCCGGATGCAGGGCGCCCGCTGTATGGATTGCGGCGTACCGTTCTGCCATACCGGCTGTCCGGTCAACAACATCATCCCGGATTGGAACGACCTGGTGTACCACGGGCGTTGGCGGGAAGCCATCCGCGTGCTGCACTCCACCAACAATTTCCCGGAGTTCACCGGCCGGATCTGCCCCGCTCCCTGCGAAGCCTCCTGCGTGCTCGGGATCAATGAGCCGCCGGTGACGATCAAGCAGATCGAAAAGACGGTGGTTGAGAAGGGCTGGGAAGAAGGGTACATCCGGCCGGAGCCGCCCACCCGGGAGACCGGGAGGCGGGTAGCCGTAGTCGGTTCCGGACCTGCCGGTCTGGCGGCCGCCCAGCAGTTGCGGCGGGCGGGCCATGCCGTGACGGTTTTCGAGAAGAACGACCGGATCGGCGGCCTGCTGCGCTACGGAATCCCTAACTTCAAGATGGAAAAGCACGTTCTCGACCGCCGGTTGGAGCAGATGCGGGCCGAAGGTGTGGAATTCGTCCCGAATGCGCACGTGGGAGGCAATATCCCGGTAGAGGACCTGCGCCGCGATTACGACGCCATCCTGCTGGCTGGGGGCGCGGAACAGCCGCGCGACCTGCGCGTCCCCGGCCGCGAACTGGACGGCATTCATTTCGCCATGGAGTTTCTGCCGCAGCAGAACCGCCGCTGCGAAGGCGATGAAGTCCCTGCCGAACGTGCCATCCTGGCCACTGGCAAGCATGTGGTCATCATCGGCGGCGGTGACACCGGCGCCGACTGCCTGGGCACCTCTCACCGCCAGAAAGCGCTCTCGGTGCGGCAGTTCGAGCTGTTGCCCCAGCCGCCCGATCATCGCTCCGAGCTGACTCCCTGGCCGCTCTGGCCCATGCAATTGCGGACCGAAAGCTCGCACGAGGAGGGCGGTCAGCGGGAGTGGAGCGTCTCCACCGTGAAATTCACCGGCGATGAGCACGGCAAAGTGAAAAAGCTGCACGGCGTGCGGGTGGGACCCCCGCCCAAATTCGAGCCGGTTCCGGGCAGCGAGTTCACCATCGACGCGGACCTGGTTCTGCTCGCCATGGGGTTCCTCGGGCCGGTCCGGAACGGCTTGCTCGATCAGTTAGGTGTGAAACTCGACAACCGCGGCAACGTCAGTACTGACGAAAGTTATATGTCCTCGGTGTCGGGTGTCTTCGCTGCCGGAGATATACGGCGGGGCCAGTCACTGGTGGTCTGGGCGATCTCCGAAGGGCGCAAAGCCGCCCGTGGGATCGACCGGTACCTCATGGGCGACAGCAAACTGCCCTGACCCGTTACCGCCCGCTAAGCTACGCCCACCGGCATCGCGTCCGGAACGCAAAACGTATCGCACGGCCCGGCGCTCTCCTGCCGGGCCAGCGCCACCAGTTGCTCCAGAAAGCGTTCGTGACCGCCAGGTGTGGCAAAGCCCAGAAATACCACCCCTTCCTCTCCGCCGTTGCGAAACGCATGCGTCGTTCCCGGGGTAACAGAGAGAAAAGACCCTGGTTCCAGTACGATCCACTGGTCTTCCATCAGGAAATTCAACTTCCCCTTCAGAACGTAGAAGGCTTCGGTCGTATTCCGGTGGTAGTGCGGCTGGGGCCCCTGGGCGCCCGCCGGCAGCGTGTATTCGAAGGTCGTGCAGACCTCGCCGGTGTCGCCGACGGTGGCCAGAAGACGCATCCCGATACCGAATGCAGATAGTTCTCGGACCGGGGTCACCGGGCTCCGCAGGACTGCTTGCCCCTGCCCGCGTGGCAATAGTGAGTCGATCATGATGGTTCTCACCTGCAACGCGTAAAAACCCGGCAAAAGAGGTCAGAAAGTTTATTCCACCTGAACGGTGAGGGTGATGGAAGCGGAAACATCGATCGTGCCGGACTCGATCGGGGTGGCTTCTTTGGCCATGGCGGCCATCGCGCGCATAGGTTGCGGCCGTCCGGAGGAGGTCTCTTCCACCGAAAGCACCCGCACGATCTTCAGACCCAGGGCGGAGGCCAGCGCGTCGGCGTCCTTCCGGGCCTGTGTGGCTGCCTCGCGCAGCGCCTGGTCGCGCACGGCCTGGGCGTTTTTCAACTGAAACTGAAGGCGTTGGATGTTATTGGCGCCGGATTGGGTGGCCAGATCGATGGCCTTGGCGACCAGCCTCAGGTCTCCGGTGGAAAATTGCACCGTGTTCGACGCAGTGTACCCCGCGATGGATGGTTGGCCGCCCTCCTTGGGGTAACGATAGTTAGGGCTGATCGCATAGTTGACGGTCTTGATCTCCGCCGCTGGCCCCAGACTCTTCAGGCGGCTAACCACCGCGCTGACCTGGGTCGCATTCTGGCTCCCGGCTGCCTCCGCGTTGGCCGCCTGCGTGACCACCCCGATGTCCAGAGTCGCGTGGTCGGGCTTCGCGGAGACCGTGGCTTCGCCGAGTGTGCGGATGGACGACGGCCGGGGACCGGCCGGATGCGGTTCCTGCGCCCGCGCGGCCCTCTCGCAGAACAGCGCCGCCGCGGTTAACAACAGAACGGTGGTGAGTCCGGATCGCATCAAAATTCTCCTGATTGCCATGATCGCAAAAGGAATCCGCCCGCGTGGCCCCGGATTTTCTGGACCGAATGGGCCTTTCGCTGCGTCTCTTAAGAGGAGAGAGTTTCCATCCGTACTAGCGGAAATAGTACCCAACACCACCAGGACGTAGCCGATAGAGCAAGAGTTCCGGTACTTCGAGTCTGAATTTGTCGGTTTCTCTGGCAATTTCACCACCAAAACCGCAAAGATGGCTTGCACCACTGGGTGGAACCTTTTAAGATAACGGAGTGATGTTACTCCGAATTGAGGGGAGTGAAGCATGATCTATTCGAGATCGGCTGAGTACGCGATCCGAGCTTTTGTCCACTTGGCCCAAGTCCCGGAGGGCAAGTTCGCTATGGTAAAGAACATAGCGGAAGAAGAGGACATCCCTGCCCATTTTTTGGCGAAGATCCTCCAGCAGCTCGCCCGCAAGGGGTTGCTGCGTTCCAGCAAAGGTCCGACCGGCGGGTTTTCGCTCCGGGTGGAACCGAGCGAGATTCGTTTACTGGATATCGTCGAGGCGCTCGATGGTCTGGCGCCTTACCAGCAGTGCGCCAGCGGCCTGGCGGAATGCTCGGACGAAATGCCCTGTTCCATGCACGATAGCTGGATAGCCCTGCGTTCGCGTATCATGGATTATTTGGGGAAGAATACGATCGCGGACTTGGTCAAAGCCCTGGAGCAAAAGCGCAAAGCCTTGGGGCGAAAGGCCAAAACCAAACGCGCCGCTGTCAGCAAAAGAGCCTGACCCCAAAAAGTACATAGCGCAAGAGGAGGAGTAGCAATGGGCCAGTCTGTCTTGGTTCCCATGGTGGTCGAACAGACCTCGCGGGGGGAACGAGCCTATGACATCTATTCACGGTTGCTGAAGGAGAACATCATCTTCCTGGGGACGCCGATTGACGACAATATCGCCAATCTGGTGATCGCCCAGTTGCTTTTCCTGGAAGCGGAGGACCCGGAAAAGGATGTTTCCATCTACATCAACTCTCCGGGTGGCTCGATCACCGCGGGTCTGGCGATTTTGGACACCATGAAGTTCATCCGTCCCGATATCGTGACGATCTGCGTAGGCCAGGCCGCTTCCATGGCGGCGGTGCTGCTGGCCGCCGGGACCAAAGGCAAGCGCTTCAGCCTGCCCAACTCCCGTATTATGATTCACCAGCCCTCCATGCAGGGCCTGGCCGGCCAGGCCGCCGATATCGATATCTATGCCAAGGAAATCCTGCGGATGCGGGAGACCCTGAACATGATTCTGGCGGACGCTACCGGGCAGCCGATCGACAAGGTCGCCCGCGACGTAGACCGCGATTACATCATGAGCCCGGAGACGGGGGTCGAGTACGGCATGATCGATCGCGTGATTGCGAGCCGCGACCTGGTTCCGGTTCCGGCGGGTAAAGTCTAGTCGAGCCCCTTCGGAGCCCACGATATTGCGTTTACAAGAGAAAACTGCCATCGTGACCGGTGTGGGCGCCGGCATTGGGGAAGCTGTTGCCGTCCGCTTCGCCGAAGAAGGCGCCCGTCTGGTCCTGAATGACATCTCTGCTGCGGCAGCCGAGCGCACCCTCCGGAAGGTCCGGGATCTGGGCGCGAAAGCGGTGGTTGCGGTGGCAGATATCTCCCAGGAAGCGTCGGCCCGTAGCATCTCCGACGCGGCCGTCGCCGCCTTCGGCGGTATCGATATCCTGGTCAACAACGCCGCCGATTTTACCCAAAAGAACATCGAAGCTGCGGAACTGGCGGACTGGCAGCGGGTGCTGGGGGTAAACGTGATTGGCACCGCTCTGGTGTCGAAATTTGCTATCCCCCACTTGAAGGGGAAGGGCGGCGCGATTGTCCACCTGGCCTCCATGAGCGGGTTGATCGCACAGCCGGACTTCGCCACCTACAACGCCAGCAAAGGCGCGGTCTTGACCCTGACCAAGTGCATGGCGATGGACCTGGCGCCCTACAAAATCCGGGTGAACGCAGTCTGTCCGGGGGCGGTGCTGACCAGCGCCTCCTACCGTGAGATCGAGCGGATGGGCCTGACCTTCGAGCAGTGGCGCGACCGTGTAGCGCCCCTGCACCTGCTGAATCGCCTGGGCGATCCGCGGGAAGTCGCCAACGCGGTGCTGTTTCTGGCCTCCGACGAGGCCAGTTTCATTACCGGCACCCACCTGATGGTGGACGGCGGCTACACCGCGCGGTAGCGCAGGAAGCGCTCGAACGCCGCATCCCAGGCGGCGGTGTCCCGCGGTTCGAAGCTTTCCAGGGGAAACGACTGTCGCACCACGGCCCGGGCTTCCTCGAGCCCGGCCAGCGCTTTTGCTCCCATGGCCTGGATCAGCACATTGCCGATCGCCGTAGCCTCGGCCGGTCCGGCGACTACCGTGCGGGACGTGGCGTCGGCGACGAACTGATTCAGCAGCTTGTTGCGCGATCCGCCGCCCACGATATGAATGACCGAGAACCGGCGGCCGAGCAGGGACTCGATGCTTTCGAGCACCTGGCGATAGCGTAAGGCCAGGCTTTCGAGGATAGTGCGAGCGAATTCGCCGCAGCCCCCCGGCGCTTGCTGGCCGGTCCGGCGGCAAAGATCGGCGATCTTGCGCGGCATATCGCCCGGCTCCAGAAACGCGTCGGGGTCGATGATGGCCGAAAAAGGCTCGGCCTGGGCCGCCATTCGGACCAGTTCCTCATAGCTGTACTCCCGGCCGTTGAGCGACCAGTCGTGGCGGCATTCCTGCAGCAGCCAGAGCCCGGCGATGTTCTTGAGCAGCCGCACCTTTCCGCCGGCCCCGATCTCATTGGTCAGATTCAGCTCCAGCGCCCGCGGGTTGACCACGGGTTGGTCCAGTTCCGCGCCCATCAAGGACCACGTGCCGGAGCTGATGTAGATCCAATCCTCGCCCTGTGCGGGCACTGCGGCTACGGCCGATGCCGTATCGTGGCACCCGGTGGCATAAACGGTCACCGGGTCTAGGCCGGCTGCTTCTGCCACCGCGGGAAGCAGCGCTCCCAGCGGGGTGCCCGGCGACACGATCTCCGGCAGGATGGAAACCGGCAACTGGAGTCGCTTCAACAGCTCGATGGCCCAGGTCTTCTGACAGGGATCGTAGAACTGGGACGTGCTGGCGATGGTGCGCTCGCAGCGGGCCACGCCGGTCAGCCAGTAGTTGAACAGGTCCGGCATGAATAGCAGCGTGCGCGCGGCGCCCAGCGCCGGGGACCCGGCCTGGCGCAGGGCATAGAGCTGGTAAAGAGAATTGAGCTGCATGAACTGCAGCCCCGTGTAAGCGAAGACCTCCTCTTTCGGCACCTCGGCGAAGAGCTTTTCCATCATGCCGTTGGTGCGGGAGTCACGGTAGTGGCGGGGATTGTCGGCTAAGGAGCCGTCCGCGCCCAGCAGCGCGAAATCCACGCCCCACGTATCGACGCCGATGCCGGTGAGCGAGAGCCGGCGCTCCCGTCCGGCCACTGCCAGGCCGTGTTGAATCTCGTGCCAGAGACGCAGGGTATCCCAATAAAGGGCGGAAAATACGCGGACGGGCGTATTGGGAAAGCGGTGCAGTTCTTCGACTGCCAGCCCTTGATCGGAAAGCGTTCCGAGCAGGGCGCGTCCGCTTTCCGCGCCCAGATCGAAGGCGACGTAGTGTTGCATCAGGGAAGCTCGATGATCACCTTGCCCACCCCGTCGGCATAGGCAGCCAGGGTCGAAAAGGCCTCCGGCGTCCTCTCGAGCGGAAAGTGGTGGGTGATCAGCTTGGTGGAAATCTTGCCCGAATCGAGCAGATCCAGGGCGCCGTGGACGTTGTGATTGGAGCGCCGGATGGTCTGGATATTGAGCTCTTTGTTCATGGCCGTGTGGATATCGATCGGCAGCCCGATCTCGTCGGGGATCCCGATCAGCACCAGGCGACCCCCGGGACGGGCGACCCGGATGCCTGCGTTGATGGTGCTTAGCGCCGCGGCAGCATCGAAAACCACATCCACCCCGCGGCCGCGGGTTTGATCGAGAATTGCCTCCTCGACCGATTCGGTTTCCGTATGAATCGTTCTCTCGATGCCGATCTGCCGGGCCAGCTCCAGCCGGTGAGCGACCTTGTCCGCGATGAAGACGCGCCCGGCGCCGGCGATCCGCGCGATGGAGGCCGTCAGCAGCCCGATCGGCCCCGCGCCCATGACCGCCACCGAGTCTCCAATGCGGATCTCCACCAGTTCGAGAATGTGCAGCATCACCGCCAGAGGTTCCAGCAAGGTGATGTGGTCGAAGGACAGGCGGTCCGGCATGGCGATGGCGTTGTGCGCGGGCATCACGGCGAATTCCCGAAACAGGCCGGGCATCTGCGGGGAGCCCATGAAGACGGACGAGACGCAGTTGTTGTGCCTTCCCGACCGGCAAAGCTCGCAGTGGCCGCACGTGATGGCGGGCTCCACGGCTACTTTCTGGCCTGGAGCCAGGCCGGTTACCCCCGAACCCACCGCCACCACCTCGCCGGCCGGTTCGTGCCCCAGCACCTGTCCCACGGCCATCCCGGTATGGCCGATATGTCCCTGATACCAGTGCAGATCGCTGCCGCAGATCCCCACGGCGCGAAGTTTCACCAGCACTTCGCCGGGGCCGGGATCCGGAGGCAGGGGCATCTCGCGAACTTCCAGAGTGCGGGGAGCGATGAGTTGAACGGATTTCATGACGTGAACAGAAAGTATAATACGCGGCAATCCCGGCTTAGGGCGGGGCACCGGGTTGCCCGAAAGGTCGCGGGACTTCCTTCGTTATAATGGAGAAAAATGCAATTTGGACGCGCGAGGTGGTGGCAGGTGGTCGTGATCCTGCTGCTGCTCTTCGCGACCATGTCGGTGCAGGGTGCTTCCCTCACCGCACATGAACACTCCCGGGCCTCTGACCGCTGCTGCGGGGTCTGTCATGCGGGCCACCTGGCTCTGGTCTATCCAGCCAATCTGCTCGGCTGCCTCTTCGCCGAGTTTGTGGAATGGCTCGACCCTGCCGGAGGGGCGGAGGAATTTCCGGCCCCGCTGGTTTCCACTCGTCTCTCCCGCGCGCCACCTGCCTAGTCTTTCGCTCACGCAGCCGGTCCGGATGGCGCCTGTCCAAACGGACCATAGATCTGTTTTGAGAGTGACGAATGGTGCGACGAACGAAAACGAAAATTGTTCTTGGAGTCCTGATTTTGCCTTTTTTCTCCCCGATCCGCGCCCAATCTCCGGGAAGCGCGGGAACACTGGAGGGGACGGTCACGGATCCCTCGGGCGCGGCGATCGTAGGAGCGACGGTTTCGATCCGCAATCGCCTGACCGGGTTCCGGCGCTCGGTGAGTAGCGAT
>CAZMRK010000186.1:0-6464 GCA_964568355.1 uncultured Solibacteraceae bacterium | reverse complement strand
GGGATGCCTGCTCCTTCCCAACTTGCCACCGACCGTCGCCGACGGCAACCGAATGAGCTTTTTTTCACAACTCGCCCCTGCGGCGGCTGTGGAAAACCTACCCCTTTTAAAACTCCTTTCGGAGTAACTATAAGGGAGCGGGACTTCACGGCCAAGGCACTAATGCTCTGACCGCAAAATCTATTCCTTTCTGCTTGTGGTTCAGCGCCGGAACCGAGCCGCGCGCGTAAGCAAGCGGACAAACGAAATCATCCGGTCACAGTACTAGTCCGCAAGCTTCCTGCGCAGCCATGCTTGGGCAAGACGCAGGTTGTGGCGGACGACATGGACCGATAAACCCAGGGCCGTGGCAGACTCCTCGGCGGTCATGCCTCCGAAGTACCGCATCTCGATCAATCGTGCCAGCGATTCATCTTCTGCCGCCAGGGCATCGATAGCGCCGTCCAGCCGGATCAGGTCGAGCAGTTCAACGCCCTTCTCGCCGCTCACTTCAAGATTCGTTATGGAAACCGCATTCGTCCCGGCGCCGGCAGATCGCTTTTGCGCCGCTCGCGCCCGGGCGTGATCGACCAGCACCTGGCGCATGACCCGCGAAGCCACTGCCAGGAAATGAGCTTCGCCCGCGAACCTGCGCTCCGCTCCCTCGAACAACTTCAGGTACGCCTCGTGGACGAGCGCGGTCGCTTGTAGGGTGTGATTGAAACGTTCTCCCCGAAGATGCCGGGAAGCGATCCGGCGGAGTTCCGAGTACAAGGCCGGAGTGAGTTCACTCAGTCCGGAATCTTCGCCCATGTTCAATTTTTCAAACAGCTTGGGTGGGCGGGTACTCACGGAACCAAGGCTATCATTGCGCCAAAGTGCGGTGCAAGCCGGTCGCAGTAGCCGCCTGGTTCGCCGGTGTGGAATGAATAGACCGCCCTGCCGGGCTGCTATGATCAACGCTATGGCGAAGGGCTTGCTGCTCGTGCTACTCACCGGCCTCTTGGTGGCGCAGGGCCCGCGAGATCTCCGCATCGAGCCCATCTCCCGGCTGAATCCTCTGCGCGATGCCGGCACGCGGTGGGCGGTGATTGTGGGAATTTCGTCGTATCAAAACCTGCCCCCGAACGTCCAATTGCGGTTCGCTCATAGAGATGCTGCTGAGTTCTCCGCTTTCCTGCGCAGCACGGCGGGCGGCGCGATTCCGAATGACCACATCCGCATCCTGACCAACGAGCAGGCTACCCTGGCCCAAATCCGCGCCGCGCTACATACCTGGCTGGTCGGGTCTGCCGGACCGCAGGATGTCGTCTACTTTTATTTCGCCGGCCACGGCGTGCTCGATGATCGCGACGAAGGCTACTTTGTTACGCATGATGCCGACCCTCAGAATCTGCATGCGACGGCACTCCCGTTTCAGGAGGTAGATACAGTCTTGAGCACCAGGCTCCGGGCTTCGCTCGTGGTAATGGTTGCGGATGCGTGCCATACCGGGCGGCTCGGCTGGTCGAGCTATTCCCCTGCCGCGCCGATCCTTGCCGGAGAGCCGCTGGCGCAGATTGGACACGGAGACCGTTCCTTCCTGAAGCTTCTGGCGTCCCGGCCCAGCGAGCGCTCGTATGAGGATGAGAAGTGGGACGGCGGCCATGGTGTTTTCACCCACATCCTGCTCGAAGGATTGAGCGGCCAGGCCGACGCCGATGGCGACCGCGTCGTCCGCGCGGCAGAAGCCATCGACTATGTTTCCCGCCGCGTTCCGGAGCTTACGAACTCGCAGCAGCACCCGCGCGTGGCCGGCACATTCGATGCCCGCTGGCCGCTGGCGTCCTCGGTGTTGCCCCCACCGGCAGTACGCGCGTTCACCCTGGATGTGGCAGGACCGGCCGGCAGTGCTGTTTATGTGGACAATGTCTTTCGCGGAACGATTCGAGCGGCGGGCGCGTTGCGCGTCGACGGTCTGGTACGAGGTGCGCACGCGTTCTCCGCGGATTTCCCCGATGGCTCCAGCCTCAACGGAACGGTGGTCCTGCCTGAGGCGCCATCTCGCGTTACGATTGCGCCGCCCGCGGCCTCTGCCATGGCACAGTTGCGAGCGCGCGTGAATGCGGGCCAGGTGCTCGGAGCGAACGGCGCGTGGGAGCTTTACCGCACGCAAACATTTGCGGGAGCCGATCGCTTCGCCGCCGAGGCGTTAATGGCAGGTGTGCTCGAAGAATACGGCCAGGCCTGTGTCAGTGATTACGTCCAGTCGATGGCCACCGGTTTAAAGCGAGCCATGCTGCAACGCGCGGTGGAGGCGTTCAGCCGCCTGCAAACGATGCGTCCCAACGAACCTTCCATTGAGGCGCGCAAGCTCTTTTGCCAGGGACGAATGCTGATTGAGGAGACCCGCTTCGCGGAAGCGATCACGGTGCTCCAGGAATCGTTGAAGCGTGACCCGCGTTTTGCCTGCGCCTACAATGCTCTCGGCGTGGCGCTTACCAGGACCAATCGGCCAAAGGAGTCGCGTCAGGCATTCGAGGCGGCCGCAAAACTCACACCGGAATGGGGATTGCCATTGTTCCAGATCGCGCAGCAACTGGTTTCTTCGGGAGACTTCGCCAGCGCAGTCCCCTATCTGGAAAGGGCGGTTGCATATAATCCGCGCTCGGTCGTCAACCGCTGGAACCTGGCGCATATTTTGAGATTGTCCGGCAACGCCGGCCGCGCCGAGCGCGAAGCTGCCGACTTAATCCGGCTCAATCCAGACTATCCGCCGGCTTATCTCGTCCTGGGGCAGGCCCGGGAGACGCTCGGCAAGCCCCTCGCAGCCGCGGAGGCATATGACGCCTATGTGCTGCTGGCTCCGAACTATGCCGGAACCGAAGAAGTGCGCGCTCGCGCGACCCGGCTTCGCGCGCGGTCCCGGCCCGTCCCGAGTCTGCGAAGATGATGCACCATCCGTAGTACGGTGCACGGCATCGCGAGCCTAGGTGCGCAGATCGAGCACGCTTTGCGAAAAGCCGTCAATCCGGTTCCCCTCGAGCCGGATGTCCGCGGCCTCCGCGGCAATGCGGACGCCGATGCGTTGCGCGGGCCCTCCGGTTTCGCGAATTTCGTTTCCGACGATGTGGATCGCTTTCGTTTCGCCCCGAACGTCGATCCCCACACCGCGATCCTGTACGATGCCGGCGATGCGGTTGTTCTGAATACGGTTGCGATTCCCCTGGAATGCGGCGATCCGCTCCTTGCGGAACAGAATGCCCACCTCCCCGCTTGCTCGCACATCGTTGTCGCGCACCACGTTGTCGGTGTCATGGTGGCCGATCGAGATGCCGTAGCGCTTGCTGTTCTCGATGACGTTCTTTTCCGCCAGGCCCCACCTCACTCCCCAGCAGAAGAACAGCCCCTGGTCGTTGCCGGACATACGGTTGCCGCGAATAATGGACCGCTGTGATCCGGATCCGGGATGCAGTCCCAGGCCTGTGTGGTCGTTGCTGTGACAGCCCTCTACGCGCACATCGTGGCAGATCTGCCAGCTTATTCCGTCGCCGTTGTAGTTCCGGGCAGTTACATTCTGCATGGTGATCCGGTTGCAATCCTGCAACCAGATACAGCCGGCGTAATTGCCGTCCAGATTGCCGTTGTTCGCCTTGTTACCGTCCAGAGTGAGATTCTCAATGACCACATCGCCGATATTCTCGCCGCTGAACAACGGAAACAGGTTCTCCACCTTCGGATCGCCCATCAGCCAGACGTTGTCCCGAAGCGCGCGATCGAGCTTAAACCGGTTCCCGCTGCGCGCCACCAGCGTGCGCTTGATCACTTCGTCGCCGCCGGTGGAGGAGTTCTTTACACGCAGGCAAATGCCATCGCCCACCCGAAGCCCGCTGGGATCGGCGAACGTGACTTCCTGGTCGAACCAGTCCGAGTCCTCGGAGAGCCTTACGAGAACCGATGGCTCCTTGACGATGACGGAATCAAGGCCGCTGCCGAGGATGCGCACATTGCTTTGCAGGTATACCGCATTCCGGAACCGGTAAGTACCCGGCAGGATCTTGACCGTGCCGCCGCCCCAGCGCGCCACCGAATCCACCGCCGCCTGAATCACCCTTTCGGTTGACCCGGCCATGTCGGCATTGCCCGGACCGACCGTGAGAGTCAAACGCTCTGTCCAATTCGGCTCGACTCGGTCGCCGGAGGTAGCGCGCGGTTTGGTAACCGGCACGGGATCTTCGGAATTGGCGGCGGAACTTCTGAGAGCGACGCCGCCCAGGGCCGTGGAACGGATGAAATTACGTCGGTTCATAGAGCGCCTCTGGAGCCAACGATTATATCCGAGACGTATTCCTGCGCCTAGCGTCGGAACAGAGGGTGGGGGCGGCCAGCGGCCGGATCGGACAAAGAAGATCCTGGTGGGCCCTGTAGGATTTGAACCTACGACCAACGGATTATGAGTCCGCTGCTCTAACCGCTGAGCTAAGGGCCCCCACGTGTATTATTTCACGATCTTCTGAACATTTTCCCGCCCCCTGGTATCCGCATTGCTCATAACCAAAAGTGCGAGGAGGAGAGAGCCATGAACGGCAGAAATACCACGGTATGGGGACTGTTCCGCGATCTGGCGCCGGTAGAACACACGGTAGATAAGATGCTCGCCTCGGGATTTCGCACCAAAGATGTCTCGGTCGTGCTCCCCGATAACGCGAAAGCCCGGGCTGTCGTGGAGGAAGGCCGCACCGATACCGCGGCTGGCCAGACTGCCGGAGCCATAGGCAGTAGCGCCACCGGCAGCAGCCTGCGCATGTTGGCCGGACTGGGCACTCGTCCGGTCTCCGGCATCGGTACATTCCTGGCCGCCGGTCCGGTGGCCGGTTCGCTCACCGGCCTCAGTGAAAATCGTCGATCCGGCTTCCTCGGCGCCCTCCTCAGCATCGGCATTCCCGAACAGGATGCCGAGCGCTTCGAAAGCCACATCGGCGACGGCGCGATCCTGGTTGCCGCCTCCTGCGAAGATCCGGACTGGGCCAGGCTCGCTCGCAATCTATTGCTCGAAATGGGCGCCGAAGAGGTATCATCCAGCACCCAAACCGCCGGCGCCCCTCGCTAGTCTAGCCCGGAAATCTCCCCTTATCCGCCCCATTGACACAGCACTGTACGGATGGCATACTTCTCATAGAGCACCACTAAATTGTGGTGTTTATATGAGGTCCGATATGGGAACCCTCGCAGCGCCGCCCGTCCTTCAGATCTCTCTCGAAGATCTTTCTTTTCCCGAAATCATCGCCGTGTCCCGTTCCTACCGCCCCGTCGAGCTCAGTGCCGACCCGGAGACGCGCCGCCGCATCGAGCTGGGCCAGCAGACCCTCGCGCGCAAGCTGGAGCAGGGAGAAGTGGTCTACGGGGTCAATACCGGATTTGGCGGCAACGCCCGTTTCGTAATCCCCAACGAGGAACTGGCGCACCACCAGCAGAATCTGCTCGAGTTTCTGTGCTGCGGCGTCGGCGACCCTCTCTCCGAAGACACCGTCCGCGCGGCCATCCTGCTCCGTGCCAACGCCCTCGCCCGAGGTCTTTCCGCCGTGCGCCCGCTCGTGATCGAAAGGCTCCTGGATCTGCTTAATCACCGCATCACCCCGGTCGTCCCGCGTTTCGGTTCGGTCGGCGCGAGTGGCGACCTCTGCCCGTCGGCCTACAGTGCCCGTGCCATGGCTGGCCGCGGCGAGGTCTTCCACCGAGGCGGCCGCGTGCCCGCCCTGGAAGCGCTCACTCGGGAGCATCTCCAACCCCTCCGCCTCGAAGCCAAGGAAGGACTGGCCCTGCTCAACGGCACCACCGTTATGACCGGCGTCGCTGCCATGGTCGTCGACGATGCCTCCTATCTGTTCCGCCTGGCGCTGGGCGCGATCGCCATGGCCGCCGAAGCCCTGGGCTCCTCCCCGGACTACTACCACCCGGCCATCCATCTCGCCAAGCACCACCCCGGCCAGCTCGCCGTCGCCGAGATGATGAACTCCCTCCTCTTCGATTCCAAGCTGGCCGTACCGCTCGAGGAAATCCGCCACCGCGTCGCGGATGTCGAACGGCAGGCCCAGGCGAGCCACGATGTCGTCTCCGCCGGCGAATCAATCCAGAGCCCCTATTCGCTGCGCTGCGTTCCGCAGGGCCTCGGGCCGCTCGAAGAAGCACTGGCCCAGGCACGCACGGTGATCGAGCGCGAAGCCAATTCGGTGAACGACAACCCTCTCGTCGATCCCGTATCGGACCGCGTCTATCACACCGGCAACTTCTACGGAGGGCATATTGCCCGCACCATGGACGGACTCAAGCTCGATCTCGCCAATTTGGCTAACTGGCTGCATTCCGTCCTGGCGCTCCTGATGGACGAGCGCTTCTCCGCCGGCCTGCCGCCCTCGCTCAGCCCTCACCCCGGCCTTTACCAGGGCCTGAAAGGACTGCAAATCGTCCACACCAGCCTGGTCACGGCGATCCGCCACTGGAGCGGC
>CAZMRK010000185.1:0-3653 GCA_964568355.1 uncultured Solibacteraceae bacterium | reverse complement strand
CGTGGTCAGCAAGGTTGTTTGGCCGCCCGCAAGCAGCAGCCAGTCATGTGGTACCAGAATCGTTCCCAGGTCCACGGGATTGATCAGGCGATCGGGCTTGGCTGTCGCTTCTGCCTCGAATTCCGGCCAACTTACCGATTGGCGCGTCAGTTCGTCCAGTTTGCCGTCAAATCGGCAGCGCGCGAATAGGGCGACCTGGTCGGGAAACGAGGTGAACTCGGACGTGTCGGCAAACGGGGATTTGCCGCGCATGACGTTTAGCAGGCGCCGTTCCGTCTCCTTGCCGCCGCGATATCCAGCCAGATAGTACTCGCGCAGCGGAGAATGTTCCGCGGCCAACTCAACATGCACGGCCAGCGGACGTCCGATGCGATCCACGCCGAACGGGGGCCGCCACGGATGGCCCGGATCCACACGGATCTGAGGCGTCACCTTTTCATCGCAGCCGTCCCGCTGTTGCGCCGCCAGCGGAATAGTCAAGAGTACAAGGAACCATCGCCACATGAATATTGTTCACTCCGGAGATGTCAAAAATGAATTCTGATCCCCGGCCGGGGAACTTGTCAAGCGTTCCGTGGTGCCGGGGCAATCTGATTCAATTCAAATGAAATTGTGGTAAAAATAGGCGAAATTATTGCGATATTTATAGACTTATGATAATTTAATGGCGCCAGTCGGTCTGATTTCGAGATCAATCTCCAGATGCCGGCTCGGCCAAAGAAAGGTGGTAGTCCTGTGTCCTCTTCCGGATTCGCCCTGACTCAGCTAACGGAACCATCCACGTATGCGTCGCCTACCCTGCCCGCGGCGCCGTTCAGCGCTTCCATGGCGGCATTGCTGGGTCAGTGCTGCGTACTCACTTACGATCAACTGCAAGGCACCGACATCACCAGCCTGCTTCCGCAGGGCTACTCGCTAGTGGCGGCGTTGACGGTGCCGGAAGCCATTACCGTCGATGCGGGAGCAACCGGCTATTACGTCACTGTGCCGGCTGGTTTTGTGCTGACCAACGGGACCAACAACATCATTGCCCTGCGGGGAACCCGTACCGTTCGCGAATGGCTTGATGACGCCGACGTGCTCCCCACGCCGTGGGTTCAGGGCGATAACAATGGAAACAATTACTCGTCTTTCGAATTCGCGCCCTACGGCCTCGTTCATGCCGGTTTCTACACGTACTACAACCTGGGAACGCAGGGAGCGCTGCCGCAGAAGACCTATCACGGAACGTTCGATGAGACCTATTCCTATAGCAGAGCGCAGGGCTCTCTCGCCCAGCAGATTGCGGCGCTGGCAAGCACGAACGGATTCAATTCGGCTTTACCACTCTATGTGACGGGACATAGTTTGGGTGCCGCGGTGGCCGTGCTATGCGCAATGGATGTTGCGGTCAACCTGGACATCAATGTGGTTTCGCAGGCGAGCAATGTCTTCGTCTATGGGGTTGCGTGCCCCAACGTGGCTGCCGGCGTCGTGGCGGACAACAGCATTTTGGAAAAGGTGCTGAACATTCCCGCGAGCACATTCGTCAGCAGCTTCGGTAGCGCCGTGACGCAATGCTGGCTGTTTGCGAATGCATGCGATATTGTTCCGATCATGCCGCCGCCCTCAACCGATGCCGGAGGATTGGTGAACATCGAATTCCAGGCAGTGACTTCGAATATCATTCGCTTTTGCGCGCAGGCTGGCACCATCGGAGGGAACCATTCCTGCGCGGACACATACCTGCCCTACCTGCAAGCGCTGGCCGGCGGTTTTTCGGTGGCCAAGGCGCAATCTGCCCGGTAGGGCCAGAACCCCGCCCGGCTGGAAATCACCTCCGCGCGGTGGCCTTCTGGAGAAAAGCCTGCAGCCACGCCTGAACTTCAGCGACTTGCTCCGGAATATTGTTGTGTCCGGTTTCGAGGGCCAGAAGCAATTTCTTCTGCCCGGGAATTACGTTGTAGGCCGAGTACATGGAGGTAGGCGGGCACGTCTCGTCGTTGAATCCCCAGGAGTAGAGGCCGGGCACTTTGACCCGACGGGCGAAGTTGACGACATCGTAATAGCGGGAAGTCTCGATCTTGTCCGGTGATCGGTGAGAGAGCGGGCCGTCGGCCGCGCGGAACATGTGCGGCCACCCGCCCGCGCGATTGTGCAGGTAGCCGGTGAGATCCGAAAGTGCCGGATAGTATGCCGCCAGTCCTCGCACGCGCGGGTCCAGCGCGGCAGTGACGATAGACAACGCTCCACCCTGGCTGCCTCCGGTAACGACGAGCGTGGCGCCGTCCCATTTCGGATGGCTGGTCAGAAAATCGTTGGCGCGGACACAGCCGAGATAGACCCGCCGGTAATAGTAGCGATCGCGATTGTCGAGTCCGAAGGTATTGTAGTTGGCCAGGGCGCCGGCTCCCAGCGAGTCGTATACCGACTGTTCCATGGTGACGGGAATGCCGTGAATTCCCACTTGCAGCGTGAGGATGCCGCGCCCCGCCATCTCGGCCAGGCCCCGATACGGACGGACGCCCGCGCCCGGGACGCTGAGGAGCGCCGGATACTTGCCCGGCGCCTTGGGCTCGCAGAGAACGCCGTAGAAACGGGAGGGCGCGGCTCCCATGCCGATGTTCTGTAGATTGACTTGATAGCAGTCGGCAGCGGCGTTGCCGTATTCGGGCAGCGGCGTGATCTTCGCGTCGATGGGCAGTTTGGCCAGAGCGGCCTTGCCGGCTTCCCAAAATTGATCGAAGTCGGCAGGCTCCTGCTGCGTAGGCTGGATGTTTTCCGGGTGAAACGCTGCGGTTGCCAGCCCCCGGTAAGTTTTCCCGTTCTGCTCGACCGTAGCAATGCAGCGTAGGAAGCCCGGCTCGTTCAATGTGCCGCCTTCCACGGTGAGACCCTCGCCCGTGAGCGTCGCAGTCTGATCGACCTTGGGTGGCATCATCTCGGGACCAATCCGATAGCTCACTTTGATGCCGCTCAGGGCATGGCCATCCTCGATGGCGAGGATGCGGAAGCGGACGGGCTGGCCCGGTTCATAGCGCCAATCCGAGCGGTCGGTCGAGACCCGAACCTGAACTGTGCCGATGCGCTCCTGGGCCGCAAGCGACAAGGACACAAGCGAGAGGAGAATAAATCGAAGCATGTTTGGCCTAAATGGTTTGACCTAATACGATACCGCGGTTGCCTCTGTCGATGGCGTTCCGGAAGATTCACCGCCGCCCCAGGGGGTGGGCAAAATTTGCTGTACACGGGCCGCATCAGTTCCAAAGGCTCTGAAAACAGAAGAGCGGCACCGGGATTGCTCATTCACAGGTGAGGGAACCTATGACCATAGCGAAACATCTGGTAATATTGAGCACTGTGGCAATTGGTACGATGGCGGTGCCTCTGGTTTCCACCGGTTGGGCCGCTACTGAAGGCCGCACGATTGCCGGCGGCACCGAACTCGTGGTGCGGAACAATGAGGCGATTGAAGCGGCGACGGCGAGCGACGGAAAGACCTATTCGGCGGTATTCGCGGAGGATGTGCGTGATACCAACGGAGACATCGCGATTCCCAAAGGATCCTCGGCCGACCTGGTAGTGCGGAAATCCGATTCGGGAATGCTCTTGAATCTGGAGCAGGTCCGCGTGAATGGGCAGACCTACCGCGTGAATGTGAGCGATGTGGAGCG
>CAZMRK010000184.1:0-11879 GCA_964568355.1 uncultured Solibacteraceae bacterium | reverse complement strand
TTCGTAGAGCGCCACCAGGGTGGCGTAGGAAAGCTTAAACTTCTGAACCAGCGCGGGGTGTATCGCCGGCAGGGAGAGCGTGCCCGGCGTGGAGACCAGGGTCGCGATTGTGGTCATGCGAGCCGTTTCGCCGTTGCGTTCCGCGAAGAAGTATTCGATGCCGTAGGAATCGCCTTCCTGGTAGTCGCCCGTGCCCATAACGTTGGTGTCGTGGCGCGTGTGGCTGTACTCGTGGAGCAGGGTGGCGCCGAGACGCGCGTCGGTCGTGGCCGGGTCCAGCAGCTTGGGGTTGATGACCATGTCGGAGTGGGGTTTGGTTTCGCCATCCAGGCCGCGGGTCTCCAGGGAAGGCTCTTTCACGACGTCGTGATTGGAGAAGTAGTCGTAGAAGGAGATGATGATGTCGAAATTGTCGCTGGTGGCCTTGCTGAGAGCAGAATCGATTTTGTCGAGCTCGGCGGTGGAGAGCTTCGAGTTGTTTTTACGGAAATTGGCTTTGGCATCGGCGGCACGGGTAGCTCCGATGGCACCTTTGGAAGTGGTTTCGCAGCGCTGCAGGCGGAGCCCGGATTTGAGAGCGGGCAGAGTGTTGGTGCGCAGGTTTCCCCAGAGGGAGAGCACGGCGCCGATGGCGGAATGGTCGGCATCGGCTTCGAGCGCTTCGTAGGAGGCGGCATCTGCTGCGCCGGACTGCTGGGCTACGTGAGCGAGCTCATGCGCGAGGAGGGCATCGCCTACGGGAGTACCGGGCTGAAATTCGCCGGGCGCGAAGGCCACGTGGCTACCCACGGTGAAGGCACGCGCATCGAGACGGCTGGAGAGGCGGGCCGCGGCGGTGTCGGTGTGGATGCGGACGGCGGAAAGATCCAGGCCGACGGCGGGCGAAAGACGGGCCTGGAGCGAGCTATCGAGGGGCCGGCCGGGTCCGAGCTGATATTGGATGGCGCGGGGAGAATCGACGACTGCCGGAGCGCCGCCCTCGCGGGCTTTGCGTGCGACCTCCTGGCCAGGTTCCGGCGGCGGGCCGGCGGGCGGGCCTGGCGGCTCGACGGGGAGACCGGCGGTATCGAATCCGGGCGGGAGATCGGTGATAGCACCGGTCGTCTTCCAGGTACGAATGGCGCGCCTCACGCGCTCAGCGAGTAAGGGCAGGTAATCCTGGGCAGCAGTGGCAGCTCCACCGTTCGGGAGCGTACGCCGGATGACGGATTCGATCTCGGCGGCAGGACGCGGGCCGTACTTCGCGAAGAGCAGATCGATGCCGGGGCAAACAGCGCCGATCTCCTGCTCGGCGACCTGGCAGAGCGCGTCCCGGAGAGCGGCAAGAAACTCGCTCTTGTGCATTTTGCCCTCGGCCGCCGGGGCGTCGTCTTCCAGAAGGAGGCCTTCGGTAGCGGGCGCGGCTGCCGGTTCGGGAGCGGGCGCCTCGGTCTGGGGCTCGCCGGCGGGCATGCACTGGAGGAGGGGGCTGCCGGCGGCGTGTACGGAGAGGCGCGAAAAACTGTGGCCGGACGAAGCAGGCGCGGGAGGATCGTACAGTGGCGGCGCGGTAGCAGGGCCGGGGGCCCGCGCCGTCTCGGTGTGAGCCGGAGCTTCAGCGTGAGTCCGCATGCGCCCCTTCCATCAGCAGGTGGAAAACAGAGCCGGTGCTGCCGGCAAGCAGGCGGGCGGGAGCGGGAAGTCCATCCAGGCGGCTGATGAGGCGGGCCAGGCGCTGTGCGGAAGGGAGGTCCAGCGGCACTGAGCTGCAGGAAATGGTATAGAAGCGGAGGGCAGAGATACAGCCGGAGGAGATGCGGAGCCCCAGGGAGGTGCAGACGACCGCCGAGGCATCGGCTCGGACGGCGGACGCGGCTTGCGCCAACTCGCGAATGTGGCCGGGGGAAAAGAGGCGAGCAAGTGGAGTGCGGCGGCGGGCGAGCGCGATGGCGACCATCGCCAGAAGAATGGCAGCCGCAACGGGCGGCACGAGTGCGGCGAGCAGCAGCGACGTCCACTGTGCTTCCGAGAAGCCGTGCCAGTAGCGCCGGGACGCATCGCCGCGCAGGAATTCCAGGGTAAAGCGCAGCAGGGCGTAGCCGGAAATGTAGAGCGTGAAGGCAGCGCCGGCGGGAGCGCGCGAGTAGATGACCGCCGCGGCGGCGGAGGCGAGCAGAAAGACGGCAGCGGATTCCAGGGCCTGCACCGGAAACAGGCGGACGCCTGCCAGGTAGCGGGGAAATCCGAGGTGGACGTGCGCGTCGCCATAGCGAATGCCGCGGCGGGAGGGACGGCCATAGCAACATCCGGCCGCCAGGCAGCCGATGCGCCCGCACGCGAGGAAAAGACCAAGGCCGGCGGCGAGGATATCGAGGTAAGGCAGCACCGGGCGGCCGGAGAGCTTCAGGAAAAGCGCGGCCGAGAGCGTGACGGCAATTTCGTGGTGATAGTAGATGAGGCGTTCCCGGCGGGTGAGAATTTTGGTGGCCATGGCGAGCCCGAGGAACGTGAGAATCGCCACGATCCAAAGTGCGATCACAACGCGGGGAGAGAGGGCGCGATGGCGCGCCAGATCCAGGCCGAGAAGCAGGGCGGCGACGAGTCCGGCCGAACCGGACAGTTGGAATGCGCGGCCTGGCGACAGCATGTGCTGGGCGCGATTATATCTCGAAAGCGCGGACGGTAAGGACCGGGTGAAGCGGTGAGAGTCAGGTGGAGAATCCAAATCTTTTTGTTCTGACGGGCGGGCCTGGCGCGGGGAAAACCACGGTGCTCATGGAGCTGGCCAGGCTGGGGTTCGCGCACGTGCCGGAGGTGGCGCGGCAGATCATCCAGGAGCAAATGGCCGCCGGCGGAAGAGCGCTGCCGTGGGGCGACCGGGAGGAATATACCCGAGTGATGCTGCAACGTTCGATCGATTCGTTCGTCGAGCATACGCCTGTCTCGAAGATCACGTTCGCCGACCGGGGAATCCCGGATACGCTGTGCTACGCGCGCCTCATCGGCTTCGGCGAGGAAACGGCGATCCAGCAAGCCTGTGCGACATATCGCTATGCCCGGCGGGCGTTTCTGGCTCCTCCCTGGCGCGAAATTTATGCGACGGACGGCGAGCGCAAGCAGGACTTCGAAGAGGCGGAGCAAACGTATCGCCTGATGAAGGAAGTGTACGCGGAGTGCGGATACGAGATCTGCGAACTGCCCAAAGCCAGTCCGAACGATCGCGCCAAGTTCATTGTGGAGCGACTACCTTGAGGAGAGCGGCAGCTCGACTTCGGTAAGGACCGGCCACTCGCCTCCGTCCGGAGACAGGAACAAGGCCCGGTACTGCAGCCAGGGCTGATCGAGGACAGATCCGGCGGCGTCCTGCCAGGCGGCTCGAGCGAGCGCTTCGCGGATGGCGGCTCCCCGCAACTGAAACTTCAGGCGGGAGCCGTGGGGCTCTTCCGCTTTCCAGCGCAGAGCCGCGGCCTTTTTGCCGGCGGGGACGGCGATGGGCGCGGAGATGTACTCTTCTTCGAGCTTGCGCGTATAGAGGTTGCCGGGATCGGTCATCTGGGAGAAGTGCGGGCCGAAGTTGGGAATTTCAGTACGGCGGTCTTTGTCGAAGCCCTTCGGTCCGTTCCAATAGATGTAGCTGCCGATGGAATGATTCCCGTCCTTGAGGTGGTTGTGGACGATGATCTCGGGATAGCCGTCGCGATTCAGGTCGACGGCCTGGATGCCGGCGGAAGACTCGGCGGGGAGATCGGTGCGATTGGCGTTGCTGTAGCGCCCGCCTTTCGCTCCCCAGTAGATGAACGCGGGCAGAGCGCGCGTGCTGTCGGACATGTAGTTGCCGAGGACGAGATCGAGATTGCCGTCGCGGTTCAAATCGGCAATGGCGCATTCGAGCGACTGGAAGGCTTCGAGCTCGAAGGCAGGCTCGGGAGACGGCGTACCCTGGGGAGTGCCCCAGAAGATGCGCGTTTTGGTGTTGCGTGACTTGGTTTCGGGGTTGAAGCCGCCGGCGATAACGAAATCGAGATAGCCGTCGCCGTTGAGGTCGGCGAGCTCCAGGCTGCCGGCGGAGACGAATTTCGACCAACTGCGCGCGGCGGAGTAGCCCTGCGGACCACCCCAGAAGATGTGCAGATTGCCGAAGTATTCGTCGGGGAAGATGAGGTCGAGATAGCCATCGCGGTTGAGATCGGCGATGACGTTGGAGAGCGAGCGTTTGCCGGCGAGCAGCAGCTCGGTTTTGCGGGCAGCGGCGAACCCGGAGGCCGATCCCCAGAAGATGGTGCCGATGAACTTCTCCGCCTCGCGGCGGGTGAAGACGAGATCGAGGTAGCCGTCGCGGTTGAGATCGGCGGCGCTGGAGCCGATGGCGGCAGCGACGGGCAGCGTGTCGCGGCGGGCGGGCGAGAAGCCGTCTTTGCCGCCCCAGTAGACATAGGATCCGTCGGCGTAGGAGTTCGACATGACGATATCGATGAAGCCGTCGTCATTGAGGTCGGCTACGGAGGTGTCGTAGGTGCCATGTCCGATCAGGGTGGACATGGAGGCGGTGGAGTAGTAGTGGTGCGGGTTGCCCCAGAAGATACGGGTGTTGATGCGGCTATCGGCGCTGCCGCTGTATTGATTCACGACCAGGAGCTCGGGGCGGCCGTCGCGATTCAGGTCCGCAACGTTGACGCTGGCGGCGCCGAAGCTCTGCACGCTGGAGCGCATATAGGGAGCGAAGCCGGTGGCGCTGCCCCAGTAGATATAGGAGGGCACGTCGTAGGATTTGCCGTCGTTCGAATTGGCGAAGACCAGGTCGGGAAACATGTCGGCGTTGAGGTCAGCAGCGAAGACCCCGTTGGCCGCGAGGGTGGGAAGGGTGGTGCGGCGCGCGGCGGAGAATCCGGCGGCAGAACCCCAGTAGACGCAGGAATCGGCGGTGGCATTGGCGATGGCGAGATCGGGGAAGCCGTCGCGGTTGAAATCGCCGATGGCGGAATCGCGACCTCCGTGCGCGGGCAGGCGGACGGTACGGGATACGTCGACCCCGGAGGCGCCGCCCATGAACAGGTGAACGTCTCCGGCGGGCGGACCGGACGGGGAGGTTTCGAGAGCGATGGTCTGGCGCGCCGCGGCGGTAGTGACGACCAGGTCGGCGAACCCGTCGCGATCGAGATCGCCGGCGCGGATGCTGGTAAGGCCGGCGGCCGGGAGAGTCTGAACGCGCTGATTGGAATAGCCTTCGCGGCTGCCCCGGAAGACGAGCACGCCCTGCGACTCGGGACGGGCGTTGACGAAGGCGATATCGGGAAAGCCGTCGTGGTTGACGTCGGCGATGGCGACATCGCTGGAACCGTGCGCCGCGAGCGCGGTGCGGCGGGCGACATCGAAGCCGGTGGCACTGCCCCAATAGATGAAGGAATCGAGCGGGGTCTTGGGTGAGATGTTGTCGAGGCCGGGCTCCACGCCCTGGTTGGCGAAGACCAGGTCCGGGTAGCCGTCCGCGTTCAAATCCGCGGCAGCCACTCCGGAAGCCCAATTGGTGGGCAGTTCGGTGCGATGTTCGGGCCTGTAGCCCTCGGGGCCGCCCCAGTAAACGTAAGCGGTGCGAATGCCGGGATAGTTGTGGATGTAGTTACAGAAGACGATTTCGGGGTAGCCGTCGCGATTGAGGTCGGCAATGACGGACTTGCCTCCGCCGAAGGTAGGCAGGCGGGTGAAGGCGGGCTTGCGATCCATCAGGTCGAAGGCGACCTGGGCGAGAGGGCGCTCGCGCCAGAGGTCGGGCAGGAGAGAGCGGTAGCCGCCGGGAGCACCCCAGTAGATGAGCGCGTCCACGGTCTCCATGACGTTGTGGTCGTTGCTGAGCAGGACGTCGACGTAGCCGTCTTTGTTGATATCCCAGTTGTTGATCACCTGGACGCGGCCGTTGTGCGAGACGTAAAGATTCGCACCACTATTGCCGAGGGTGCCCTGGCTGAAATCGGCGAAGCCGGAGTGGCGGATGGAATCCTGCGCGGCGGCAGAGAGGGCCAGCAGGAGAAACGCGGTGAGGGCGAAGGGCTGGGGCATAGGTGAGGCGATGGAGGGAACGTATCACGCACCCGGAAGCCGGTCAATCCGGCGACGCGCGGGAGCAAAACGTATTGTCCTATTAGCAGGATGACTGTCGGCAGTTTATCAAATTGCCCCGTTCGCAAATTCCGCGGCCGGGTTTATGCTGAGACAATTCATGAATGACGAGCGCTCCTCCCTCGTACTGGGATGTGGCGGGATGAGCGCGGACATAGGTGATCGAGAGTACATATCCGCGTTTTATCGTTATATCCAGAAACCTCCCTACGCCAAAGCCCGCGGGGGATGTCATGGTAGACAAAGCCCGGGAACTGCTGGAAAAACTACATCGCGCCGCTTAGCAACTCGCGGCAAACACGCACGCTCCCTCGCGGCCGCGGCCCGGTAGCCATCCGTCGGTGAGCGGATTTGACATCGGAGGAATCGAGGTCAATAATCGACATTACCAACTGTCGACAATTGAGCAAAGGGGGGCAAATCCGTGAAGAATCGTTGGCCATTATTGTTAACCGGGCTGCTGCTTCTAGCCGGTCCGCTATTCGCTCAAAAGATCACCGGGACGCTGACCGGTGACATTACCGACGCTTCAGGCGCAGCCGTCGAGGGCGCCAAAATTACCGTTCGCAACCAGTCCACCAGCGTGGCGCGCGAAGCGTTCAGCAATGCCCGAGGGGGGTACGAAGTGGATTTCCTGCCTCCGGCGACATACGACGTAACCATCGAGCACGCGGGATTCAAGAAACAGGTGTTTCAGGGAGTGGAGATCCAGGTCAACCAGTCGGTGCAGTTGGGCGCCCGGCTGGAGGTGGGCGACGTGGTGCAGGAGATCGCGGTACAGGCCTCGGCGCCGCTGCTGCAAACCAACGAGAGCAGCGTGGGAAGCGTGATCGAGTTCAAACAGGTGCAGCAACTGCCATTGAACGGCCGGCAGTTCCTGCAACTGGCCATGCTGGTGCCGGGCGCCACGCAATCCGCGCCGGGAAGCCGGCAGGCCTCCGAGCGCGGCACGGTTTCCTCCGCACTCAACGTGAACGGGAACCGCGAAGCCTCGAACCTGTTTCTCATCGACGGGACGCTGAACACCGATCCGAATTTCAACACATTCGTGATCAGCCCGAATATCGACAGCATCCTGGAATTCAAAGTACAGACCAACAGCTATTCGCCGGAATTCGGCCAGCAGGCGGGCGCGCAGATCAACCTGGTGACGCGCTCCGGCTCGAACCAGTTCCACGGCAGCGCTTACGAGTTTCTGCGTAATTCCCGGCTGGACGCAAAGAACCTTTTCGACCGGCCCGCGCCGGCGAAGATTCCGCCGTTCCGCCAGAACCAGTTCGGCGGCACGCTGGGCGGGCCGGTGAAGAAAGACAAGCTGTTTTTCTTCGGCAGCTATGAAGGATTCCGGCAAGCCAAAGCGCAGACCGCGACGGCGGTAGTGCCGAGCGCCGCGCTGCGCCAGGGCGATTTCTCCGGGCGGATCAACGCCGGCGGGCAGTTGACCCCGATCTTCGATCCGCTGACGACGCGCGTCAATCCGGCGTTCAACTCCTCGCTGCCGGCATCGCCGACAAATCCGCAGTATCTGCGCGATCCATTCCCCGGCAACCGGATTCCGAGCGGACGCCTGGATCCGATCGCACAGGGCATCCTGAAGTACGTGGACCAGCCCAACGTAGCGTCGCTGCCCCTGGGCCTGGGCACTTATCTCAACAACGAACCGCAGACGCAATCCAACGACCAGTTCAGCATTCGCGTGGACTACAGCCTGGGCACGAAAGACCAGATTTTCGGCCGCTATTCGAAGTCGAATGAATCCATCTTCACGCCGGGCGCGCTCTCCTCCCAGGGCACCCGCCGCGAGCCGAGCCCGCAAATCTTCACCTTCGGCGACACGCACTTTTTCAGCCCGGCGATTGCCAATGACTTCCGGCTGGGCTTCACGCGGCTGCGCCTCAACATCGTCAACAAGAACGCATACACCACCAACATCCCGGCGCAGTTGGGCATTGTAGGGCAGGACGGACTGCCGCCTTCGGCCTGGGAGGTACCGAACATCGTATTCGCTTCCGATGGAATTTCCACATTTGGCGGCGCGAATTTCGGCGTCCCCACGGTGACACGCGACAACGCCTACCAGGTGCAGGAAAGCCTCTCGATCACCAAGGGAGATCACTCCCTGCGCATGGGTTTCCAATTGACACGTTTCCAGTTGAACAATGCGACGTTGAACTACCTGCTGCCTTCCTACAACTACCGGGCCACGCCGCTGACCGCGGATGTGACCAATCCGAACGGAGTCAACCGGGGCAGCGAGTTCGCCGATTTCCTGCTGGGCTACTCGCACAACAACCAGGTGACCGACGGGTCAGGCCAGGTTTACCTCCGCCGCACCAACATCGGACCGTGGGTGGAAGATACCTGGCGAGCGACCCGCAGCCTGACGGTAACGCTCGGCCTGCGCTGGGACTATATGCCGCCATGGGTGGAGAAATACGACCGCTTCGGCGGCGTCTATGTGCCGGCGCTGAACGGTCCAGACAAGCCGGTGCCGATTCAAGCCGGCGTCAACGTACCCGGGTTCGGAGACATTCCGCGCGGGCTTGTGAATACCAACAACAAGAACTTTGCCCCGCGCATCGGCCTGGCTTACCGCCTGCCGCAGAACACGGTGATCCGCGCCGCCTACGGCATTTTCTACGATGCCCAGATCGGCAACACCACGGTCGACCTGGTACGCAATCCCCCGTTCCAGACGCGCCTCATCATCGACATGCCGAATTCGATCTATCCTTCGCTGACGCTGCGCGACCTGCGCCCTCCCGGCGTGACCGTCAGTTCCAGCTATTTCGCCGAGGGTCAGGCCAAGAACGGACGGATGGAATGGCCGCAGGCATACGTGCAGCAATGGAACTTCAGCCTGCAGCGCGAGATCGTACCGAACTGGGCGGTAACCTCGTCCTATGTAGGCTCCACGGGGCGGCATCTTTCATTCTCGGGAATCGCCAACATCCCCTACCCCGGTCCGGGAGACCTGAATGCGCGCAGACCCTACAATCCCGACTTCACTGCCATCTTCCAGATGGCCATGCCGCGGGTGAACAGCTACTACCATTCGCTGCAATTGAAATCGGAAGTACGCTCCATGCATGGGCTCACGATGGTAACTTCCTATACCTATGGCCGCTCGATCGACACGGGGCAGGAGATTCGCGGCGGCGCGGTGGGCAGTACGCAGGAGATCAACAACTGGAACCTCGACGGGCAGGGGCGCGGCCGGTCGGCGTTCGACCAGCAACACCGCTTCGTGAACAGCTTCGTCTATGACCTGCCGTTCGGGCACGGCAGAAAATACCTGAGCCAGGGCGGCGCGGCGGCGCTGCTGCTGGGAGACTGGCAGCTTAACTCCATCGTGACCGCCTCCACCGGTCTGCCGTTCACGGTGTACACAGGCGTGGACACGGCCAACACAGGTGTGGCGTCGCTGATCCACCCCGATTCGGTGCTCGGAGTGAGCCGCATCCCGCAGAACCAGACCGCAGACCAGTGGTTTAATCCAGCTTCCTTCACCCTGGCTCCCGACTGCCGAAGCCAGAGCGTTTACAGCACGCTAAAGGATCCACTGGTTTGCTTCGGCAACGCCGGGCGGAACATTATCAGCGGGCCGGGGCTGGTGAATTTCGATTTTGCTCTGGCGAAAACGTTCCGGCTGGGGGAATCGTCTTCGATCCAGTTCCGGTCGGAATTCTTCAACCTGTTCAATACGCCTCCGCTGGGCTTTCCGAGCAACGTGCTCACCAGTGCGACCGTGGGACGTATCCTGAGCGCGGGCACCTCGCGCCAGATTCAGTTTGCATTACGAGCTTCGTTCTGAGCATTGCGCGATGTCACGATGGTCCTTGTTGTTTCTCGTCGCCGGGCTGCTGGTAGCGCAGCCCGGCATCAAAATCTGGGAGACGAAAGGTTTCGAAGCTTTTCGCCAGGGGGAGTTCGATGCAGGCGGCGCCAATCTGTACGTGTCCCGTAACGGGGTGGTCGAGACCGTGCACCGCTTTGACGTCAATCACGACGGCTACTACGACCTGATTTTCAACAACACCCATGATCTTTCGTATGTCCCGCCCTCCTACGAATATCGTTTTCGGGGAGCGGGGCGGAACGGTCAGCAGATTGCTTACCCGGGCGCGGGAGCGGTTCGGGTCCGGGTGGCGGATCTAAACGGCGACGGCTTTCCGGAGCTGGTGATCGCCCGCGGATTCGACAACTCCACGCGGGTGATGAATTCCTGGATCTATTGGGGCGCCAAGGACGGGTGGAACGAACGCTTCCACTCCGAGGTCTCGACGCCGTACGTGCAGGATGCGTGCATTGCGGATCTCAACCACGACGGCCGCGCAGATCTGATTTTCATCGCGTCGAGCGGCGTGGGTGTGGAGACCTCCTACGCCTATTGGGGCCGCGAGAAGGGATATTTTTATCGCGCGCGCACCGGCTTCGAGACGCCGGGCGCCAATGGTTGCGCGACCGGCGATCTGGACGGCGATGGAGTCGAAGACCTGGTGGTTACGGCCTCTGGCAAGAACGGAAAAATCTTCTGGAGCGGCAAATTGCGGGATCCGGCGCCGCTACCTCTGGAGGGCGGTCTGGGCGCGGCGGTGGTGGGCCGTCGCCTGGTGCTCGCGACCGCGCAGGGTCCGCGCATTTACTCGGCGCGAAATCGCGCGTTCCAACTGGAACAGAGCCTGGCCTTGGAACATGGCGGGCGCGTGGCGGTGGGGGATCTGAATCACGACGGCATGCCCGACCTGGTGGTGACCCGCGCGGTGGTGAAGCGGCAATGGGAAACATCCTCGCGGGTATATTGGGGGAAGCCGGGCGGACAGTTCGACGAAGCGGCGCATCTGGACCTGCCGACGGTGGGTGCGGTGGACGCCGCGATCGGCGATATCGACGGCGACGGATTCGCGGATCTGGCCTTCGCCAATTCGCGCAGCGATCTCCAGTTCGATATCCATTCTTATGTCTACTGGGGCGGCGCGGACGGTCTTCGCGCCGGCCGCCGGAGCAGTTTGCCGACGCATGGCGCGCAAGGAGTCGCAATCGCGGGCGGCAGCGTCTTTTTCGCCAACAGTACGAAGGGCAGGCCGATCGGGGACATCGACACCTACATCTATTTCGGCAGCAAAGACGGCAGCTACTCCACCGACCACATGCAACGGCTGCCCACGATCGGCGGGTATGAATCCTGCATCGCGGACCTCAATGACGACGGGTATACCGATCTATTGCTGGTAGGCTCGCACGAGGGCGACGCGGGTGGAACGGCGGGATCCTACATCTATTGGGGGGCCAAGGACGGCCTTGCGGCGTCGCGTCGAAGCGAGGTGCCGACGCGCGGGGCAATTGGCTGCGCCATCGGCGATCTGGATCGCGACGGCTACCTGGATCTACTGTTCTCCAACATGGAGGACGACACGGCGCAGATCCTTTTCGGCAGCGCGCAAGGGTTCCGGCGAGAGCAGAACCTGCCGGTAAAAGGTCCGCGCTTCCCCGCCATCGCCGATTTGAACAAGGACGGCTATCTCGACCTGCTGGTACCGTCTCTCAAGGATGGGCTGGTCATCTTTTGGGGTTCGGTCACAGGCTTCCAGGCAGGAAAACGAACGGCGCTCGAGAGCGTAGGGCTGGTAAGCGAGCAGGTGGCCGACCTGGACCAGGACGGCTGGCTGGATATCATTCTCTGCAACCTGATGGATGTGGACCACTGGTTCTATCGCGGTATCCACAGCCAGATCTATTGGGGATCGCCGCACGGCTACAGCGCGATGCGACGCTCCGAACTACCG
>CAZMRK010000183.1:0-10829 GCA_964568355.1 uncultured Solibacteraceae bacterium | reverse complement strand
CGAGGATCGCATTCATGTCCACGACCTGCAGGCCACGATCCTGCATTGCCTGGGTCTGGAACATACGCGGTTGACCTATCGCCATATGGGGAGGGATTTCCGCCTCACCGATGTGGCAGGCAACCTGGTGCCCAAGCTGCTCGCATAGGCGATTTGATGTCCATTGCTCCGGCGGCTATTTTTGCTGATATCCGTCGATTTTGACGCCCGGCAAATCGGCTTCGGCCTGGAATGCCAAATCGCGATAAAAGCGCAGCATGGCGTCGCGCGCTTTGGCGGCACTGAAGGCTGTCATGTTGCCAGGTCCGTAGACCTGCAGCAGCAGCGTGGCGATCTCCTGCATGCGACGGCACGTCAGTGCGACTTCCCTCCCTAATTCCTCGTGTTCTTCGCGGGTCAGGTGGACGAAGCTGTTGTGTGGCATTCCGTAACGAAAAGACGCCTGAATTTGAGTTTATCACGCCCTTTTTCTAAATATAATCTGTCTTTTCAATCTTTTGCATGATAGGGATTGTCCCGGACGCCGAGGCCCTATCGCGGCACCAGCACAAACCGATCGATGGAAGTTCTGGCGCTGCGGTCCAGGCGGAGCAGATCCCGGTGGAAGATCAGACGAAACAGGTTCGCCCGGTGGAAGGCGACGCCGGAGGGGATCGGGAAATCCAGGGTCTCAAAAGCAGGCATGAGAGGGATGCTCCCGAGCAGCGGCCGCGAGAATACGCGCACCCGGCCAAGACTCTGCGAGGGCTGGCCCGGCAGGTCGGCCAGAACCAGAATGAGTTCGATCTGCAGCGTGCCGGGATAGCGGTCGCGGTTTTCAATCGCCACCTGGATCTTGCTGCAGCAGCCGAGGTCGAGCGGAGGCTCCAGCCGCTGGTAGGCCTCCATCATCAGCGGACGGTGGTCGACCGTGACAAAGGACAACTGGAGCGGGCTGCCCCGGCGGATGTAGGACCGCTGGGGCGGCCGGATATAGGGCGGCTTGAACATCCAGTATTCGCCGGAGAACGGAATACTGAGAGGGTCGGCGGTTACCGATCCAGCCAGGCCTGGCCGAAAATAGGCAACGCGGCGCGGGAGCTCGCTGGATGGCTTGGTTTGGGGAAGCAGGATCACCCCGGGAAAGCCGCGGTCGTTCAGCTCGGCGCCTTCGGCCGGCGGGACGTAGACGCGCGTCACCACGTCCCGGCTGGCCGGCGGCGGCTCACCATATAGGAGGTTATCGAGCAGCGAGCGCGTGCTGTCCCAAAGTCCCGGCCGCGGGCGCGAGCTGAAATCCCACCGAAGGTTGGCGCTGGGCTGCCCGCCTCCCTTCAGCCCACCAACCGTCAGACCGGCTGCCAGAATTACGGTGAGCGCTGCCCCGAGGATCGATTGCGGGAGGCTGGCCGGCCCCCCGGCGTCGACCACGCCCGCAGCCAAGCACAGAAAGGTCAGCATAGCCGTGCTCATCGCGAACAACGCGGCAGCCGCCATGGGTTTGCCGGAAAGAATCACGAGCATGCCCGCCTGCAAGCTGAGCGAGACGATCAATCCGGGCGCCAGTTGCCTCCAGAGAATCGGCAGGCGAGGAGGGTCGAAGAGGCGGCCGGCGCGCCGCGGAGGAACCCCGGGCCACTCCGGCGTTCCCCAAAACTCGCGCCAGTGAAAATAGAGCAGGCGCGTCGCGCTGATGATCAGCACCAGAGCCGCGGCCAGCGACGCTGGCGAGAACTCCGAGAGCAAAATGGTTGCGGGCGCAAACCACACCGCGGTGGTGGAAGTGCGTAGAATCGATGGGATCGCCTCGCGCGGGACCGACCGCGACACCACCCCGTAAAGGGCCAGGGTGATGGCCGCGCTCCAGGCCCAGGCGGCCAGCGCGCATTGCAGCGCTTCTCCGAATACTACCGCGGGAGGTTCACGGTCCAGGCGGGGAAGAATCGAGATCGACCACAGCAGCCAGCCGGTCGCGATCAACCCGGCGATGGAGGCAGCCAGCGCCAGACCATGGCGCAACCTTTCCGGCACCGCAGCGCCGGCACGGGGACGATTTGGTTCGAATGCCGCCACCCCTTGTACCCTGTTTGGACACCTCGACCACCAGCAGGGTTTCAACAGAATGCGATAGTGGGAGGGTGCTGGGGAGTAAAGCAACCATTGCGGTACCGGAGGGATTCGCCTGGGAAGCAACCTTAGGCTTCCTGCGGACGCGCGCGCTACGCGGTATCGAGCAGATCACCGAGGAATCTTACAGCCGCGTTCTGGACGTGAGCGGACGGCTTGTGGAGGTGTCCCGCGATCCGGCTACGAGACAGATCCTGGTGCGCTGCCTGCCAGACCTTTCTGCTCCGGATGATCGCGTCCTGAGGCGTCCTGAGGCGTGTGCGGGCGCTATTCGACGTGGCCGCCGACGGGCGGGCCGTGCGGGCTCACCTGGCGCGCTCTCCCCATCTGCGGGAGGTGCTGCGCGGTGTAGCGGATCTGCGCGTGCCAGGCTGCTGGGATCCGTTTGAACTGGCGGTACGGGCGGTGCTGGGCCAGCAGGTGAGCGTGGCAGCGGCCAGTACGCTGATGGCACGGTTGATCGCGTGTTGCGGCCAGGCAGCCAGCAGCGGTTTTCTGTTTCCGGATCCGGCCACGCTGGCCGAAGCCGATCTCAGCGGTATTGGGCTGACGCGTTCCCGGATGGCCACCTTGCGGGCACTGGCCCAAGCCGTGGCAGATGGGAGGGCCCTGGGAAACGGCACAGGTTCGCTGGAACAGGTGGTCGCCGAACTT
This sequence comes from uncultured Solibacteraceae bacterium, assembly GCA_964568355.1. GTDB lineage: Bacteria > Acidobacteriota > Terriglobia > Bryobacterales > Bryobacteraceae > JAJPJX01. The sequence goes on along the minus strand of CAZMRK010000183.1, from coordinate 8,069 downwards.
TGCGCGATTCCCGGCATCGGCCCGTGGACGGCGCACTACGTGGCCCTGCGCGGGTTGGGACATCCGGATGCGTTTCCCGTCTCGGACCTGGGGCTGCGGCGAGCCGCCGGCGGCTCCGGCGGACCTCTGGCCCTGCGAGAACTAACGCGGCGCGCAGAGGAATGGCGGCCGTGGCGATCCTATGCGGCGATTGCGCTCTGGCAGTACGAAGGCAGGCAGGGAAAGGGAGGAGGCTAAGGAGCCGGGGACGGCGAACGTCTTCGCCGCTCCCGGCATGGGTGGAGGGTCATGCTGAAGGCCGGGCTAAAATGGATGGCCGCTGAGAGCTCCCGCCGTCCGGACCAGAGGAGGGGCGGCCATCTGCACCACGGGCGCGGTATCGCGCCGCTGGCTGGATGCCTTGCAGGTGCGGAACTCATAGCGGTGGATCTTTACAGCCACTCTGCCTGAATCGGTGCGAATGATCGGCCCTGTGGCTACGAGATTCAGTGGCACCGAATTGTGGAGCAGAACCGGCCAACTGATGAAGAGTTCAACAGTGTCGCCGGGATGAAAGGAGTGCTCGGCTGTGAAGAGTACCCCGTTGCTGCTCATATTCAAAACTTCGCCGTTCCCCACCTGTCCGTGCATCCGATAGCGGACCGCCAAGTGGACGGGAAACCGGGTCGCTAGTCGGCGCTCGCCGCTGGAAATCCTTCTGTGGCGTTGTACCCCGAACTGCCTGGGGAAGAAAGACTGTTGATCACGAACCGATTGGCTGAACATGCCCTCTTTAGGGCAATCGCCGGGCCAGAGGCAGCCAAAATCGGCGAAAACGAGACAACCAGCAGAAATAAAAAGACTTATTCGACAAGCGAAGCAATCGCGTCGAGCGAGACAAGAGCGATTCGGTGAACCACCCGGTTTGGCGACTAACCAGACGGTTCGTTGCCGGCGCTCAACGCCGCTGGAGTTCCTTCTCGATGTTGGTGATGTTCTGGCGGGCGGCGGCGGCTTGCTGCAAGTCGGGGCTGATCTGCAGCATAGAGCGGAAATGCTGCACGGCGGCCGCCAGCATCCCATAGTTGCCCGTCTTGGCGCCTTGCCGGGCGAAGGCCAGCGCCAGCGCGTAATGCGTGTAGGGATCCGAAGAGTCGTAGGTGAGGGCGCGCTGGCAGTTTTCGATCGCCAGATCGAACTGCCCGGTCATGCGATCGCAGTCGCAGATGCCGAAGTAAGCCAGACTGCGCAAGTCCTTCCAGATATCCTGCTGGGCGGCGCGTTTCTTGCGGCCCAGGCCAACCAAAAACCCGACCACGTAGTAGTTCAACTGGCCCGCGAGCTTGCTATCGAAATTGCTCAGGCGCAGGTAGCTTTCGTATTCGCCTCGGGAGAGGTCGTACTTGCCGTTGAGGCGCATGCTTTCCGCCATCCACAGGTGCGGCTCGGCGTATTGGGGCGCCAGTTTGGCCGCCTTGCGCGCCGATTCAATCGACTGCGCATACAGGTCCTTCATGCGATAGGCCTGGGCCAGGTTGGTCAACGCCATCACGTGATCGGGCTCGCGCCGGATGACCGTCTCGAACTGGCGGATGGCCTCGTCGGTATTGCCGGTGTCCAGGAGCATACCCCCGAAGCTCGCGCGCGCTTCCAGGTAATCCGGATCGATCTCGATGGCCTTGCGGAAATATTTCTCGGCGTTCGGCTCATCGAACAGGGCATTGTAGGCGCGCCCCAGGTAGAGCGCGGCCTGGCTGTAGGCGGGGTCGAGATCGAGCGCCTTTTGAAACTCGGCCACCGCCTTTTTGTAGTTCTGCTCGTAGCCCTTGTTGTAGAAATTCAGACCACGCTCGAAGGAATCGACCGCCGCGCGGTTCCTCCGCCGGGCAATCAGAATGCGGATGGAGATGGTGGTGGCCTGTCCCGGATACACGGTCTCTTCCCGCGGCCCGTCCGGCTCGTAGCCCATCTTGACACCCTTGACGGTGTGAACCCCGGGGCTGAGACCCGGCACCGTCAGGGGTTTGCCCTTGCTCACCACTCCCAGCGATTTCCCATCCAGGAAGATCTCCACATCGTCCATATTGCTTTCGAGAATGAAGGTGCCTTCCTTGGGTTTGGCGGGAACTCCGGGCCGGGCGCGGCTGGGCACGTAGGCGAGCAACATCTGGGGATCGAAGCTGCCCTGGTCGGAAGTCGGATTCTGCTTGCCGCCGGTGGCCTCCCGGACATTCCGGTGCACGTAGTCCTGCAACTCATCGGCGGTGACGATGCCGTCGCCGTTTTCATCGGCCTCGCCTTCCATACCGCGCACGACGTAATAGGTGAAGATGCCGTGGCCTCCACCCCAATCAGAGCTCTCGAAGGATTGCTCGCGGTCCCGGCTGGCGGTCAGCGAAAAGAGGGATTTGTGGAGATCCATCAGCGAGCGGTTGATGCTCTGCGTATCTTCCGGACGGATGGCGCCGCTGTGGCAGGAATCGGTAAGCAGGATCTTGGATTGCGCGCGAATCTTGCCCCCGATGGTAGCGCCGAGGCTGTCCATGGGATAGCCGGTGCCGGCGATGTTGTTGAGATCGATGTCGTAGGGAGCGAGATAGGCGCGGCCGCTGTGGACGAAGCCGTGCCCGGCAAAGTAGATCAGTACGCGATCATTATCCCTGGCCACAAAAGGCAGCCACTCTTCCAGCTCGTGCCGCAGGTTGGCCAGGGTGGCTTTCGGGCCAATCAGGCGATGCACATTCTCCGCCCGGAAGTTGCCGCCTTCCGGACTGATGAGAATGGAATAAATCGCTTCCGCATCGCGCTCGGAAAACTGCAACTGGCTCTTGGCAGGCAGGTTCTGATATCCGGCAATGCCCACCACAAGCGCATAGCTGCGCGGGATGGAGACCGAGGCGGGACGAGCGGGTTCGGTGGGGACGTCTTTTTCCAGCTTCAGGTCCCGCTGATTTTTCTGCTGGGCATAGAGCGGCGCCAGCAGGGCCAGGCAAAGGGCGGCAGTTCGGTAGCGCATGGCGATCACTTATGGGCCAGCCGGAATTCGTACAGCACCGGCCCGCTGAGAGGCACGGGGGAAGCCACCACCGACGTGTTTTCCTTGCGCATGAACAACAGATCACGCGGGGTGGCGGCTCCGGCGCCGGCCAGATTCCTGGGCAGCGCCGATCCCGGTTCCACGACCTGGGGACCGGCCGAGCTGTCCACACATTCCCCGCGCGCGCGGAAGATCTCGTCATCACAGCGGGGGACCATATTCTGCGGCAGCCGCTTGTCGGGCGGCGGGGGCGGAGGCAGCGGCAGGTATTTAGGGGAACCGCCATCGGACAGGGCGGCCGGCGTAATCAACCAATAGACGGTCTCGTGTCCGGGCGGGCCGCTGATCCGGAAGACCGACTTTGTCGCGGGCACGGTATAGTCCTGACCGGCGGTCACGCGGTTGTTCTGGCCGGTCTCTTCACGAGGGAACAACTGCTCGTATTTGCCCGACGTGCTGCGGTTCATGACGTAAAGATACCCGTCGAAGTTGGTGCGAAAACGAAAGCGGACGCGGTCGTTCTGGGCCAGTACCAGGCCGGGATTTACCCCTTTCCATTTCCCGCTTTCCAGCAGTTCCAGGGTAATTTCCATTTTGTGCGGCCCCTGGGTGAAGGACTGCGCCTGCGGAAAGACAGGGAGCGCTCCGATCGCGAGCATCGGCAAAATCAGGATTCTCATGGCAGCCGCCTACTGATGAGTCAGCTCGATATCCGCGACGACGCGAGAATCCGCGCTGCCCTTCGGATTGACGACATAGACGCCCTTGTCGCCGGGGCTCTTCCCGGGATCTTCATCTTCGACTTTCTCAATGATCAGGTCCCGCGAATAGAGATTGCGAAACTGGCCGATCAGCGAGTCCCGGAGAGGTGCGGCGCTGGCCAGCATGGTCGGCGCGGGCTGCCGGCTCGATGGGGCGGGCTCCGCCGCCGGCGCCGGCCTGCCTTGCAGGGAGTAGATCAGGCGGTCGATCTCGGGCTCCGGCTGGCGGGAAAAGATCACGAAGAGTTTCTCCACACCCGGCTTGCCGGTAAACGAGAAGACGTATCCCGGCGGCAGCACGTAATGCCGCCCGCTTTCGACGCGATTGTCGCCGCGCTCAATCTTGGGCGAGGGAAACAAAACCTCCCAGGTGCCGCTCGATCCACGGGAGACGATGTACAGAAAGCCGCGGTCGTTGACCTCCACGGCTAACTGAATGCGGTCGCCGGAATGGAAAATCGTGCTGGGCGCGACCTCCACGTTCCGATCGCCGGACCGCTTCAGCACGGTATAGCGCAGCCCCAGGGGCACCGAGGAGTAGGCGGCGGGAATGATATCGGCATTCCCCTGCACTGGGCTGGATGAAGGCGGCGGGTTCGACGGAGTGACGGGGCGGGCTTTCGCCGAGGCCCCTTTGGTGACGGCCGGCTTGGCCGGGGAGCTGCGTACTACCGCTTTAGGCTTCGCTGCCTCTTCGCGGGCCGCGTAGAACAGTTCCCGGGCGTTAAGCTGTCCTTTCGGTGGGGTAGCCTGCCCCCACGCCGGAATCGACAGGGCACAGGCCGCGGCCACGACCAGGAGTTGGGTTCGCTTGGGCATCCGCGACATCTTCCTTTCGTGCGAGATTTCCGATTTGTATAGAATATCACCTGCCCCTGCCGGTACTGAACGGTCGGGTGAATGCGGCCACAAGCGGAAATCATATCCGCAAATCCGCGGCGGGGCTGCAACATTTGGAAGTGGTCGCTTCACAATCACACTGTAATCGAAACGGGGACGTTCTAAAGTACTAGCGAGTTTTCCCCGGTACTACATTTTCGTCGGAGTACTCCGAATCAGCATATACTTACGGGGACACAAACGGGTTGCGCCATGCCAATATCAGCCACACGTTTTCCAAAGACAGAAATTTTATGCCTCATTCTCTGCGCGCATCTTCTGTTCGCGGGAATGCCGGCGCCTGCCTGGGCGCAAAATGCCGAGGCGCCGCACCAATTAAATCTGGTGATCGTGGAGAGTGAAGGAGCCATTAACAATATCCGCCAGCGCACGAGCCGCGAGGCAATCATCCAGGTAGAGGACGAAAATCACAAGCCCGTGGCAGGGGCCGCAGTGACGTTCCTGCTGCCGACCGACGGTCCGGGCGGAACCTTCAACGGTTCGCGAAGCCTCACCGTGATGACCGATTCGCAGGGACGCGCGGTCGCACGCGGCTTCCAGCCGAACAATGCCGTGGGTAAGTTCCAGATTCAAGTGAAGGCCTCGTTCCAGGGGCTCACCGGCTCAACCGTCATCAACCAGTCCAACGTCCTTCCTGCCGCTGCCGCCGCCGCGGGAGGAATTGGAGTGGGAAAGATTCTGGCAATCATCGCCATTGCCGGCGCTGCCGCGGCAGGAGGAGCCGTGGCGGCTACGCGAGGTGGCGGCGGGAACAACACTCCTGCCCGGCCCGCTGCGGTGATCACCGCCGGCACAGCGGTCGTCGGAGCCCCGTAGATCGCTTCCCTCACAACCCAGGAGCACAAATGACTGCAAGATCGTGGATGGTAGGTGGCCTGCTGCTGGCGGCAGGCGCGTCCCGGGCCATGTTCGGCCAGGGGACCGGCCCGTTGATCGCGGGTCCGAGCTTGGGATTCGTGTATGATCGCTCGTCGCAGAGCTTGAAGCCGCTGCTGGGCAACGCGGGTGCTGCCATGATCGGGCCGGCGCTCGATCTGGGCACGGCATTCTCCAGCGCGGTAATTTCGCCCAAACAGGATTACGCCTTGGCGGTGGCAGGAGGAAACAACGTCGTCCTGGTGCGCCTGGATGGCGCCACGCCCCCATCCAGCATACTTTCGGTGCTACCTCCGTCGCCGGACCAGATCGCGCTGAGCCCCGGAGGGGGATCGGCTGCTCTTTATTACGCGGCAACGCGCAGTTTCCAGGTGATTACCGGGCTTCCGGATTCGCCGGCCTTTACTTCCCTTGCCGCAGCGGCGCTTCCCGCCACGCCCGATGTCCTGGCCGTCAGCGACGACGGCAAGTCCGTGCTGGCCGGGCTCGGCGGCGATTCCGGCGAGGTCTATCTGCTAACCGATGGATCGACCGAACGGGTTTTGCAGGCAGGCCGCATTTCCGCAATCGCCTTCCTGCACCAGTCGCAGGATGCGCTGGTCGTCGATGGGGGCGGACGCCGGCTGCTGCGGATCAGCAAAGGATCCGGCGGCATAGAGTCGCAGGTCCTGGCTCGCGAGACCGACGGCATTGCGGATGCGGCAGCCGTCACTGCCTCGGCGGATAACCGCCTGGCCCTGGTGGCCAATACGGGCGCGGCGTCGGTCGTAGTGGTGAATCTCGCCAGCGGCGCAGCGTCGGCGGTGGCCTGTCAATGCACGCCAACGATTCTGGCAGGATTGCGCGGCCAGGCCGTCTATCGCCTCAACGAGCTTTCCGAATTCCCGATCTCCGTGTTGGATGTGGGGGGAGCTAAACCGGTCGTAAATGTCATTCCGCCTGAGGTCAAATTGCTGCCCGAAGTGATGGTCCGGGTTCCCGGCAGGGGGGTTCGCCAATGAGAAGAGTCTTCCTGCTTTTGATCGTGCTGCTGGCGGTATTGGGTGCGGCATATGCACAGCCGCCTAGTCTCACTATTACGACAACCGAAGTACCCAACGGAGAAGTAGGCGCCCCGTACACCTTCCAATTCACCGCTACCGGTGGCAGTGGGAACTCCGCGAACTACACTTGGTCCGAATTCTCGGGCACTCCGGATGACCAACTACGTGGGCTCAGCTTCAGTAGCGCAGGTGCGCTAAGCGGAACGCCTACCAGTATCGGCAGAGTTTCGTTCCTGGTGCATGTAGTTGACAATCAGACAGAGAGTTCCTCCGAGTTTCCGACAGTCAGCTTCACCATCAATCCGGTCATCAGTACCACCGCACTACCCATGGGAGTGGTCGGAACGCCATACAACGGAAGCGGCTTCCAACTTGTCGTCAACGGAGGGCAGCAGCCGTTCACTTCCACCTGGAGCATGGTTTCAGGTAACACCTTGGGCTTAGAGCTTAGCAGCGAAGGCGTGCTAAGCGGAACACCAACTGCCGCGGGAACGCCCATCATCACGGTGCAGGTGGACGTGCAGGCGCAGGACGAAAGCAGTTTTACGATACAGAAATCGTTCACGCTGCCGATCGCCACCGGACCGCTCACCATTACCAACGTCAGTCCTATGCCCACAGGGCAGACCGGATCTCCGTATACTTACACTTTTGGCGTTAACGGAGGGATCGGGCCCTATACGTGGGGGCTCAACAGCGGAACCGTTCCTGCCCCGGGATTGTCGCTCAATTCCGCCACGGGTGTGTTGAGCGGAACGCCTACCGAGGCCGGCAGTTTCAGCTATCTCCCCTACGTAATGGATGCCTATAACAACATCTACTACCTGCCTGTCAACCGGGCCCTGGCGCTCAGCATCGTGAACACACTCACGATCACCAACGTCGGACCAATGCCGGTGACCGAGGTCAACGTACCCTATTCGTACACGCTCAACGCGACCGGTGGCGTACCGCCCTATACGTGGTCGCTTGCCAGCGGCACCAATCCGGCGCCAGGCATCTCGTTTAATGCGCAGACCGGTGTTTTGAGCGGGGCGGCCACGACACAGGGCACCTTCGCGTATGTCCCCCGGGTTACCGACTCGCGGGGAAATTCGTTCCAGCTTCAGCAGAACCGTGCACTGGTCCTGACGGTCGGACCGGGACCGTCAGTCAGCACGACCTCTCCGCTCCCGGCAGCTATCGTAGGCACTCCCTACTCATTGCTGCTTTCGGCCAGCGGCGGTGTTTCGCCCTATACCTGGACACTTATTTCCGGAAGTCCCCCGCCGGGTTTGTCATTCGATGGTACGGGCAGGCTGGCCGGCACGCCGACCACGGAAGGCACCTATGCGTTCAGCGTGCAGGTGAGGGACTCCCTGAACGGCCTGGGGACGGCCGAGTTCGTCATTACGGTAAATCCCCAGCTCACCATTCTGACGACATCTCCGCTCACCGATGGCACCGTGGGCACACTCTACCGGCTTCAATTCG
>CAZMRK010000182.1:0-4233 GCA_964568355.1 uncultured Solibacteraceae bacterium | reverse complement strand
CAGCACCGCCGCCTGATGGATGGCGTCGATCGGCGCCATGTTCTGGCGGCGCTCCGCCTCCAAGGCGAAGTCGATCATCATGATCGCGTTCTTCTTGACGATGCCGATCAGCAGAATGATGCCGATCAGGGCAATGACCGTGAGATCGTTGCCCGTCAGCAGCAGCGCCAGAATCGCGCCCACACCGGCCGAAGGCAGCGTGGAGAGAATCGTAATGGGGTGGATGTAGCTTTCGTACAAAACGCCTAGAACAATGTACACGGTGACCAGCGCGGCCAGGATCAGCATCGGCTCATTGGCCAGCGAGTTCTGAAATGCCTGGGCAGTGCCTTGGAAATTCGCTTGAATACTGGCCGGCCAGCCGATCTGCCGTTCGGCGCGCCGGATGTTCTTGACCGCATCGCCCAGCGAGACACCGGGAGCCAGGTTGAAGGAAATCGTGACGACCGGAAACTGTCCCTGGTGATTGACGGCCAGCGGAGCATCGGAAGGCTCGAAATGGACGAAGCTGGCCAGCGGCACCTGCGCCCCCGCATTCGAACGGATGTAGATATCCTTCAGGGAGTCCAGGCTACTGCGATAGCGCGGTTCCACCTCCAGCACAACGTGATACTGGTTGAGCTGGGTGAAGATGGTCGAGACCTGGCGCTGCCCGAAGGCATCGTACAACGTGTCATCTACCATCTGCGGGGTAATCCCCAGGCGTGACGCGGTATCGCGGTCGATTACTACCGTCGCCTTGATGCCGCCAGTCTGCTGGTCGCTGGCTACATCCCGAAGTTGGGGCAGTGTTCGCAGTTTCTCCACCAGGCGCGGCGCCCACAGGGCTAGCTCCTCCGGATCCGCATCCTCCACACTGTACTGAAACTGCGTGCGGGCCACGCGATCTTCCACCGTCAGGTCCTGCACCGGCTGCATGTAGAGCGTGATGCCGTCAACCGCGCTTAGCTTGGGCTGGAGCCGTCGAATAATCTCGCTCGCCGAGATCCTACGCTCTTCGAGCGGCTTCAGGTTGACCTGGATGCGCCCGTTGTTCAGGGTGGCATTGGTGCCATCGATTCCGATGAAAGATGAAAGGCTTTGAACAGCCGGATCCTTGAGAATGAGCCTGGCCAACGCCTGTTGATGCTGTGCCATCGCATCAAACGAGGTGGTGGGTCGGGCTTCGGAAACACCCAGGATCACGCCCGTGTCCTGCACCGGAAAGAAGCCTTTGGGAACCACGGCGTACAGGTAAATGGTGCCGGCCAGCGTGCCCACGGTGACGATCAGGGTCAGCGTCTGATGGCGCAGTACCCAGCGCAGCGTCAGGCCGTACCGCGCGATCACTGCTTCAAAAAATCGCTCGGAAACGCGGTAGAACCAGCCCTGCTGCGCCTCTGGCCTGTGGCGCAGCAGCAAGGCGCACATCATCGGTGTCAGGGTCAGCGAGACTACCGCCGAAACCAGAATGGTCACCGCCAGCGTAATAGCGAACTCCCGGAACAGCCGGCCCACGATATCGCCCATGAACAGCAGCGGGATCAGCACGGCGATCAGCGAGACAGTCAGCGAAACGATGGTGAAGCCGATCTGCTCAGAGCCCTTGAGAGCCGCCTGTAACGGAGATTCGCCCTCCTCGATGAACCGCGAGATATTCTCGATCATGACGATGGCGTCATCCACCACAAAGCCGGTGGAGATCGTCAGTGCCATCAACGAGAGATTGTTCAGGCTGTATCCCAGCAGGTACATGATTCCGAATGTCCCCACCAGGGAGAGGGGAACGGCGATGCTCGGAATCACGGTAGCGGCCAGGCTGCGCAAGAACAGGAAAATGACCATCACCACCAGGGCTACAGTGAGCATCAGTTCGAACTGCACATCCTCGACGGACGCGCGAATCGTGGTTGTGCGGTCGGTCAGAACCTGTACCTTAATGGCTTCCGGGAGCGACGCTTTGAGTTGGGGAAGCAACTGCTCCACGCGGTCCACCACGCTGATGATGTTGGCGGCAGGCTGTCGCTGGATATTGAGAATTACCGCAGGGGTATCATTCATCCAGGCCGCCTGGCGGATGTTTTCCGCCCCGTCGACCACGGTGGCGACGTCCGAGAGCCGGACCGGCGCGCCATTGCGGTAGGCCACGATGATGGGACCGTAGTCGTGGCTGCGCACCAACTGGTCGTTGGCGCCCAGAGTGAAAGCCTGGCGGGAATTCTCAATATTTCCTTTGGCTTGGTTGACGCTGGCCTGGGAAAGCGACAGGCGCAAGTCTTCCAGGCTCAGACCGTAGGCCGCCAGGGCCGTCGGGTTGGCCTGAATGCGCACCGCCGGGCGCTGGCCGCCGCTGATCGTGACCAGCCCCACCCCCGGAAGCTGCGAGATCTTCTGTGCCAGCGTCGTATCGGCGTAGTCCTCCACCCGCGAGAGCGGCATGCTCGTAGAGGTCAGCGCCAGGGTGAGAATCGGCGCATCGGCGGGGTTGCTTTTGCTATAGATCGGCGGGTTGGGGAGATCCCGCGGCAGGAATGTTCCCGCCGCGTTGATCGCCGCCTGCACCTGCTGTTCTGCAATATCGATATTCAGATCAAGGGCGAACTGGAGAATGATGACCGAGCTGCCGAACGAGCTGGTGGAGGTCATCTGCTTGAGCCCGGGAACCTGGCCGAACTGGCGCTCGAGGGGTGCCGTGACCGAAGATGCCATCACTTCCGGGCTTGCGCCGGGATAGAAGGTCATCACCTGGATGGTCGGGTAGTCCACCTCGGGCAAGGCCGAAACCGGCAGTTGTTTGTACGCCACAAAGCCCGCAAGCAGGACACCAGCCATGAGCAGCGATGTCGCTACTGGGCGGAGAATGAACGGGCGGGAAGGACTCATCTGGGGGAAATCCGCAACCTTATGGAGAAAAAGACGATGGGAGTGCTGAAGACGTTACCGCCCCAGCCGGAAGGAGCTGGGGCGGTATGCTTTCGCCCGGATCAAAACTGGAGGCGGAGACCCATCCGGAAGGCTCTGGCTCCGGCCCGGTCCCCAATGGAGCCGTTCGTAACCCCGCCATCGCTGGTGATTACCCCCACGCTGGCATCGGTTATATCGGTGCTGGGATTCAGCCAGTTCGGATGATTCAGGAAGTTCGTAGCAGTCATCTCCCATCGGAGCCGGAAATTCTCTCCCCAGGAGAAATCCTTATGCAAACCGGCGCTCAGAACGTTGACCCCGGGTCCCTTGATTACACCTTTGCCCGAAGTGCCGAACTGCCCCAGCGTCGGCGGCGCAAATGCCGTCGGATTGAACCACAGATCGGCAGTATGCGGCGCGTTCGCGTTGGGGTTCGAAACGGCGTTCGGCCGGATGGTGACGCTGGCCGGGTCGCCTTCGGTATAGGCGATGCCCACCGGGTCATCTCCCGTCCAGAACGGCGTCAGAAATTGCCCGCTCTGAAGGGTATAGATCCCGCTCAGTTCCCACCCACCGATCAACAGGTTAGCCGTCTTGGAGATCTGGGAGGCGAAATGCCGGCCGCGGCCGAACGGAAGCTGGTAGATGAAATTGGTGGTAAAGCGGTGGGTGGGGATCTCCTGTGCCGGGCCGATATCGCGATTGCGGTTGAAGGGATTTTCCGCTGTGTACTGCCATGCGCTGAAGTCCCAGTTATAATCCATGTCATAACGATCACGAGCCCAAGTCCAGGAACTCTGAAAATAGAGCCCACTTTTGAATTGGCGCAAGACCTCCGCGGTGAGTCCATTGTACTGGTGACCTGCACCGTTGGTGACATAGTAAATCTGAGGGTAGTTGGGAAACGGGCGTGCTTTGTTGATGTAGAGCTGGCTGTTGGGGATAGGCGAATTGTAGTCGTATTGCCAGCCCCCTTGGCGCATGGCGGTCCCGACGTATGAAAGGCGAAAACCGGTATCCCACTGCTGCCGCTCGATCGTGAAATTGTACTGAAAACTGTAAGGAGTCCTGAAGTTGGGATTCTCCGCTGCGGGCAGACTGACTTCGCTCGGCCCGCCGGTCCCGGTGGCCGGGAAAACCCGAGGAAACACCACCTGTGGGTTGGTGAGCGAATTGGTGTAGGCCGGTTCGCTCAGCACGAAGGGCACACCGCCGAAACCCATGCTATAGACGAACGGCGAGACATTGTAGAACATCCCCCATCCGGCCCGGAATACGGTGTTGTTGCCCCACGGCCGATAGGCGACTCCAACACGCGGGGCGATGTTGTTTTTGTCCAGGTGGACCAGG
>CAZMRK010000181.1:0-4106 GCA_964568355.1 uncultured Solibacteraceae bacterium | reverse complement strand
CAGGCTGATCCCGCGCGCCGGCAGTTCCAGTTGCAGCATGTCCACAGCCGGCCGCTCGCGGCGCAGAAAATCCGGCAGATCCGCGAGCGTGATCTCCTCGCCCCGCGCCAATACGACCACGCGCTCGATCACGTTTTCAAGTTCCCGGATGTTTCCCGGCCAGCGATAGTCCTGAAAGCGCGGCAGCAGCCCCGCGGGCAGAACCAGATCGGGGCGGCCCTGCACCTCCTTGGCTTGGACGAAAAAGTGCTGCACCAGCTCCGGGATATCGTCGGCCCGGTCCCGCAAGGGTGGCAACTCCAGCGGGATGACCGCCAGCCGATAGTACAGGTCCTCGCGAAACGTGCCGTCCTCGACCATGGCCTGCAGATTGCGGTGGGTCGCGGTGACGAAGCGGACGTCCACTTTGACGGCGGCGGGAGCGCCCACTTTTTCCAACTCGCCCTGCTGGATCAGGCGCAGCAGTTTCACCTGCAATTCGCCCGGCATCTCCCCGATCTCGTCCAAAAACAGCGTTCCGCGATCGGCCAGCTCCACCTTGCCGGCCTTGTGCGCCATGGCTCCGGTGAACGACCCTTTGACGTGCCCGAACAGCTCCGACTCCAGCAGGTCGCGAGGAATTGCGCCACAGTTGATCGTCACGAACGGGCGGTCGCGCCGCCGGCTGTTGAAATGGATAGCCTTCGCCAGAAGCTCCTTGCCCGTACCGGTTTCGCCGTGAACGAGAATGGTCGAGTTGCTTTGCGCCGCGCGCGCTGCCGTCTCCAGCACGGAAAGCAGCGTTTCCGAGTGGCCGATGATGTTTTCAAAGCCGTATTTCCGGTCCAGGCTGGCGCGCAGTGTCCGTACTTCTTCGACCAGCCGGAAGTGCTCCAACACGCGGCTCACCGAAAGGCCGAGCTCGTCATAGTCGATCGGCTTCGCCAGGTAATCGTAGGCGCCCGCGCGCATCGCCTGCACCGCGCTTTGGATGGTTCCGAACGCGGTGATGATCAGCACCGGAATCTCCGGATAATCGCGCCGGATCTGCTCCAGCAGTTCCATCCCGGAGACACCCGGCATCTTCAGATCGGTCAGGACCAGCGCCGGCGTCTCTTTTTCGATGGCCTGGATCGCCGCGGCGCCGTCGGCCGCGGCGGTAACGGTGTAGCCCATCTGTTCGAGCTGGGTTTCGAGCACCCAGCGCAGGTTGGCGTCGTCATCTACCACCAGAATACGCGGAGGATTCATATGCGGTGCGCCTTGGCCGGAAGGACCACCGAGAACGTCATCCCCCCATCGCCATTGGCCTGTGCCAGCAGGGACCCGCCCATCTGCCGGACAATCTGGTGGGCTACCGGCAGTCCCAGTCCGGTCCCATGCTCCTTGGTGGTGAAAAAAGGGTCAAACAGCCGGTCGATATGTCCCGGCGCGACCCCGTGCCCGTGATCCACCACGCCGATGGCGATCCGGTCCTCCTCGGCCGCCGCCCGGAGCACCACCGTTCCACCGTCCGGGCTGGCCTCAATCGCGTTGATCATCAGATTCAAAAGCACCTGCTCCAGTTGCTCCGGGTCGCATTCCACCGCCGCGAGCCCGGGCTCGATTTTCTTTTCAAAATGAACCGTCTTCCCGCGGACTCCATGGCTGGCCAGGCCCAGGACGTTCTCCAGAACCGGCTCCAGTTCCACCGACTGCAAACGCGGCGGGCGCGGACGCGCGAAATTCAGAAAGTTCGTGAGCAACCCGTTGAGGCGCTGGCATTCACTGGTGATGATCTCCAGGCACCTCGCATTTTTCGGATCGAGCTCCTGGCTCCGCGCCAGAATCGCAGCCGCCCCGGAGATGCTCGACAGGGGGTTCCGGATCTCATGCGCCAGCCCCGCCGAGAGCTGTCCAATCGCCGAGAGCCTTTCGGCCCGCTTCATGCCTTCGAAATTCGCCTGGACCTTCTCGTACACGCTGCTGAGCTGTTCGGCTGCCTGCTGGTAGTGGAATCTCAGGCGGCGTTCGCGGGCCGTCAGGAAATCGATCAGCCCGGCCAGGCACGCCAGCACCAGCAGTTCGGCGATCTTCCACAGGGCGGGGGAGGGCTGGGAGAAGGCGAACAGGCCGACGGCGGATGCGAGGACCGCCACGGCGCCTCCGCGCCAGCCTTCCAGCAGCGCGGCGAGAGCGACCGGGATGCCGTAGACCAGGTCGAATGATCCGCCGGCCAGCCAGCCGGTGAAGCTGGCCACCAGCAGCGTCGATCCGATGAGCGACCGCCGCCGCAACGGCTCAGCCGCGATTTGACCCGCCCAAGTGCGCGCTGCCTGCGTAGGTCTCAGCCCCTTCCTGATTCGTCATCTATCAGCGTACATCGGGACGCCTGCCGGCGGAGGTCAGGAACTGACGGTGAAATGCGCCCCCTGCCTTTCCGCAATCGTGTCCATGGACCGCGCCATCCGCTTCTGTAAGTCGAACAGAGGTTCGCGAACGCTTTCGGGCGTCTCCCCCGCCAGGCTCTCCGGATCGCGCAGAAGCACCTCGGTGTGGCGGTTGTCTCCGGTAACCACCAGAGGTTGCGGAATCAGCAGCGCCGCCCCCCGGTGAAAGACGACCGCTTCCAGCAGCACGGCCGGATCGTCCACGTACAGCACCAGGCACGGCGCCACGCCCGCGCCCAGTTCCTGCCGGATCCTGGCGCTGATGTCCAGCTCGGCGGGCGCCCGCAGTCCCTGCTGCGCCAGCGCCCGCCGCACCATGCGCAGCGCGATTGGGTACGGCTCGGTGATGTGGAACGTGAGCAGTGGTGGTCCTTTGATCATCTTGGTCAGTCCTCAGCTCTCGCGGTGCAATCCGGGAACCATCGCCGCCGCCCGGCCTGACGCTCGAAAGCTCGCCCTCCCCGGCCCGCCGGTGGATATTAGGGGCCAGCACTGTGCCTTTTCGGGCAGCGTTTGCAGTGATGAAACGCCGGGGCGGCCCGAAATCCCGCCACTTTCCTGGCATTCGAGTTGCACTCTTCGTTCTCTGAGCACACATCCGTGCTCATGCCCATTCACCAGGAGGTTGGACACATGCGGGATCGCATCTACATCACGGACACCGACTGCGAAAAGCTGCGGCAGCTCATCGAAGGCCGCCGGATCGCCAGCCCTCTCGACTTTCCGTGCCTCGAGAGGCTGGAGGAGGAACTCGACCGCGCCGAAATCGTCCCGCCGGAGGCGGTCCCGCGCGACGTCGTGACCATGAACTCCGAGGTCCGCTTGAAGGACCTGGACTCGGGTACCATCATGACCTACAAGCTGGTGTTTCCCAGCCAGTTCCGCTGGGACAACTGCATCTCGATCCTGGCCCCGATCGGCACTGCCATGCTGGGATACCGCGTGGGCGATGTGATCGAGTGGCGGGTGCCCAAGGGCGTGCGCCGGCTCAAGGTGCTGGAGGTCCTTTATCAGCCGGAGGCGGCGGGCGTCAGCGGAAGCGCGCTGTGATCGGATTCGCCTCCGGCCGGGTGGGTCTCGATCCGGGCTCGGCCAATACCTTGATGTACGTGGAGGGCCGCGGCGTTGCGGTCAATGAGCCGTCTCTGGTCACGGTGCGCGCGAGCACCGGCGATATCGAAGCCGTGGGCCGGGAGGCCGAAGCCGGTCTGGGACGGACGCCCACGAAATTTCGCACCGAGAGGCCCATTCGCGGCGGCATCATTACCGATCTGAAGTTGTTTGAAGGGATGCTCGGCCGCTTTCTGCGGCAGGCGCACATCCTGGGAAGCCTGCATCGCCTGAAAGTCGTCGCCGCAGTGCCGAGCGGGACTACCGAGGTGGATCGCCGCGCGGCCGTGGAGTCGCTCCGCAATGCCGGCGCGACCTGCGTATGGATCGTCGAGCAGGCTCTGGCGGCGGCCTGGGGAGCGGGCCTCCCCGTTGACGAGTCCCGCGGGCGCATGGTGGTCAACATTGGCGCCGGCGTCACCGATATCGCGGTTCTGTCGCTCGGCAGCATCGTTCATGCCCGATCCATCCGCGTGGCGGGCAATGAGATGGATGCCGCCATCATGGCGTATGTCCGGTCGGCTCATCAGCTCGCCATCGGTGAGCGCACGGCCGAGCGGCTGAAAATCGAAATCGGATCGGCCTTGC
>CAZMRK010000180.1:0-8851 GCA_964568355.1 uncultured Solibacteraceae bacterium | reverse complement strand
AGAGTTGCGAAAAGACCGTTCGGCCTTCGTTTATGCGCCATTTTCGTTCAAATCGTGACCAGCTTTAAGGCCACTCAACCTCCGGCTGCATAAACACTTACTGGAATCGATGCCCCTGTTCCCCGGACACTAGTGGGACTGTACCCGGTTTGCCCGGAACGCAGGCATTCTGCGTGGAATCTGCGCCGCACTACATTAGTCTCCGTAGCAGAATCCCGCCCGCAAGGCGGCCCCCTGAACCGTGGGCCGGCGTCCTCGCTGGCCCAGTCTGACGGCGCGCAACCGCTACGGATTCCGCAGGCTGCTGCATATTTCAACATCTTCAAAAAAATTGAAATATAATTTCGATTTTCAATTGACCACTTGTTATACCGATGCTAGACTCGATAAAAACGAAATGACGCTTGGCGCCGACCCGGTATAGGGTTCTACGGAAACCCGCTGCATCGAACTGTGCGGCACGCGTATCCGCCGGGTCCCAGCCTTCGGTTCGCGCCGCGCCACTTCAGAATGACAGACGAGGATAGCCATGACGCTACGGTTCTCGCAGGTCTTTGCCCTGATTCTGCTTCTCGGGGTTTCTTCATCCGCATACGCCCAGGAAGTCCGTGCCAGTATCGTCGGTACGATCACGGATCCCTCGGGAGCGCCCGTTTCGGGGGCGACCGTGACCGTGACCAGCACTGCTACGAACTGGTCGGCCACCACGCAATCGAATGAAACCGGCAGCTACCTGACGCCATTTCTGACTCCAGGCAAATATGTGCTGATGGTGGAAATGCAGGGCTTCAGCAGGTTTATTCGGGAAAATATCGTCCTCGAAGTCCTCGACCGGCTTCGTGTGGACGTCACCTTGCAATTGGGCGCGGTTTCGGACAGCGTCACCGTCAAGGGAGAAGTGACGACCCTGCAAACCGAGACCGCCACGCGCGCGCAGACCATCGCCAACGAGCTCATTGCCAACGTTCCTACGCAGGGACGCAATCCTTTTCAGATTGCCTGGTCGGTTCCCGGGGTCGTCAAAACCGGCGACTTCCGCTACCTTCGGTCGTTCGATACGTCCGGCACCTCGGGCATTTCCATCAACGGCGGCCGCAACAAGGAAAATGAGATTCTGCTGGACGGCATCAGCAATGTTCGTTCCGACCGCACGATCAACCAGGTGCCGACCATGGAATCGGTCGCTGAGTTCAAGGTCCTGACAAACACGTATGATGCCCAGTACGGGCGCACAGGCGGCGGCATCGTCACCATCGTCTCCAAGTCCGGCGGCAATGACCTGCACGGAAACCTATTCGAGTACTTCCAGAACGACAAAATGAACGCCAACCAGTCGGAATTGAATGGAGCCGGCACCGCCCGCCCGCCGAATCACATCAATGCATTCGGGTTTCAAGCCAGCGGACCGGTCATCCTGCCGAAGGTCTATGACGGCCGCAACAAGCTGTTCTGGCTGATCTCGTATGAAGGCATGCGCCAGCGCTCCGCTGACCCGGGAGTCGTCTCGCTGCCCCTGGCCGAGTGGCGCAACGGCGATTTCTCCACGATGCGCAACGCATCAGGCGATCCGGTCATCCTCTACGACCCTCTCACCACAACCGCTGATGGAAGGCGGACCCCGTTTGTAGGCAACTTGATACCCTCCAGCCGAATCAACGCCGTAGCCCGCAACGTGCTCCAATATGTCCCCATGCCGAATACCGACGGAGCTAACGCCGCCCACATTCGGAATTACACTTATCCTTCCCGATGGATCGGCAATCTGGATCAATGGATCGGCCGCATGGACTATCAGATCAATCCGCAGAACGTCGTGTATTTCCGCTATGGGCAGAATCCTTACAGCGAATACCGCGGCCTTGTCTTTGCAACCGATATCTCTTCTAAGAACCCCGCGGAGCCGACCGGCAACGCGCCCCTGATGCGGAACGGGCGCACCTGGACGGCCAACTGGACTTCGACTCTGTCGCCCAGCATTGTCCTGGACCTGCGAGCAGGGCTGAGCCGCTGGGAGGAAGGCACCGGCAATACCTTCGGCGCCAACTTCGATCCCGCAGCGCTGGGATTCGCTTCGAGTCTGACCGCGCAGTTCAATCGCTACCAGTTCCCCCGGTTCGATTTTGATTCGTTCCAATCAATCGGCAGCTCTACGCTGGCCAACACCGCCGCCTACGATACCTATAGCCTTCAGCCCAACCTGAACTTCGTCCATGGCCGCCATTTCATGAAGTTCGGAACCGAGGTGCGGCGCTACAACGACAACTCGGCAAATCCGGGAAAAGCCAGCGGCTCCTATACCTTTTCGCAGGTATGGACGCAGTACCAGGCCAGCGTCTCCAGCGCCACGGCCGGCAATGGCCTGGCCAGTTTCCTGCTCGGATATCCCGCCAGCGCTTTTGTCGACAAGAACATCGATCCCGCGTATGAACACTCTTACTACGCGCTGTTTTTCCAGGATGACTTCAAGGTCAATTCCCGCCTGACCCTGAACATCGGCCTGCGATGGGATTACGAGTCGCCCGCGGTCGAGCGATATGACCGGATGCTTCTCGGTTTCGATCCGAACGCGAGCAGCCCCCTGGCGGCAAGTGTTTCCGGACTCGCACTGAAAGGCAATCTCCTGTTTGCCAACTACCAGGGCCAGGCCCGGGGATCGTTCTATCCGGACAAGAACAACATCGCACCCCGCATCGGCGCTGCCTATCGGCTCACGGATAAGTGGGTGATCCGCGGCGGATACGGCCTGTTCTACCTCGGCCAGAGCGCCACTGGATCCAATACCGGCTTCAGCGTGACAACCAACGCGTCCACCACCAACGACGCCGGTCTTACTCCCGCGGTCACCCTGGAAAATGCGTTCGCCAACTTGGATAACGGCAGGCTTCTGACCGCCGCCGGCACGGCGACCAACTACTACGGTCTTAGCCTGACGGCCAACTACCTGGACCGGCCGCTTCCCTACTCCCATCAATACTCTTTCGATATTCAGAGGGAATTGCCGTATAACATGCTGTTCGAGATCGGCTACACCGGCAACCAGACGCGCAAGCTGCCCGTTTCGTCCAACCTGAACTATGTGCCGCTCGATCAATTGGGCCGGGCCAATTCCTATTACACGGATAAGTTCGCCAATCCCATGGCTGGCCTGATTCCCAATAACTCCGCGCTGAACGGTTCCACCATTTCCCGGCTCTACACCATGTACGCCTATCCGCAGTATTCGCAGATCACCCTGGCGAACATGCCCATCGGGAAGGCCCGTTATGACGCCCTGGTCCTCAAGGGAACCAAGCGTTTCTCCCACGGCCTGACGTTCATCGCGAGCTATGTGCTGTCGAAAAACCTGGAACAGGTGAGCTTGCTGAACACCCAGGATCTGAATCCATCCGACGTCGGCAAGTCCAAGCTCGAGAAGCGCCCAGCGCAGGAGATGGACACTCCGAACGCCGTTACATTCACGGGAGTCTACGAGTTGCCCGTGGGCCGTGGCCGTCATTTTGGACACAACATGTCGCCCGTGCTCGAACAGTTCCTCGGGGGCTGGTCCTTCAACTGGGAATACAGCTTTCGCACCGGCTGGGCGGTCGATTATCCCAATGCTCCGCAGGCCCAGTGCGGCAGTGCCAAACTCAGCGACCCAACCGGGGCAAAGTGGCTCAATACCGATTGCTGGACCGATCCCACCACCGGGCGCCGCGTCAGCACGCCGTCCACCTACACCTATCGAACCTTCCCGTCGCGCTTCAGCGACGTTCGCCTGCCGTCGTATAACAACGTGGATTTCTCGGCGGCCAAATATTTCCCGATCCACGAACGAGTACGGCTTCAGTTCCGCTTTGAGGCGATCAACGCGATGAACCATCCGTGGTTTTCCGGCCTCGTGTCGACCGACGTAACGAATTCGGGTTTCGGGATGTTGAGCACGACTCAGCGGAACCTGCCGCGATTCCTGAAGCTCGCCTTGAATCTGAGCTGGTAATTCACCATCAGGGACAACTCGACATGTATAGACGGATCGTCTGCGCTACCTTTGTCTTTGCCCTGGGGCGGCTCATGGCCGCCCCGGTCACCCCTTACGACAGGGCCTCCGTAAAACCATCCCTGGCCCGTCTGGCGCCGGGGGCGCAGCAGCGTTTCAAGGTCGTCATTCAGGCCACACGCCTCCTGGCGGCAAGAGCAGCCGCTGAGGTCAAGTGGTCTGTGAACGATGTACCGGGAGGCAACGCGGAGTGGGGCACCATCGACGCGAGCGGTCTCTACCGCGCGCCCGCCAAAGCCCCTCTGCCGCACGAAGTGCATATCTGTGCCGAAATCGGCGATGCCTATAACCGCCGCGCATGGGCCACGGTGCTGGTCGGCAGCGTGGAAGCGGCGTATAAACCAGCAGGCACCTGGGGCGAGGACAAAGGTCCCGCCGCGCATCTGCAGGAGCCGCACGGCATAAGCATCGACCTGGGCGGAAACCTGTTGATCGCCGATCAGGGCGCCGGCCGCATCTTCCGCTACGCCAAAGACGGCCGATATCTCGGCGAGGTCGGCCGCGGTCCCGGAAACGGAGAAGGGCAATTCAGCCAGCCGCGCTTCGCCGTGGTGGATGTTGCCGGCAATATCTATGTGACGGACGTCAAGAGCGACAAGGCGCGGATGCAGGTCTTCGATCCGGACGGGAAATTCCTGCGCATCTTCTCGGAAAAGGGTACCGCGCCGGGGATGATTCTGCGCGGCCACGGGATCGCCTTCGATCCGAAAGGCCGTCTGTTCGTCACCGATGTGGACAACATGCGGGTCAGTGTCTTCGAGCCTTCTGGCAAGTTCCTCTTCTGCTGGGGAAAGGACGGCCTCAACCCGGGCGATTTCAACGCGCCCCACGGCCTGTACCTGGATCCAAACGGAGATGTCTTTGTGAACGGCTACTACGGCCCCACGCAGAAGTTCGATTCCGACGGACGCTTTCTGTTCGCTTTTGCCCACGGCGACCCGCCCGACGGTTCGGTCTACTTCCACAGCGTCGCCGGAGATCGATGGGGCGATGTCTACGTCACGGTGCGCACCAAGGCCGGCTATAGCGGAGCGATCGAGAGCAACCGTGGGAAAAAGGTAAGCATTGCCAAGTACAACAATAGCGGCGATTTCATCTGTAACATCAGCCTTTCGGTCCCGGAACACAGCGAAAGCTGGGCGGCGGTAGACAAGGATGGCACAATTTATGCCCTCTTCAAGGGCAGGACACGCGCCGGCGTAGAGATCTTCCGTCCGCGGTAGCAGGCCGCGGCGGAAGAGCGGACCGCCTTCGTCTCGGCCGGTCCGCTTTCCCAGTATCATGAGATTTCATGCGCCGCCTGCTTCTCCTCCTGGCTTCTGCCACGCTGCTGCTCGCCTTGTCTGCCTGCAAGCCCACCGAGTCCGCCGATCTCAAGGCCATCATCGGCGCCGTCCTCATCGACGGCACCGGCGGCCCGCCCATCTCGGATTCGGTCGTGGTGGTTTCCGGCAGCCGCATCCGCGCCGCGGGAACCCGCGCCGATGTCCCCATTCCGCAAGCCGCCGAAAAGATCGACGGCTCCGGAAAATTCCTCGTCCCCGGCCTCATCGACGTCCACGTGCATCCCGGTACGCGCGCAGGCCCGCAATGGGTCCACTCCGACTACACCCGCGAGCGGATTGAAGCCAACCTCAATACCTATCTTTATTTCGGCATCACCACCGTGCGCAGCATCGGCACCGACCGTGACGCCGGTATCGCCGTACGCAACGCCGAACGCGCCGGCAACCTGTTTACGGCCCGCCTCTATACCGCCGGCCGTGGATTTACCGCCCCCGGCGGCCACCCCTCCCAGGCAATCGGAGACATCCCCCGCCAGGTCGATTCCCCCGACGAAGCCCGCCGCCAGGTGGCCGAGCTTGCCTCCCAGCAGGTTGACGCCATCAAAATATGGGTCGACGACGCCGGCGGCAAGCTGCCCAAGATCAAACCCGCCGTCGTGCAGGCCATTCTGGAGGAAGCCCGCAAGTACAATATCCCGGTCACGGCGCACATCGCCACCCTGGCCGATGTCCAGTTCCTGGTGGCCAACGGAGCTTCCGGCTTCCTGCACATGATCTCCGATACCGAGAACCTGCCGCCGGAGTTCCTGGCCCAGCTCCGCAATCTCCAGATCGTCTTCGCCCCTACCCTGATCGTTAAGGAACTCGGCTGGCTTTACCAGCAGCATCCCGAAATCCTAGATGATCCCGATCTGCGGCGGTCCGCCGATCCCGGAGCGCTGGCCGGCGTCAAGGCTTACGTAGCCGCCCACCCCTCTGCCGCCGTCTCGCCACGCTTTGCGGTCGACCTGCGCAACACGCGCCGCCTGGCCGAGGCTGGCGTGCCCATCGCCGTCGGATCCGATGGCGGAGACACCATGGACTTCCCCGGCCTGATGACCCACCGCGAGCTCGAACTCCTGGTTGAGGCCGGTCTGACCCCCATGCAGGTCCTGATCGCCGCTACCCGCAACGGCGCGCTGGCCTTGCGGAAGCTGGATGAGCTGGGCACCATCGAACCGGGAAAGCGCGCCGACCTCCTCCTGCTCAGCGCCAACCCCACCGAAGATATCCGCAATCTGCGCAAAATCGACCGCATCCTGCTGGACGGCCGTTGGGTGGAACGCGATGCGCTCAAACTCTATTGAATCTTCTTCCTTTGGGGAACAAATCGCGCGACGCCCGCGTACATCCTGATTCGAGGTGATACATGCGAAGGTCTACGCTCCTTTGGATCCTGCTTCCCGGGCTGCTAGCCCTGTTCGGCTGCGACATCGAGGATTTCGACAGCTCCGCGCGCTACACCGCGGACTTCCACTACAGCTATCCGCTCTCCGCGGGGGGCCGGCTGTCGCTGGAGAACTTCAATGGGTCCATTGAGATCACCGGATGGGATGAGAACCAGGTCGAGATCAGTGGAACCAAGTACGCCCCCACCCCGGAGTTGCGGGACGCCATGAAAATCGATATCTCGCACTCTCCCGATGAGGTCACGATTCGCACCGTGCGTCCTTCCGAAAGGCGCGGAAATATGGGGGCAAAATACGTCCTGCGCGTGCCCCGTAAAGTTCAGTTGGACCGCATCACCAGTTCCAACGGCTCCGTGCGCGTCAGTGAAATCGAAGGCGCCGCTCGCGTGCGCACCTCCAACGGCGCGGTCCGCGTCGCCAACCTGCGCGGCAGCCTGGACGTGCAGACCTCCAACGGCCAGGTGGACATCCAGAGTCTCGATGGCAGCGCCGTGTTGCGTACCTCCAACGGCCGGATCCATGCCGATGAAGTGCGCGGAGCGGTGGATGCTTCTACCTCCAACGGGGGAGTTACCGTGCGTGTCGGCAAAACTACGGGTGCCCACCCCGTTCGGATTCAAACGTCTAACGGCGGTGTGGAACTGACCCTGGCCGAAACCAATCCCGACGACATCCGCGTCTCCAGCAGCAACAGCGGCATCACCCTGCACCTACCCCAAAGCACCAATGCCCGCATCGTCGCCAATACAAGCAACAGTTCCATCAATACGGAGTTTGACGTGAAGACCCAGGGCAACCTGAGCAAACATCATCTGGAAGGAGAAATCGGAAGCGGAGGGCCTACCATTCAGCTCTCCACCAGCAACGGAGGCATCCGCATCCTGAAACTGTAGCGCCCGCTTCAGCGGGCAGCAGCGACACTCGTGTCGCTGTCCCCCCTACTCCCGTCGCGCCTCCTGGATTCGCTCGCTCAGCATATCCGCGAACCGCTCCGGCAAAAACCCGTTCATTCGCCCCACCACCTCGCCCCGCTTATTCATGATGATCGTCGTGGGGATCGACGAAATCTTCAGCGCCCGCGAGAGCCCGTCCTCGAAATAGACCTGCTGCTCCCACTTCTGCGCCTTCAGAAACGGGCTCACCAGGCTGCGGTTCTCATCCGTATTCACCGAAAGAAACACCACGTCTCCGGCCTCCCGGAAGCGCCGCTTCACCTCTTCGTAGAGCGGATGCTGCACGCGGCAGGGGCCGCACCAGGTAGCCCAGAAATCGAACACCACGGTCTTCCCCTTGAGCGAGGAAATGGGCAGATTGCTGCCATCCACCGCAGAGAGAGTGAACTCCCCCAGGCGGCTCGCCCTGGCGTTCGGATCCGTGCTCTTCAGTTGATCCTCCCGCTGGGCCAGCAAACCCGTGGCGCGGTCATATGCCTGCAGAATCAAATCGCCCAACCCCGCCTCGGATCCCTTGAGCTTGCGATACAGCTCGCCCATGCGGGCGCGATCCGTAGCCCGCGCCTCGTCCGTCGCGCGCACATCCGCAATGCTGAAAGCCGTCGCCAGCCATTCGACCGCCTCCTGATCCTTGCCCTCCCGAGAGAGCCATCGTGCCCGCTCCCGGGCCGCTTCCGCCGTGGGGTACGCCTCGTAGCTCTTCTGCGCCAGAGCGGCCGCCTCGTCCAGTTTGCCCAGATTCCCGGTCGCCCGCGCCTCCAACACCAAGGCCCGGTTCAGGCCGCGGTCCAGCTCCTCCCGCCACCGGCCCTTGCTGATCTGGGTGGGCTCCGCTCCCGCCTGAATCACCTTGCGCACCAGTTCCTCGTAGTGCCGCGCATATTTCAGGGCACGCTCCGAGGTGTACTTCTCATCGACCGCCAGGAGCGCTCGCGCAACGCGCTCCAGGATCTGGAAATCGTCTTTGTCCCGGGTCAGCACCCTCTCGCCATAGAGGATGATGCGGCGATCGTCCTTGTTCTCCATGGCGGCCTTCACCAGCGCCCGCTCCAGTTCCGGCCGGCGCGGCGTATTGGGGTACTTTTCCAGATGCTTTTCGAGCGCGTGAATGAATTCGAACGGGCT
>CAZMRK010000179.1:0-10520 GCA_964568355.1 uncultured Solibacteraceae bacterium | reverse complement strand
GAGGAGAGCGGGACCTCCCAGAGCCGGGTGTGATCGGCGCTGGCGACCAGGACGGCGCGGGCATCAGCCGTGGCCTCGGCGAAATCGGGCTCGGCGAGGCCATCGCTTTCAGACGCGAGGGGGGCGAGCGAGAAATTGCCGTTGACCTGGCGGAGCAGGACCAGAGTGTTCAGGCTGCGGTCGGCGACCACGGCATCGGCTCCAGCGGGGAGGAAGGTGAGAGCCGAAACGGCGGGCGAGGTGTGCAGGGGAACCGGCGAGGCTCCCGCGGGGAGGAGATAGATACGGCCGGAGGCATCGGCCGCCAGCAGGGCGCGGGCATCATCGCTGACGGCGAGCAGGCGCGGCTCGACGCCCCAGTCGGAAGCGGCGGCATCGAGAGCCAGGCTGGGGGAATCGGGGAGTCCGCTCCAAACCTGCAGCCGCCCGCTGGCGGAGGAGTAGAGGACGCAGGCCGAGCCGGAGGGGCTGAAGGCGGCCAGGTCGGCGGCGGGCAGCGCATGGGGAAGGGTGGAGACGGAAATGGGGTCGGCGGTGCCGCCGGCGGAGAGATGGATGCGATCGGGGGCGAGCAGCGCGATGCCGATGGGCGAATCGGGGGACTGCTCGACCAGGGCATAGCGATCCTGGGGTGAAAGGTGGAGGAGCGTCACGGAATCGGGAAAGAGGAGAGCCTGGCCCACGCGAGCCGCTCCCGGAATGCCGAGCAGGGGGCGCAACTGGTTGGGCGCGGAGCCAGGGATATACCCGAGGAAGGGGGTCGCGAAGAAACCGGACGCGGCGTCGCGAGAGGAATCCGAGAGGCGGTGGGTCTGGACGCGTCCGGCACCGGCGGCCGCGGCGCACGCGGCAGCGAGGCAGAAAGCGAGTGGAAGTGTGAGGAAGTGGCGCGACATAGGGGACTCCGTGTGAAACGAGGCCGACAGGGGACTTAGCGGGGCCCGCCCACGACGACCGGGCCTCCGGCGCCGACGCGGGCAGTGGGGGCGCTGCTACCGCCGCCACGAGTGACGGCAACACCGACGCCGGCGGCGACCGCGGCTGCACCCACGACGATGCCCGCGATGACTCCAGCGGAGAGGCCGCCGGCCGCAGTTCCACCGGCCGCGGCGCCTCCGGCAGCGGCTCCTCCGGCGGCAGCACTGGCGGCGCCGGCCAGCACGTTGGTCTGGGTGATGGCGGCGGTAGCGGTCTGGCCCTGGAAGGAGGCGGTCACGTTGATTTTGAAGCTGCCCAGGACACGATTGGGCCTCATGGCCTTGACGACGGCCTGGCCGTTCTGATCGGTCAGGACGGTGAGCAGGCGGCTGCCGTGGGCGAAGGTCCCGCCAGCTCCCTGAGAGGGCAGGGTGAAGGCAACGGCGGCACCGGCGACGGGCTTGTGGTTCTGGTCTTCGACGCGAACCACCATTTCGCGCGCGGTGCGAAGCTTGACGTTGTTGATGGCGCCCTCACCTTCGACCAGAACGATATTGAGCCCCGGAGCCTGGGGAGGAGAGGGATCGGTTTGTGCCGCTTCGACCGGACGACCGCCGGAGCAGGCCAGAAGCATGCTCAAGACGATCACCCAGGGTTGGTTTCGATGGCGCATTTTGTTTGTCCTTCAAGGCCGTACTCCCAGAGTCACGGCGACACACTCCCGCCGCGCGCACAGTGCGCCCAGACCGGAATGGAAAGGCGCCTGCCGCTCCTGAAGCGATTTCAAACTTCTCTCGAGAACTGCTCTACATAATAGGCGAGTATTTTCTCTCCGTCAATATTTTGACGGTGCAACACCCTCTATGCGGAGAGGCCGGTTTTGGGGCCAAAGTTTAGTATGTATTTTGGGTAAGTTTGCCCCGGATGGAGTGGATCTAAGTGAAATTCCGGCGGAGGCCACTTGTGGCAAACCGGGGCAGGCAGCGAATTTTGCAAAGGCGGCGAAATTCATGCCAGTCCCCGGTTTGCGCAGGCTAACATGGGGAAGACGCTGTTTCCTCATGATGAGCACCGAAGCCACAGTCTCGCTATCGCAGTACCGTTCTCTGGCGGAGTTTCGCTACCGGATCCGCAAATTTCTGGCTTTCAGTGAACAGGCGGCGCGGGCGGCCGGTCTCGAACCGCAGCAACACCAGCTTTTGCTGGCGGTAAAGGGCTTTCCGGGGGAAAATCCCGGTCCAACCATCGGGTATTTAGCCGAGCGCCTGCAAATCCGGCATCACAGCACGGTGGAACTGGTGGACCGGATGGTGCAGCACGACTTCGTGCGGCGGCGACCGGGGAAGCAGGACCGGCGGCAGGTGATCGTGGAGCTGACCGCGAGCGGGGAAAAGGTCCTGGCGGCGCTTTCGGCGCAGCACGTAGCGGAGATCCGGCAGATGGGGCCCGGACTGGTGGCGGCCCTGCAAAATGTTCTGACGGACCTCTGAGCGGCGCTGTCACAATGAGCAAATGGCGCACGCTCCCAAGGCCATTTACGCGGCGATTGCCGGAAACCTGGTAATCGCCGCTTCGAAGTTCGCCGCGGCCTTTTTCTCCGGAAGCTCGGCGATGCTTTCCGAGGGCATTCACTCGCTGGTCGATACGGGCAATGGGATTCTGCTGCTGTTCGGTCTAAGCCGGAGCCGGCGGCCGCCGGACGAGGCACACCCGTTCGGGCACGGCAAAGAACTGTACTTTTGGACACTGATCGTGGCCATGCTGATTTTCGGCGTAGGCGGCGGGGTCTCGTTGTACGAAGGCATCCTGCACCTGCAGGAGCCGCGGCCGCTCGAAAATCCGGTATGGAACTATATCGTGTTGGGTATTTCGATCCTGTGCGAGGGGTACTCGCTGGTGGTGGCCTACCGCGAGTTCCGGGCATCGGCCGGGAGCGGGGGAATCTGGGAGGCGGTCCGCGGGAGCAAGGATCCGAGCACGTTTACGGTCCTGTTTGAAGACGCCGCGGCGCTGCTGGGATTGCTGGCGGCACTGCTGGGGGTGTGGCTCAGCCAGTTGCTGGATATGCCGGCGCTGGACGGCGCTGCTTCGGTGGCGATCGGGCTGATTCTGGCGGCTGCCGCGGTGCTGCTGGCGAATGAATCGAAGGGGTTGCTGGTGGGGGAAGGGGCGCGGGCATCCACGCTGGAACGGATTCAGGAGATCGCCCGACAGGACGACGCGGTGGAGGCGGCGGCGCGCCCGCTGACGGTCTACTTTGGCCCCGAAACGGTACTATTGGGGCTCGAGGTACAGTTCCGCCGAAATCTCTCGGCCGGCGAGGTGATGGCGGCGATCGACCGGCTGGAGCGGGCTATTCGCGCGGAGTTTCCGCTTTTCCGGCATATCTATATCGAGGCCGAATCACTGGGAGCGCACATTCGGGTACCACCCTCGGCCGATTTCTAGTACAGGACGTACTTTTGGGCAGTCCTATTGTCTGGCGGAGGTCCATTGTCTACACTTTTTCGGGATGCAGCGGACGGGCACAGTGTGTCGACGGAGCTGGCGCCTCGATTTCGCGGGAAAAGACTGGCTGATTGTCTTGGCCTGCGATGTTCCGGAGGGGCAGGAAGAAGTGCGCAATCCCCCCTGGCTGGGAGCGCGGCTGCGGCGGGGTCTCGCGGAGACGTTCACGCAGCGCACGCTGCTGGACTTGTGCGCGGAGTTGTGGGGCACCATGGGGCGGTCCCGTCAGGATCTGCACTGGCTGTGCGCCCGGCTGGAGGAAGAGTTCCGGCGGGGGCGGCTGGTGCTGGTGCGCCCGGGGCAACCGATCGCGGAGGGGAAGGAGAGCAGCGGCGGGGGTACCCCCGCGGGCGCTCAGAAGAAGAAGGACGAAGACGATGCGGCGCCGCGCAATACGGGCGGAGCTCCGCAGCGGCGGCGCGCGCTGACCTGGGTGGCTATCCGGCTGGTCGGTCCGGATAATCTGCCGGTCGCCAATGAGCGATATCGGGTGGTGCTGGCGGACGGGTCGGTAGCCGATGGGCAATTGGACAGCTCGGGAGAAGCCTGGCTGGAAGATGTGACGCCGGGCGATTGCCAGATTTCGTTTCCGAATCTGGACGCACGGGAGTGGAGTGCGTAGGCGATGCCCTCGTATACGATCCGGCAGGGGGATCACCTGTCGCGAGTGGCGCTGCAATTCGGATTTCGGGACTACCGGCTGATCTGGGACGATCCGCAGAACGCGGAGCTCAAGCAGAAACGCGGCAATCCCAACGTGCTGCTGCCGGGAGATGTGCTATTCATCCCACCCAGGCAGCAGAAGACGGAGACACGGCCCACGACCGACCTGCACGTGTTCAAGCTGAAAGGGCCGATGCTGATGCTGCGCCTGGTGGTGCGTGATTTCGACAACGAGCCGGTGGCCAACGCGGATTGCGAACTGGAGGTGGAAGGGCGGAAGTTTGCGCTCCAGACCGACGGGAAGGGGAAGATCGAGCAAGCCATCGCGGCGACAGCCGAGAACGGCGTGCTGCGAATTCCCAGCCTGGACCTGGAGCTGCCGGTGAAAATCGGGCACCTGGACCCCGCGGACGAAGACAGCGGATGGCGGCAGCGGCTCATCAATCTGGGCTACTACGCCGGAGCCGTGGAGGACAGCGAAGAAGCCAGGCTGCGCAACGCGATCGAAGAGTTTCAGTGCGATTACGGGCTGAAGGTTACCGGCGAGCTGGACAACGCCACAAGGGCCAAGCTGAAAGACCAGCACGGATGTTGACAGGAGTGTATGGGGGATAAGGACGGAACGGGCGAGACGATCTACGACGCATCCGACTTCGGGACGGCGGCATCGCACGGGAAGGCCGGCGATGTGGCGATCCGGGTGGGTCCTTCCACCGGGCAGGAGTTCAATACGGTCAGCCTGGGACTGCCGCCGGTGGCGTGCATGAGCCTGCACGACCTGGTGTTCGAGACGGACTCGTCGTTCGTGATGCCGAATGCCGGGCAAGTACTGCGCAATCTGCCGGCGCTGCGGGAAGGGCACAAATCGAAGGCGGGCGAGCTGCCGGTGGTTTCCATCTTCGCCCACGCCGACCCCAGCGGCACCGACGAATACAACAAGGCGCTGAGCGGACGGCGCGCGCGAGCGGTGTACGGGTTGCTGCGGCACGATATCACGGTTTGG
Organism: uncultured Solibacteraceae bacterium; assembly: GCA_964568355.1. GTDB lineage: Bacteria > Acidobacteriota > Terriglobia > Bryobacterales > Bryobacteraceae > JAJPJX01. The sequence continues at coordinate 5,428 of CAZMRK010000179.1, read as the reverse complement.
GAGAAGCTCTATCAATCGCCCTACGGCGGAGACGACTGGCAGAAGAAGAACGTGACCGGCACGATTCGCGGCTTCCTGGGCGAGGGGGCTCCGATCGCGCGGAGCGACTTATTCCTGGCCTACATGAAGACGCTCTCGCCGACGGCGTTGGAGAAGACCGATTTTCTGGGGCGGGGTGCTTCGCCGGGCGGGAAGGCGGATTACCAGGGATGCTCGGAGTTCAATCCGCTGCTGCTGCTTTCTCGCGACGAGAACGAGAACATGCCCAAACCGCAGTGGCGTCGGCTGAACGAAGCCAATCGCCGGGTGGTGCTGTTTCTGTTCGCCGCGGCGCGCAAGGTGGATCCGGCGCAGTGGCCGTGCCCGCTGGCGAGCGACGGCCCGGGAGCATGCAAGAAACGCTTTTTCTCGGATGCGGAGCAGCGGCGCGCGCCGGGCGAGGAGCGGCGGTCGTTCTCGAAGACGCGGGACACGTACTCCTGCCGCTTCTACCAGGCTTTTGCGGAAGCGTCGCCTTGCGAGCGGCTGCTGCACTTCGTGAAGATCCGGCTGTTCGATCACTTCGGCAAACCGGTTTACAACGGCCCCTATCAACTGGAATTTCCGGGAGCTTCCTCGAAAGGGATTGCCAAGGACAGCTATGCCACCCTGGCGGACGTGGAGGTTCCGGCGTCGGGAACGGTGCGCTGGAGCCGGCCTTACTCGGAGAATGATGTGACGACACTGCCTGCCGACAGCCAGAGCTACGAGTACGAGCTGGAAGTCTTTATCGACGATCACGAAGAGGAGCGCGAAGAGTGCGCGCGGCGCCGGCTGAACAATTTCGGCTACTGCGCCGACGATTCGCTCGAGAACAACATCCGCGATTTTCAGCAGGATATCGGACGGGACGCTCCGGACGGCTCGCTGGACGATATCTTCGACGAGCTGGAGCAGCGGTACAAAGACTGCAACCCGCCCGAGCGGCATCCGGTATAGGCTATGGCACCTCCTGTTGCTTGCACAGCTCCGGTCGGCGACTGGGCGATTGACGATAAGACGGCGCTGCTGTTCAGTCCCGAGGCGCCGATCGCGGGAAAGACCGCGCGCGACGATGCGACGGCCATCTGGACGTTTGTGCCGGATGGCTTCGATTACGCGAAGTTCGAGGCGCTGTTCTACTTTCACGGCCATAACAACTATGTGAAGGTGGGATACTGCGATCACAAGGAAGGGCTCACCCCCGATTGGGTCCAGACTGCCCGCAGAGTGGATGTAGGACCGAAGGCGTCCGGTCCGAAGTACGGCCTGAATAAATTGCCAACCACTCCCCACGCGCCACTGGTGATTGTGCCGGAAGTGGGCCGCTTCAACGCCAGTAATCTCGATCCTGCCTATAAGGACGTGCTGGACACGCCGGCGCATTACAGCGACTGGAAAAAGACGCATCGCGAATATCACCAGGCACTGGATAAATATAACGAGGCGGTGAAAAAGAAAGTGACGCCGCTGCCTCCCAAGCCTCCTCCTCCGGCTGAGCCGGTGCCCCCCGAAGTTCCTACGTTTTGGGGTACGGAGACCGGAGGGCGGATGGAGACCGAAAAGGACCGGCTGAAGAAAATCGTGGACGATTGCTGCAATCGCCTGCGGCGGCTGCCCAAGCGCGTGACCGCGACCAGCACCTACCTGGAAACCACGCCGGATAAACTGATCGATTCCACGAAGCTGAAACGGCTGTATCTTTCCGGGCATTCGGGAGGCGGCGTGCCGCTGGCGGCTGCCTGTACGAACGACCTGGCGCGGCAGAAGGGAGCGGACGATACTCCTACAGACCTGTGGGTATTCGACGCGACCTACGGCGGCGGATTGCCCGAATACACCAGCTTCTGCAAGGAACTGACCGATGCCAAGAAGATGGGCAACGGGCCCAAGCTGAGCCGCTTCGTGGCCGTGGTGATCAAGAACAGCGACACGGACCTGGACGATGCCAAGCATGCGAACCGCATGACGGCGATCGTGAAGAAGATGAAAGCGGACGGCCTGGCAGTGAAGGAAGTGGAGTTCAAGGGCGACAGCGACATCCCGATGATCAAAAGCGCGGTGATGTGCAACCCGATCACGGTGATTCGCAACGTGGCGGGACAGTCGAAAGTGCAGCACGACGAAATTCCCGGGAAGTTCATTCCGATTCTGCTGGAGACGGCGGGGCAAAAAGGGTCGGACTGCGGTGGCCAGCCGGCGACGGGCTTCCTGCTGAAGGTGGTGGATCCGGACCAGCAGCCGCTACGTGGCGCGAAGGTGAAGGTATTGCAGGATGACAAGCTGATCCTGGCATCGCAGCTTGGCGCCGATGGGAAAGTGTGGGTGGAGGGGCACAATCTCAGCCAGCCGTGCGATGTGGAAGTAGAAGGCCGTGGAGGGCTGGGGAAAGAAGGACACGTGGACCTGAACGAGCCGGACGACGGGACGCTGCCCGGATACGATCCGGGCAAAGCGGAAGATGGCGATGGATCCTGCGGCGGGTCGTACACGCCACCGACGATTGTGACTTAGCAGTTGGTGACAAAGACCGCTCCCTTACGATCGCGGCTCGGTAACATGCGACCGTAAGGGAGCGGTCTTCTGCCGCACGCTGTTCGTGGAAGCATAGGGAGATCGCATGGGAGGCACGGGAACAGACGAGCCGGCCAAGGACAAGGTGCCGGTAAAAGGTACGGAATCGGCCACGGTGGTGGCCTATCCGCCGAATTATTGGGAGTACGACAAGCTCAGCCTGGACCTGAACGCCGTAGATGACGAAGGCGCCAAGAAGTACAAGAAGAAAGCCACGGCGCCGCTGAGCTACGTGAAAACGCTGCAAACCGACCTGGTGACGCTGGGGTATCTGAAGTCGGGCAGTCCGGACGGCCTGTACGGCGGCGGAACCAAGCGGGCCGTGCTGCGCTTCCAAAGGCATGCGGGGCGCGTATACCGCATGGTGGGGGCAAGCAAGACCGCGGCGGATGTCGCCAAGACCGACGTCTTCAGCCATGCGCAGGACGGTGTCTGCGATCACGACACGGCCGGCGAAGTGCGCAAGTGGATCACCAACGGATGGGTGAATCCGGTGGGACGGTTTCCCAAGACCAACCTCAGCACCAGCGGCAAGCTGCGCCAGGATGCCGCGGCGGCTTTCGAGACCGTGCTGACCTCGGTGACCACCGCCGGGGGAACACTGGATGGCCCGTATGGAGACACGCTGCGCTCCCTGGCCAAGACATCCAAGGCCGGCGCCAGCAACTACAGTTTTCATTACTGCGGCCGCGCGGTGGACATCAACCAGGGATTCGGCGGGGGGAAGGGCCAGCGCTACTACATCGCCAAGGACGCCAGCGGCAGCGATCTGTTCTGGCGGATCTATTGCCGGACCGACAAGCAGGACGGCACCCAGGGGACGGAGAAGAAGAAGGGTGACGTCAAATGCTGGGATTTCGGCTCAGGGAAAGAATACGATATCAAGGCCGGCTACTACATCGATTTAACCGATACGATTACGTCCGGCGGCACCTTCGAGCGGATCAAGGCGCATTCGGACTGGGCGACCAACTACAACGGAACGGAGTGGTGGCACTTCCAATACACCGTCGATAAGCAGGCGACCTTCGAGGATGAACTGGAGCTGGTGGGATTTACGGAGGAGCAGATTCGGGCGGCGGGTTGGTCAACCGACGCGGAACTGGACCATGCACCGGGCTGAGGCGTGGCTCTGCTGGTTCGCATTGCTCCTGCCGCTGGGAGCCGCGCAACCCGGGGAGATTGTGGGGCGCGTGCGGGGGCTGGCGGTGGCGGCTCGGGTGGGCGGACCGGCGCAGACAATCCTGCAGGGAAGCCCCGCGCTGGTCCTGGGGGTACAAAAAGACAGCAGCGGCCGGGAATGGGTTCGCTTGCTGGCCGCCGATGGAAAATCCGGCTGGACGCCACACGCGTTCGGGGCGGGTACGGCGGCCCGCATCCCGGGAGCCGGCGCGCTGGAGTTGTCGGACCGTTCGCCCGATCAGGCATCCTTCGCGGAGGGGATCGAGACCATCACCGTGCCTCGCCATGAGGCGAAGATCGTGGGGGCCAGCGCGCAACTCCGGGTGGCTTCGCTCGATCAGCTTATGCTGCCGGCACGGCTGAATCCATTTCTGATGCCCTGGCTGGAGATCCGGGCGGGAGAGCGCCAAGGGTGGATTGTGCCGCCGGAGCTGCCGCTCGAATGGGGCGCGGAGGCGCGCGGCCGGGAATGGCCCACGCTGATGGATGAGCTGGGCCTGGAAGGGATCGTGCGCGCGCCATTTCTGGGCGCGGCCGGGCAGCGGCTGGCGGAACTTTCGGCGGAGCAGGCGCCGGTGCTGGAGTTTGCGGAGATCGGCTCAAAGCCGAAGCGGACGGAAGGGAGCAAGGTGTCCGGCCAAACGGTAGAGGCGCTGGTGCGCCTGGAATCGGCATGGGTCGCTGCGCTCTCCGGTAGCGATGGCGTCCGGCTGTTGTTTTCGAGGGGCGGCAGCGCCCTGGTCGGCCGGGGAACGCCGGTGATCGTGGGGGCCGCGGCCGGCGATCTGAATGGCGATGGAAAGAAAGAGCTGGTGCTGCACCTGGCCGGGAGATATGGCGACGGGTACACGACGGCGCTTTGGGTGGTGAGCGGGGCGGAAAAGGGGCTGGAGATCCGGAGCATCGCGTTGAGCGGCGCGAGCGGGGAGCCGGGCGGAGGATCGATCGATGCCAGTTGGTGGCTGGACGGGCTGGTGCTGTGGATCGCGCGTGTGGAAGTCGAGCGGGTGGCCTATACACGGGTGGGAGGATCCGGCCTGACCGGCTATGCCGTGATCGGGGGAACTTACAGTTCTCGCGATGCGGCCGACCAGCGGGCCATTGCCCTGACGCAGGGGGCGGGCGCAAAGGTACAGGTATTTCCCGTAAATCACTCCGCGAAATCTCCGCTGCGATGGGCGGCAGGCCGCATTTTCGGCGCACGCGCGGAAGCCGATCGGTGGCGAAAATCGCTAAAGGCGGCGACCACTGTGCGGGCCATCGCGGTGACGGCGGAGCGGCGGTGAGACGGCGTTCGATTCTTCACATTCCGGGCGGCCGGGAGCGGGGAATGCCGGTAGCATAATGAATAAGAGCTCATGCTGCGCAGACAATCCGGCCTGCTTCTTCAGGGAACGTCATTCTTGATCCTTTGTTCCGCCCGTCTGATAGCGGCAGATTCCATTCCGGACACGCGGGAGGCGACGGAAGATCCAGCGCCCGCGGCTGTTTCCGACGGCGAGACGCCGGGAGGGCTGGTCGCGCCCTTTATCCGGCCGTCTCCCCAAGGGCCGCTGGCTCTGATCAACCCGCGGGAGCGGAGCGTCAACTGGGATCGCCTGTTTCGCCAGACGTGGATGTTGCTGGGCGTGGAGCACGCCTTCCGCGCGGCGAC
>CAZMRK010000178.1:0-25960 GCA_964568355.1 uncultured Solibacteraceae bacterium | reverse complement strand
GGCAGCGGTGCTGTTGGCGGGGGCCGGGCTGGCACAGAACGCGGGACAAGAACGGCCCTCTTCTCCGCCGCCATCGCAGCAACGCAGCGATAGCCCCAAGAGTGTGACCGGCTGCCTCACGAAGGCAGGCGGCGCCAATCAATACGCGGTGGCCGATTCGAAATCGGGAGAGAAAGTAACGTTCACCGGGCCCGAGACCCTGGATAAGTACGTGAAGCAAACCGTCAAGATCAACGGCCGGATAGTAACCACGCAAAACGGTGAAAAGGCTTTCCAGCCGGAAAGCTTACAACAAGTAGCCGCAACCTGCGAAGGTACGCAGTAAGTCCTGGCCGTGTAAGCGGGGTAGCGCTTCCGGAGGCACCGAAAGTACGCTGCCCCGCTTCGCAAAAAGCCTTCAGCGATCCACACTCAGCCGTCCCCCATGCGGCGAGTTGCTCTTTCGCATCATGCCGCGGCAAGCTGCGAGTCGAGCCGCGCCAGAGCTTCCAGCCATTGGCGGCCGATTTCCGGGCCGGCAGTACGCTCGGGCGCCAAGGAAGCAACACCGCGGCCCTGGGCATTGAAAAGTTCCAGCCGTCCGCTGCAGCCAGCGGCCGGGCCTTTCAAAACCCAGGCACCCGCGATGCTCTCCTCCGAGAAGCACAGATCTATGCCATCGCCCGTCATATTCCAACCTCCACCCGCGGCGACGATCTTTCGAAAGCGACCGGAGTGTGTCTGCACACAGCCGGCGTTCGCGACTGTGACGGCAACGGGGGTTCGACGAAGGACGATCTGTTGAAGAAATCGAAAGACGCGCGCCCGGGGCAAGCGGAGAGCGGTTCGCTCCCCACCCGAAGCGGGTGAATGAAGCGGGAGGACCTCCATTTCCTCCTCCCCATGATGGAGGCGTGAAAAGACTACCGGCTCCAGGCGCGCGGTGTCAGGATCGACGGTTTGCCGCCGCGACTGGTTCCTGCTGACGAATTCCTCCACCAGATCCTCAAAAGCCCTGACGGAACTCGCACGCACGAGATGCAGTTCATGCACCGGCGCACCGTCCCTTCCATAGAAATGAAGGCTACGCGCGGCGGAGTTCTCGCACCCAGGCCGGGCAACAACGGCAAATGCGGATGCCCAAAAACAGAGGTTGACTCCCAGGCGGACGGGAGAGTGCAAGACGCGTCCGGACGAGATCCCGGCGGCAGGATAAGCGCCGCACTTTCTCAGCGTGACGCACCGATTGGAGGTCACGGCCCATACTCGGCCCAGTTGCGGAAGCACCTGCAACAGGGCAATCCACTCCGGGCGGAGGCGCGCGACACCTTCCCCCACGCGCGCCGCCATTCGCTCCGCCTCCGTGCCGCTACCTACGCCAGACTCAAACGGGATCTGCGTCGATGTCCGGGTTTGCATGCAGGCGCTCCTTGCGGCAGTCGAGAAGCCGGCGTGTTTCTTCGAGCCATGTTTCAAAGCGGGCGGCGCTCGCATGGATCATCGTGACTACTTTGATGTAGTCTTCCGGCGCAAGCACCAGGCTCACCGGGCCGATCATCAGGTGAATATTGCCGCAGCAGCCGCAATCGAAGACGCGTCCGAATTGAGGCATATCCGCGAGCACGCACCCCGGGTTATCGATGTGCATCGGGTTCTCCAGTCAAGATCAAGCTCCTCAAATCCCATCTGCGTGAACGGAGGGACTGAATCCGAGGGGAAGAATTCAGCCCCATCCGGGTTGTCAAATGCCGCAGTCTCTCAAAGCCTTCGCCAAAAGTTCTTTGGAGACTGCTTTGGAGCCGCATGAAAAAAGTGGGGTCGATGCGACTCCATGGGTCCCAGGTTAATCGCGACCGAGAGCGATGTCAAGAACAATTTGCAAATGAGTTGCATTCTATGGCTGGATGGCGGGAGCGCCGCCGGGAGTGGCGATACTGGGAGCAAGAGTGTAAGACCACGTGATTTCCCGCACATGCGGCAATAGATGCAACTGACTTGCTAAATTGTCATTGACAGCAACAGGTGTCTTATCTAACATGGACCACAGACGTTTTGATATCGGTGTGCGACGCGGCCGACTTTTGGCGAAGGAGCCGCGAAGCACCGGGCACTGGAGAGACCGGAAATGGCTTGTGGAGTTCGGAATTCATGGATATTGCTTTTGGCCGCGCCGTTTGCGGCCGGTATGGTATACGGACAGACAGAAACGCCGGCGCCCCCGGCGGCGACGGCTCGGGGCGGCGGCGAGATACGGGGACGCGTCGCCGATCCCAGCGGGCTCGTTGTGCCCGAGGCGGCGGTAGTGGTTCGGAGCGCCCTCACCGGAGCGGTGGCGGCACAGAAGACAAACGGTGAAGGGGCCTTCACCTTCACCGGACTGGCTCCCGGTTCTTATGTGCTGTCGGTAAGCAAGAATGGCCTGGCGGCGGGAGTCAGGCGAGTCGACGTGGCTGGAGGAGAGACCAAGGACGAAGGCGAGATCCGGCTTTCGCTTGCGAGTTCCAGCCAGCAGGTCACGGTGGTCTCCGGGTCGCGCATCACCGAACTGGAACAGGACTCACCCACCAAGGTCCTGCCGGTGACCAGGCAGGAGATGCAGAACAAGGGATTCGAGCGGGTGAGCGACGTGCTAAGCGAGGTACCCGGCGTCGTGACACGCGCGCAGGGATTCGGCGTAGGCATTACAGCGGGCGAGCAGATCGACGGGATGGATTCGAAGGAGACGCTGGTCCTGTTGGACGGACTGCCGATTGCGGGAGGACGCGGCATCAACGGTGGTTTTATCGATTTAACCCAGCAAAGCGTGGGGCCTCTGGAGCGGGTAGAGGTCGTAAAGGGCGCCGCTTCCGCGCTTTACGGGACCGACGCCCTGGGGGGTGTGATCAATCTCATCACGCGCGATTCGTCGCACCCCCTGGATCTGGATGCCTCGATATCGGGCGGCTCGCTCGGCATGCTCGACGGGCGCGTCGATATCGGGGGCCAATGGAAGAAGCTATCGGGCTTTGTGGACCTGGAGCGCCACCACGTGGATGCTTACCGGCTGATTCCGACCAATCCCTCGACGGTGGGAGCCGAAGTGGACCGGCAGAACCTGCTGGCCAAACTGCGGTATGCCTTTTCCCCGCGGGCAGCGGTTGGCGTCACCTCGACGGCATATCAGGATCATCAGTACGGGTTAGGCACTGTGACCGGGGCCGATCCGGCCAGACCCTACTCGCCGGCGCTCTCGACGATGCGAGGCAACGACAGCACCCAAACCTATGCCTTGACCGGCGATTTTGTTCCCACCGCGAGCACCACGTTGCAGGCCAGGTTCTACACCTCCCGCTTCCTCCAGAACTCGGGCAGCAACCTCGTCGGATCCGATGGAATGGAAGGCGGGCAGTTTGATCTGGGGAGCCTGCGCGAAGCCTACTACCGGGGCGACCTCAGCGCCAGCCAGCAACTGGGCCGGTGGAACTATGTCCAGGGCGGCTATGAATGGGTACAGGATCAATATCGAGGCGACAACCGCATTGTCGGCGGCAGGGCCGGCCAGCACCTCACCACCAACGACGTGTGGCTCCAGGACCGCATGCAGCCCTTCCGCAATCTGACCCTGACTCTCGGCGGGCGCTTCCAGAACAATTCCAGCTACGGGAATCACGTGGTTCCCAAGGCGGGGCTGGTCTATCGCGTCAATGATCATTTGATCCTGCGGGCGGCATTTGGCTTGGGGTTCCGGGCTCCGAACCTGGGCGAACTCTACTACCACCTGCTGCATCTCGAGTACGGATACCAGGTGATCGGCAATCCGATGCTCCAGCCGGAAACGAGCCAGAGTTTCTCCGCCGGAGGGATTTTTACACAAGGCCGTTACCGATTGTCTGTGAATCTGTTTCGCAACAATCTCAAGAACCTCATCAACTATTCGCTCATCTGCAACGCCACCGGCGGCCAGGACTGCTCCGGCGCCGCGCTTGCATCGCTGCTCAATCAGTATGGAGTACCCGGGAGCTTCGAATATGATGCGACCGGAGCCGCGCTGTTCACCTTCGTGAACCTCAATGTAGATCGTGCCCATACGCAAGGCTTCGATATCGACGGACGGGTCGCGATCTCGCCGGAGCTGGCATTTTCGGGCGCGTATACCTATCTGGAGGCGGTGAATTCGATCCAACATGCCTGGCTGGAGAACCGCAACCGCCACCAGGGACACATCAAGCTGGAATATTCGAAGCCGCGGTGGGGACTGCTCGCGAACATCCGGGGCACGTTCTTCAGCAAGTGGCCGACGACCACGTCGGAGAGCGGCCCCAGCGACTGGGCCTACGGATACGCAATCTGGAACCTCTACGGCTCCAAGACCCTGGGCCGCGGGTTTCAGTTGTTTGCGGCGATCGACAATTTTGCGAACAGCCGCGATCGAAAGCTGGAGGACGCGCAAGCCTCTTTCGACCGGAATGACTACGGCCGCACCTTTCGGATCGGCATGCGTTATTCGCTGCCGCATCACGAGCGGTAGGCCAATCAAAATGGATTGCACACGGATTGCACTTGGAGGGTGATCTATGAAGCTTTCATTCGTTCGTCTCCTATTGCTTACGGGCATGGCCACTGCCGCGGATGCCCATTTTGTCTTTGTGGTCCCGGACGCAGGCGGAAAGACCGCCAAGGTCTTTCTCAGCGAAGACCTCAAACCAACGGCAGAGGTGGATGCAGGTTTGATCGGAGGAACCACGCTCAGCGTGCGCAGCGCGGAGGGACGCGAGACACCACTTTCGATGACGAAAGCCGGGCAGGTCTACACCATAGAAATCCCCGGCGAGGGCACACGGATCGTCCACGGCTCGACGGACCTGGGGATGATGCAGCACGGACCGGGAAAGCCTTCGGTGCTGATCTACCACCCAAAGTCGATTGTGGGCGATGCATTCAGCCAAAAGCAGGTGGTGGGAGGCGATACGCCGGTGGAGATCGTACCGCTGGGAAAGCCAGGAGCCGTGACACTCGAACTTCTGGTGCGCGGCAAGCCCCAGCCGGATAGCGAGATCACGATCATTCTGCCGGATGGCTCGCAGAAAAAAGTCAAGACCAACCAGGCCGGCCAGACAGACGTTCTGACTTCGTTGGGGCGGTATGGCGCATGGGCGCGCTACTGGGAGCCCACGGGTGGCGAGCGGGATGGAAAGCGGTTCGAAGAGACGCGGCACTATGCGACACTCGTGTTTGACGCCTCGCCCGCGACGACGGCGCCGGCCGCCGCGGCAGAGGGGAGACAGCCTTTGGGCATCACTGCCACGCGGTTCGGAACTCTTCCGGAGGCCACATCCAGTTTCGGAGGAGTAGTGAGCGACGGCTGGCTCTATGTGTACGGGGGCCATATTGCCCACACGCACTCCTACTCCACCCATGCGGTCTCGGGCCGGTTCGGGCGGCTGAAGCTCGCCGATGGCAAGACCTGGGAAGAACTCCCCGGCGGCCCGGGCCTGCAGGGCATGAATCTGGCGGCCTACCAGGGGAAGATCTATCGCATCGGCGGCATGGAACCGCGCAACAAGCCGGGTGAAAAACAGGCCATCTTCTCTATAGCGGATTGCGCGCGATTCGATCCGGAGACCAAGCGATGGGAAGCGCTTCCTCCGTTGCCGGAGCCGCGTTCGTCACATGATGTCGTGGTGATCGGCGACAAGCTGATCGTGGTGGGGGGCTGGAACCTCAAAGGGCCGGGCGGAGAGAAATGGGCCGAGACGCTCGAAGTACTGGATTTGTCGGCGAAGGCGCTGGAGTGGAAGAGCGCACGGCAACCCTTCAAACGGCGGGCGCTCATGGCGGCAGCGGATTCCAGCAGGATGTATGTCGTGGGCGGGTTCGATGATCGTGGAAAGATCGTGTGCGAGGTAGCGATTTACGATCCAAAGGCGGATCGCTGGACGGACGGGCCGGCACTGCCCGGGGGCGAGATGAACGGCTTTGCGCCGGCCGCGTGCGTCCATGACGGCGTTCTGTATGTGAGTGTCGCGGATGGCTCGCTGTATCGCCTGGATGCCGCCGGACAGCAGTGGGAGAAGCTGGGCGCTTCTACTCCGCGGCTGGCACACCGGATTGGGTTTTGGGGGCAATCGATCCTGATCAGCGGCGGGGCGGCGAAGGGCAACAATTTGGATTTGATTGAAGCGATTACGGTGGGGGAACGGGGTGCGCGGTTTCGGTGATGGGGAGTCCGCTTGCTCACGCTCGCGGTTCGGTGCTTCCGCTTGCTTACGCGCGCGGTTCGGTGGCCGGCGATTGCTCAAGCAAGGCGTCGACGAGAGCGTCGACGCTGCACGCTGAAGCGTGCGCTACGGCGCCACAGCTCGCTTGCTTGCGCGCGCGGTTCCGTGCTTTGGTTGGATAGGGGGGTGGTATGTCGATCCAACTGCCATGGCTGGAGATTCTCATTCGGTTGCTGTGCGCCGTCGCCGCGGGTTTCTTCATTGGGTTCGACCGTGGGGAGCATGGCCGCCCCGCAGGACTACGAACCACGCTGCTGGTTTCGCTGGCCGCGTGCCTGGCAATGATCCAGGCCAATGCACTGCTGGCGACGGCCGGCAAGCGCCCTGATTCGTTCGTAATGCTCGACCTCATGCGCCTGCCACTCGGCATCCTGTCGGGCATGGGGTTCATCGGCGCGGGGGCCATTATCCGGCGCGACAGCGGCGTGCTGGGCGTAACGACCGCGGCGACGCTTTGGTTTGCCACGGTTCTGGGGCTATGCTTCGGCGGTGGTCAGATTGGGCTGGGGACCGCCGGACTGCTGATCGGGATGGTGGTATTGGCGGGGCTCCGGCCGGTCGAAGCGCGGCTCAAGCAGGACCGGCAAGGTACCCTGACCGTGGTGACGCAGGAAAACGGCCCGACGGTGGAGGAAATTCGGGCCAGCCTGCTTGAGGAGCATTTTGGAATTGCATCCTGCGCGGTCGTTTATACACCGTCCAGCGGCTGCCAGGAGGTAACTTATCAACTGGCGTGGCGGGCCAACCGGCGCGACACTTCCATCCCCGATGTGGTTCACAGCCTGGCTGTCCGGCCCGGCATCGTGAAGATTGCCTGGGGGCCACCGGCAGCATAAGGCAGATCCCCGCGGCGCACTTTTTTGGCGAAGGACCGCGGGGATCCGGGCACCGACAGCCCGGAGGGCTGATGGCGTCTTTTATTGTAGACGCGACCGATCCGGGCCTGCAAGACGGCCGCCCTAACACTTCAGAACTGGAACTTGAGCCCGCCCCAGGCGCCGATGGGAGCCGCGGGCGCGTAGAAAGTGGCGTGTACGACCGGATACTCACCGTCGATGGCGGGCAGCGGCCGTGCCAGGAAGGTGCCTTGCGGCGTGAAACCCGTAGGCCCCAATTGCGCCGCGGTGTAGTAGTGATGGTCGAACACGTTGTTGACCCGCGCGAAGACCTGCAGGTGAGCGCTCACCTGATAGTGCCCGCCCAGGTTTACCACTCCGTAGCCGGGGGAAGTTCCGGGGCCGAGATAGTAAATGCCATCGGGCTGACTGAGATTGTTCTCATTGCCCCGCGCGTAGGAGGTGGACGCGGCGACGAAGTCGAGGTCCAGGAACAGCTTCTTGGTGGCTTGCAGCGCGGCGTAGGCTTTCAGCATGTGCTGCGGAATGAGTGGAATCCGGTTACCGGGCTGGATCTGAATGGTTCCTTCCATTCCGGGCTCGCCGTCCAGCGCTTCCTCATTGGCGCTGTTGCTGGAGCCATCGACCGTCTCGGAGGACTGGTAGGTGGCATCCAAGAACGTATAGCCGCCGCCCAGACTCACGCGGCCGAAGCGCCCATCCAAATGGGCCTCGACGCCCTGGCGGCGCGTTTTGCCGAAATTCTTGAAGTAGCCGAAGCCGGTCTGGGTGGAAGAAACGAAGAGAATGTCGTTGTGGTTCTCGGCCCAAAACCAACCCAGCCGCCAGTTCAAATGTGTTTCCAGGTTTCCGCGCGCACCGGCTTCCAGGGTACGGGTGACCACCTGCCGGAGCGGAGGATCCCCGGCCAGAGCGTTAGGCAGCTTGCACGGCTGGGTAGGGTCGGCGCAGCCCAGTTCAATCGATGTCGGCGCGCGGCTCGCTTCGCTGTAGCCGAAGTACAGGTTCGCCGCCGGGCTGGCATTGTAGGTAAGACCAGCCGCGGGGTTGAAGCGTCCGAATGAGTGGGTTCCCGTCAGCGAACCGGCCCCGGCAAGCGGCTGCAGGCGGTCGCGGTTGTCAATCGTGGTGTGATTGTACCGACCGGAAACGGTAAAGCTCCACTTGCCGGTGGATAGAGTGTCGGTAGCATAGACCGATCCGGTGTTGAGGACGCCGTGGAGGTCGACGCGAGTATCGAACGGTTCACCGTCCACATCACCGCCGGTCACGCCATCGCCGAACGCGTTTACTCCCGTCACGCTGCGGTCGGCGTTGAGGTAGCCGAGCTGGGACAATTGCGAGAAATTGACCACGCTGCCGTCGTGAGCGGCCCCGATCGTCAACTGGTTGCGCGCGCCCTGGTAGGAGCCGAGCCAGGTCATCTGCCCCGACAGGCCGTAATTGTGCTGCTGGGAGCGCGAACGGTTCAAGAGGCCGTTGCACTTTTCGCCGGGCTCGTCCCCTTCGAGCGCCTGGGCGATGCAGCGCCAGGACGGGAAGGGGGTATTGGCAGCGTTGGCTCCGCTGGTAGGAAAGCCGGTATAGCCGGCTTCGGTCAGCGCCCGGATATCCGCGCCGCTTAGCTGGTACATCGATTGATCGAGCGAATCCTCGTTGATATCGCCGTTCAGGGTGGCGGTGCGGATGTACCGGTAGTATGCATTTCCGGAAACGGACAGATTGCTGCGGAAGCTGTGCCGGCCGGTCAGGGCGAAATAAGGCGCCCGGTTGGCCGTGATATCGGGGATCGTGTAGACGCTGCTATAGTCCAGGGCGAGCAGGCGCTGCTCCTGCAAGCCATTGCCGGTCAGGGAATTGTTGGCGTAGCCCAAACTCAGACCGAGAGCCGTATTTCCCCGCTCCCAACCCAGCTTTCCGAAGAATTGCCGGACATCGGAGGGCGAGGCCTGGCGCCAGCCATCCTCGAAGAAGAGATTGCCGCCGAGATACCAGCTCAGTCCTTTGGAGTTGAAGCCGCCGTGCTCGAACTGCGCCGATTTGCGTCCAAAGCTGCCACCGCTCAATTGGAGGGAGGTCCCGTGGTCGCGGCGGCCGTCCTTGGTTTGCATGGAAATCGCCCCGCCCAGGGTGTTGAGCCCGAATACGGGATTGGATCCCGGCATCAGGGACAGTTCGGAGATGGCGAACTGCGGGACGAGATCCCAGCTCACCACATCGCCGAAGGGCTGGTTGAGCCGGACGCCGTCCAGGTAGAGGGACAGGCCCTGCGGCGTGCCGAGCAGGGGTGAGGCGGTATAACCGCGATAGTTCAGGTCGGCCTGATGCGGATTCCCCTGGACCTCATTGAGGTTGATCGAATCAAAGCGGCGGTTCATAAAATCGGAGAGGTTGAGGGCCCCGCCGTCCTCCATGTCGCGGGCGGTAGCGGTCTGCACGGGAGCGGGGATTTCGCGGGGGATGAGATCGACTCCGGCGAGCGGAGTAGCGGCCACCACCTCCACATGGTCGGCGGCGGCCCCCAGCGTCATGACGATGGTCCGCTGCAGCGGCGTGGCGGTGTGGACATCCAGCAATACCGACTGTGCGGCAAATCCTTTTTGCGATATTTCGAGGCGGTAGCGCCCCGGCGGAAGATTTTGAACCGTGTAGCGACCCTGGGCGTCGGTCTGAAAGTTCCGGACTGTACCGCTGGCCAGGTTTTCGAGTTTTCCGAAGGCCTCCATCGGCGCCCCGGACGGATCCCGGACTTCGATTCGAATGCCTCCGGCGGAGGGCTGCCCCGACAGCAAGAGCGCGCCCCACAGGATCAAGAGAAGAGCAAACACACCCCGTCGGATGGGGCTCACGTAAAAGTCCATACCCATACATTCCAAACGGGCTGGTTTTGTTCATGATATTTTTTGACGAAGAAAGATCATGAACAAAAACGCCTGTGGAGGAATATTCCAATAGGCCGCTGAAGCGGCACATCCAAGCGGGTCCCGCATGAGACAATGGTGATCTCCTCAGGGGACTCGACGGAGCGGTAAACCGATGCAGCACCAGGATTCACATCTTTCCGATGAACAATTGCTGCTGTACCTGGAAGGCGAGCTCCCCAAACGCGGAGCGAAGCCAGCCCAAGAACATATCGAGAGCTGCTGGCGATGCCGCACCAGGCGTCAGGAACTGGAGCGCGCGATTGAGGATTTCATTCACGTCCATCAGGATGCTCTCGACGCGAAACTGCCGCCTGGCGACGGCCCGCGCGCGCTGCTGCGGGCGCAGATGGCACAGATCGCCTCAGCCGATGCGAACCGGCGCGGGCTTCCGTCCTGGGTTTCCTCCCGTCTTTTCCGAGTGGCAGCGGCCTCTCTCGGCGGAGTGTTGCTGGTGGCGCTAACGATTCCCGGCGGTATCCCGTGGAGAAGGGCGACGCGATCCCGTCCGGCGGTGTCGGTTCCCGATGCGCGCCTCACACCCGGCGCCGCCGTGCTATTGAGCCGGCAGGCGGTCTGTTCGCTGGAGAACGTCAAAAACAAGGCGGTTCCGGTGACGCTGCAACGGCAGGTGTTCGAAGAATACGGGATCGCCAAGGCGGAGCCCCGCGCCTACGAGGTAGATTACCTGGTGACACCGGCTCTCGGCGGCGCGGAAGATATTCGCAACCTCTGGCCGCAGTCGTATTCCTCGATCTGGAACGCCTTGGTAAAGGACGCCCTGGAAGATCGCCTGCGGGAACTGGTTTGCAGCGGAGATCTGGAGCTAAGCCAGGCCCAGCGCGAAATTGCGGACAACTGGGTGGGAGCCTACAAGAAGTATTTTCATACCGACCGGCCCCTGGAGGAGCACCTGAAGGCGAACCCGGGGGGTGAGTAAGCCGCGCCTGCTATGGAGGAGATTCGACGGCAACGATGACTCGCAAGATTTTACGGTGCATAGGGTGTTCCCTGCTCCTCATGACGGCCTGTTCCAAAACGGAGCCTCGTAAGGCGGAGTCCAAGGCGGAGCCCGCATTCTTCAAGGTCGACCCGGGCACGGCGGCGACGGTAACGGGCACTATTCACTACACGGGCAAGAAGCCGCGAAGAAAGCCGATCGACATGAGCGGCGATCCGGCCTGCATGGAAGCCCATCACGGCAAGGCCTACGACGAATCCCTGGTGGTGAACGCGAACCACACCCTGGCAAACGTTTTTGTGTACGTAAAGAGCGGGTTGGAAGGCAAGGTCTTCGAGACCCCCACGGCTCCGGCCGTCATCGACCAGCAGGGCTGCTGGTTCCGCCCCAGGATATTGGGCATACAGACGGGACAGATCCTGCGGGTGACGAACTCCGATCCGGTGACGCACAATATCCATCCCCTTGCCCAAGTCAATCGCGAATGGAATCACAGCCAGGGGGCCGGCGACGAGCCGCTGGCTCGAAAGTTCGCCAGGCCCGAAATCATGATTCGCGTCAAATGCAATATCCATAGCTGGATGCGGGCGTATATCGGGGTCCTCGGCCATCCGTATTTTGCAGTGACCGGCGAAGGTGGCACGTTTGACATTCCCAACCTTCCTCCGGGCGATTATGTGATCGAGGCGTGGCACGAAGCGCTGGGCACGCAGGAGCAGCATGTCAAGGTGACCCAGTCCGCCAAGGTTGCGATGGATTTTACTTTCAAAGGAGATTAACCAGTTGAGCCGCCAAATCTTCCCGTTCCTTGCCGCAGCTTCCGTCCTGATCGGCTGCGGTTGCTCCCGCCCCGCGCCGGTCCAACCAACAGAACAACCGTCCCCGCAGGAATCATCCGCGTTTCGAATCTATGTCACCAATGAAGTGTCGGGCGATCTGACGGTGATCGATTCGGCGAGCTACCGCGTGATCTCGACGGTGCCACTCGGCAAACGGCCGCGGGGGATCCATGCCAGCCCGGACCGCAAGACGATCTATGTCGCGTTGAGCGGCTCGCCGATCGCGGGACCGGACGTGGATGAAAGCACCTTGCCGCCTCCGGACAAGAGCGCCGATGGAATCGGCGTGTTCGACGTGGCACAGAACAAGGTGGTTCGCATCATCAAAGGCGGATCCGATCCCGAGAATTTCGACGTCAGCAAGGACGGCACCCAGTTGTACATCTCCAACGAGGACGACTCGGCGGTCAGCATAGTGGACATCGCATCGGGCAGCGTCATCAAGTCGGTGAAGGTGGGCGGCGAGCCGGAAGGGGTCAAAGCCACACCCGACGGCAAGCAGGTCTACATCACCTCGGAAGAGACGGGAACGATCTCCGTACTGGATCCCGCCGCGGGCAAGATCGTCCGGACGTTCAAGGTCGGGCACAGGCCGCGCTCGGTGGCATTCCTGCCTGACGGCTCGAAGGCATATATCAACGCAGAGAACGACGGAACGGTCGTTCTGGTGGATACGAAGCGATATAAAGTGGTGCAAACGATCTCGCTAGGCAAACCGGGCGTGATCAAGCCGATGGCAGTGCTGCTCTCGCCGGATGCGTCCAAGCTCTACGTGAGCACAGGGCGCGGGCGCCACGTATTCACGATCGACACCGCCACCAACAAAGTCACCGGGTCGGTGGAAGTCGGCCGGCGCCCCTGGGGCATCGCGCTATCGCCGGATGGTAAGTTTCTCTATTCGGCCAACGGGCCATCGAACGATATTTCCGTACTGGACCTGACAACCAATACCATCATCAAGCGAGTCAATGCAGGTTCGAGCCCCTGGGGCGTCATCGCTTTGGAACGATGAAGCCCAAGGCCATCTTATGAACCACAAAGCGACTATTTCGATTCTTCTCTGGGCGGCAGGAGTGATTGCACCAGGGCTGGGCGCGCAGGTGGCGAGCTGGCGGATTGATCCGCTTCACAGCAGCGCCCAGTTCAGCGTGCGGCACATGATGATTTCGACGGTGCGCGGGCAGTTCGGCGGAGTCCGGGGGACGGTGCTGTACGACGCCAAAAATCAGGCGGCCTCCTCGGTGGAGGCTTCCATTGACTGCAGTACCCTTAGCACGGGCGAGGCCAAGCGAGACGCGGATCTGAAGGGTCCGGAGTTTTTTGATGTGAAACGATATCCGGTCATGCGTTTCAAATCGAAAAAGGTGGAGGCGGCGGGACCGGGGCGGCTCAAGGTGACCGGCGATCTTACGATCAATGCCACTACCCGGGAGGTCGTTCTGGATGTCGAGGGGCCCACACCGCCGATCCGGGACAACCAGGGGCGGGAGAAGATCGGCGTGAGCGGCCAGACGAAGATCAGCCGCAAGGAGTTTGGAATCCTCTACAACCCGGTGATGGAGACCGGCGGTGTCGCAGTGAGCGACGAAGTCGGCATCGCGCTGGAGCTGGAACTTATCAAGAACCAGCAGTGAAAGCGGTTAAGGGTGCGCAAACACCCCTGAAACAGGAAAAGAGTGCGGCAACCGCCTCAGGCGGCTTGACTCTTCACCCGTATTTTGATGACATGATTTCCCACGAGTATCTTCACTCATTGGGAGGTAATGCAAAGTATGCCAAGCAACCGCGGTGTTGCCTATATGGGCCCCGGCAAGGTCGAAGTACAATCGATCGATTTTCCGAAGTTGGCGCTGGGCTCGCGCAAATGTGAGCACGGCGTGATTCTGAAGGTGGTCACCACCAATATTTGCGGCAGTGACCAGCACATGGTGCGCGGCCGCACCACCGCCCCGCACGGGCTCATTCTCGGCCACGAGATTACCGGAGAGGTCATCGAGGCCGGACGGGACGTCGAATTTGTCAAAGTCGGCGACCTGGTTTCGGTGCCATTCAATATCGCGTGCGGCCGCTGCCGCAACTGCAAGGAAGGCAAGACCGGCATCTGTCTGAATGTCAACCCGGCTCGCCCGGGAGCGGCATATGGATATGTCGATATGGGCGGATGGATCGGCGGCCAGGCGGAATACGTGATGGTTCCCTATGCGGATTTCAACCTGCTGAAGTTCCGAGATAAGGCCCAAGCTCTGGCCAAAATCAAAGACCTGACGTTGCTCTCCGATATTTTTCCTACCGGCTATCACGGCGCCGTCACGGCGGGCGTGGGACCGGGGTCGACGGTTTACGTCGCGGGCGCCGGGCCGGTCGGACTGGCGTGCGCGGCGGCGTGCCAATTGCTGGGCGCGGCTGTCGTCATTGTGGGAGATATGATTCCCGAGCGGTTGGCGCAAGCCGCCAGTTTCGGCTGCCAGACGGTGGACCTGAAGAAGGACGCCTCTCTGGGAGACCAGATCGCGCAAATCCTGGGGGTGCCGGAGGTGGATTCGGCGGTGGATTGCGTCGGCTTTGAAGCGCATGGACAGGGAAAGGAGGCTAAAGACGAGAGGCCCGCGACGGTGCTCAATTCTGTTATGCAGATTACGCGCGCCGGCGGCGCAATCGGCATCCCGGGACTTTATGTAACGGACGATCCCGGGGCGGTCGACCAGAATGCCAAGACCGGCACGCTGGGTATCCGCATCGGACTGGGGTGGGCCAAGTCGCACACCTTCGCCACCGGCCAGTGCCCGGTAATGCGATATAACCGGCAGTTGATGATGGCGATCCTCTACGACAAGATCCAGATCGCCAAGGCGGTGAACGCCACCACCATTTCGCTCGACGACGCGCCGAAGGGCTACCAGGACTTCGACCGCGGCGCCGCCAAGAAGTTCGTCATCGACCCGCACCACTCCGTGGCCGCGTAGTACTGCCGCGTTACAAAGTGGGGTAGGCTTCAGTTTGCCGGACGGAAGTCCGGCGCCGGCTGAAGCCGACCCCACATCTTAAGGCGCCAGTTTTGAAACGCAGTTGAAAAAATCCAAAGCCAAACGCGCGGTCTATTTCCGAGCCGCGCGTGAGCAAGTAGAATGTAAGGCATGACAGCAAAAACGACCCGGCGTGGTTTTATGAGCGCTGCGGCCGGCCTGGCAGGACTTGCCGGCTCCGGCGCAGCCAGTGCGGCCATTGAGGACGCCCCTTACGGAATCAAGCTGGGCGTTGCCAGCTATTCGCTCCGCGAGTTCCAGCGGAGCCTGGCCATCCAGTGCATCAAGGCGCTGAATACTCCCTATGTGAGCGTCAAGGAGTTTCACCTGCTTTACAAGAGCAGTCCGGAGGAGCTCGAAAAGGGTCGGCGGGAGTTCGAAAAGGCCGGCTTAAAGATCATGAGCGGCGGCAACATCGGCCTGCCCAACGACGACCTGGCCGACATGCGCCGCTATTTCGAATACGCGAAGATGGCGGGCATGCCGATGATCGTGTGCGCGCCGACGCACCAGAACCTGCGAAAACTGGAAGCCCTGGTGAAGGAATACAACATCAAGGCCGCCATCCACAATCATGGACCGGAGGATAAGCATTTTCCTTCGCCGCAATCGGTGCTGGAGGCAGTTCGCGATCTGGACCCCCGCGTGGGGCTGTGTATGGATGTGGGCCACTCCGCCCGCGCCGGCGCGGACCTGGTAAAGACGGTGTCGGACGCCGGTCCTCGCCTGCTTGATATGCATATCAAGGATCTGCGCAGCACCACTTCCCGGGACAGCCAGTGCGACGTGGGAGAGGGAGTGCTGCCCATCGTCGGCATCTTCCGCGAGCTCCACAAGATCGGCTACACCGGCTGCGTAAACCTGGAGTACGAGATCCACGGAAACGATCCGTTACCCGGAATGCAGCGATCGTTCGCCTACATGCGGGGCGTACTGGCCGGGCTGAAGGGTTGATTGAGCCGCATCGTCCGCCATTTCTGGGGGTGGTTTCTGGTCATCCTGGGTGTCGCCGGCCTCATCCTGCCGATTATGCCCGGGTGGATCTTTCTGATTCCCGGCCTGGTGATATTAAGCGACTACTTTCCCTGGGCGAAAAAGTTACTCAATTGGGCGAAGCAGAAAACAGGTTATGGCAAACATTCCAATCGGAGCGAAGCGGGAACAGACTCTTCTTGTGACCAGTGAGGAGGCTATCCAGTTCATGGGGCTGGAAAATGCGCGCGTGCTGAGCACTCCGCAGATGATCGGCAACATGGAGAGGACCTGCCGCAACCTGGTGCTGGACTTTCTGGAGCCAGGTCAGGATACGGTGGGCACGCACGTGGATGTGTATCATCTGGCTGCCGCCCCTATGGGGACGACGGTGACCTTTCGGGCAGAGATTCTAGAAGTCGAAAAGCGGCGGGTAAAGTTCAAAGTAGAGTGCGTCGACGAGAAGGAAAAGCTTGGAGAAGGCACGCATGAGCGCGCCATTATCAATGTAGCCAGTTTCGCCGCGAAAATGGCAGCGAAACTGGCGAAATAGAGACCGGATTACCACCGCTAAGACTTTTTACGATAGACGCTGTGGCAGCCCTTGCAGGAAGCTCCGATATTGCCGGCTGCCGTCTTGAAAGCCTCGGCATCTTTGGATTGGGCAGCTTTGGCCGAAGCCTCCGCCAGCTCCTGCAACTTGTGGCTGGCTTTGGTCCAGCCATCGTGATCGGGGGGCCGGTTACCCAGTTCGAGTAACTGGGCTGCCTCAGCCAACATTGCGGCGTTACGCTGGACCACTTCCCACTCTTTCTCGTCTTTCGGGCCCCCGGCTTTGACGGTGGCGCCGATTCCATCCATGGACGGCTTAACGAGGGCGGCCATGATTTGCTTGGTGCTGGCTACTGGTGTGTACTGCGGGCTCTGGGCGACTGCTAAGCCCGCCAGTAGAAGTAAAGATGCAAATCGCATCCCGACACTATATCAACTTATAGCCCAAAATGGCGTAATCGAGACCGCCGAAGAAGGCGTTGCGGAAGTCTTCGGGAAGCGAGGCCAGCGCCGGCATGGATTCGACCGCCGGCGACAGTTTGTGCACCTGAATGCCTCCCATGCCGTACTCCTCCAGGTAAAAAGTCAGTAAGGGATGGGGTACCGGCCGCATATGCGTTGGATCCAGATAGAAATGCGTGGCGAAGATCGCCAGGCATTCGGGATTGGGGGTCTCGATGGCCAGGAGCCCGCCACGGCTCAGCCGCGTGGCTGCCAGCCGGATCATCTCCGGCAACCGCTCCGGCGACAGGTGTTCCACCACCTGGGCGCAGAAGATCGCATCAAAAGCCGCTTCGGGCTGGCCGGCCAGAAATGCGAACAGATCGGCTTCCTCCGCTTGCAGGCCCTTGGCCCGGCACTGTTCCACCGATTCGCGTCCCAAATCGATACCGCGCGCCGGCACACTCGCTTCGCGCATCAACTCCAGAAACTCGCCGCGCCCGCAGCCGATATCGAGCACGGCCTGCCGGCCCCGGAAGAATGGCACATAGAACGCCTGCTTTTCCTGGACATAGGCTGAGGAACCGCGAAAGCGCTCGGCGAAGCGCTCGTAGTCGAAGGCGAGTTCCACCGGGGCGGGAGCTGCCGCGGAGACGGCCGGAGCTGCCGCGGCTGGCGGTTCCGCCGGGTGTGCAACGCCACCCCGCTGGCGAATGAGGCGGAGCTCGGAATGGATGAGACGTTCGTAGTCCACCTGAATGCGCTGCAGATCGTCCCAGAGGCGCTTTTGCACCTCGGTCATGCTGCGCTCCAGCGCGCCTTCGAAATCATGATGCTGGGTTCTCATGAGGTCGCGAAAATTCGCCTCCATGAGCCCTACACGATGCTGAAAGGCGCCCTGCAGGTCGGCTACGCTGCGCAGGAACTGGATCTCGTTGAGGGAGAGCTTATGTTCCCACTCCTCGCGCCAAGTTGACCAGTGCGAACGCATATCCCGCAGTTCGGCGATTGCCTGGCTGAGCTCGCCCAGTTGCGCCAGGGCGCGATTGGTCTGGATCAGCGCTTCCAGCGCCGCCTCCACCGCTGCCAGCGCGTTGCGATTGAACTCCACCTGCTCCCGCACATGCCAATCGAGCGCCCGGGCCACCATGCGCTTGACCCACTGGATCCCCTGGTTGAGCGGGCCGCCGGGGCGCGGGTTGACTGTCCCGATGGCGGCCACCTTGGCCTGGGCCGCGTCGCGCGCATGCGCCAGGGGCATCAGGTCCGGCAGGGCGATGCCGGTGGATCCGGCAGAGGTCTGCGGATGGGCCGCGCGCACACGCTCACGCACCGCGCGCAGCATGGCGGTAAGTTCCTCGGTCCGAATGGTATCCGGATCTTCAGCGGCGGGCACTACGTTTACTCCAGGTGGCGGTCACTTTCGAATGCAGGCCGCCACGCGGCGTGAACTCGCCGGTAACCGTGGCGCTGACCGGCTTAGCCGCTTTGACGATATCGCGCAGAAAGCGATTCACCACGTTCTCGTAGAAAATGCCCAGACTCCGGTAGGCCAGGACATACATCTTGAGCGATTTCAGCTCCAGGCAAAGCTTGTCCGGCACATAGCGCAACGTGAGTTTGCCGAAATCCGGCAGTCCGGTCTTGGGGCAAACCGAAGTGAACTCCGGAATCACGATCTCGATCTCGTAGCCCGGGAACTGATTGGGCCAGGTCTCGATCTCGGGGAGAGGAGCGTCGATTCCCGCGTGGGCATGTTCGTCGGTATATTGTCGTTTCATTGCGGCGATAGTGTCTTCGAAAGCAGGTCGAGAAACATGCCCACATCGGTAACCACACCCACGGCCTGGCCCGTGCCGCGGTCGCTGACCTTGGTGGCGACCGCCGGATTGATGTCCACGCAGATGATCTTCACCCAACTCGGCAGCATGTTACCGGTGGCAATGGAATGCAGCATGGAGCCCAGGCAGAGCACCAGCCCGGCGCCCTTCAGTTGCGCGGCATAAGCGTCCTGCGCCGCATTCATATCCGTGATGGTGTCGGGGAGTGGACCGTCATCGCGCAAGCTGCCCGCCAGCACGATCGGCACGTTGTGCTTTACGCATTCGTACAGGATTCCGGAGCGCAGGCGTCCGCTCTCCACAGCCTTTTGGATACCGCCGGCGTGATAGATGGCGTTGATGGCTCGCATGTGGTTGCGGTGCCCATGCTCTTCCTGGCGCCCGTCGGCCAGGCGGATGCCCAGCGAAGTACCCAGCAGCGCGGCTTCCACATCATGCACGCCCAGCGCATTGCCGCTCAGCAAGGCCTGCACGAAGCCGTTGCGGATCAGGCTGGCAAGGCCGTGCACCCCACCGGTGTGCACCACTACCGGCCCGGCGACGACAACCACCTTCAACTTCTGCTCAATGGTCTGCTGAATCAGATTGGCGGTTTGCCGGACCGCCGTCTCGACCTGCCTCTCCGAAGAGATGCCATTGGACATAAAGGCAAAAGAGAGCCGGTCGCGCTCCTTCGATTCCGGCAGGACGCGAATCCCGCGCATTCCCACCACGACCTGATCACCGGCGCGGATGTCGCGCAAGCGCCGGCAGAACGCGCGGCCGCCCTGAATCACAACGAGCGCGTCCATGCGCTGATTTTCCACCTCCACCCACTCATGACCATGGCGCACGTGGGTGCGGTGGTTGGTGGTGGAGTAGAAATCCTCCGGAGCGCAACAGTCGCGTTCTACGGTGCGCAGCATGGCATCGCCCGAGTCTACTGGAGAACAGCCCAAGCCCAGGAGCTCTTCGAGCAGATGCTGCATCGACTCCGCGGTAGGAGCCTCGACTTTCAGCCGCAAATAGGATGGATCACTGTTGGTTCGGCCGATGCGAAACTGCTCTACTTCAAAACGCCCGTTGTGTTCGACAACCTTGTCGAAGATGTTCTCCATGACATGGGAGTCGATCAGGTGGCCTTCCGCCTCGACAACTTCCTGTAATTGCATAGAAACTTCTATTCTACCGGATGGCTGTGGGGGATTCCTGGATGGCCCTTCAAGTGCACGTCGGATCACGATGAGATATGCAGCCATCCTGATTCTGGCGCTGTCTCTTGCCGCGCAGGAGACCCGGTTCGGCGTTGGGTCGCGCCTTGTGCTTGTGCCTGTTACGGTAACCGATACGAAGGGCGGGTCCGTGGATGATCTGGATGTTGCGGACTTTCTCCTCTTCGATAACCAGCAGAAGCGTGAGGTCGCCGTGGACACGATTGCCACAGGTGTGGCTCCAATTGCACTAGTGATCGCCGTACAGGCTTCCGGTATTTCCACGGCGGTCCTGGAGAAAGTGCAAAACGTCGGGGGAATGGTGCAGCCCCTGATCACCGGGGAGCGTGGGTGCGCTGCGCTGCTCACCTTCGCAGACAAAGTGGAATGGCAGCAGGAGTGCACGAACGATTCTTACGCCCTCGAGCGCGCATTCTGGAAGCTTCATCCGGGAGAGCACAAAGAGGCTCGTATGCTCGATGCCGTGGATGCAGCCATCGATCACCTAAGCAAGGGGGCGAATTCCCGGCGCGTCCTGCTGCTGATCTCCGAGTCCCGAGACCGTAACAGCGAGACGACTCTCGAAGCGGCTACGGTTCGCGCCCAAGCGGCCGATGTGACCATTTACGCGGCAACCTACTCCGCCTTAAAAGCGGCTTTCACTTCGAAGAGGCGGTTGAGTGAGCCGGGGCGGGTTCAAACACCGAAAACACCGGCCCAGCAGATGGGAACGGTCAACGGAGCGCCACCCTCGAAATTCAATCCCAAAATCATGCCGCGGGAGCAGAGCGTGGACATTATTGCCGGCGTTCAAGAGCTCCATCGGCTGAACAAGATCAATACGACGGAGGCCCTGGCGGAGATCACCGGGGGCGCCACATTCTCCTTCACCCGGCAGAAGGGGCTGGAGGACGCGATCGAAAAGTTGGGACAAGAACTTCACCGGCAGTACGTTCTCAGCTTTGTTCCGCAGGGGGCCGCGGAGGGCTACCACAAGCTGGAAGTGCGGATCTCCCGCCCTGGGGAATTCCGTATCCGTGCGCGCCCGGGCTATTGGCTGAACGCGGAAGCACAGTAGGTTCCCACTGAGGCACGGATCGGCGGGATACTGGTCTGTTGGCCCAACCATGATGGAAAGACGATCCATACTTTTCGGCACATTCGCCGGCGCGCTGGGGATACGCCGTGCTATGTCCACACCCGCCGCCCGGCCGCGCAACATCCTCTTCATCCTGACCGACGATCATCGTTATGATGCGATGGGATTTCTGAAGGGACAAAAGTTTCTGGAAACCCCGCACCTTGATTCGCTGGCACGGGACGGGGTGCATTGTAAGAACGCCTTCGTCACCACGGCGCTCTGCTCTCCCAGCCGGGCTTCGATCCTTACCGGACTGTACGCCCACCAGCACAAGATTGTCGACAACAACACCGCGATCCCCGCGGGCACGCGCTTCTTCTCCCAGGATCTGCAGCAGGCCGGATATCGCACCGGCTTCTTTGGAAAGTGGCACATGGGCGGGGAGAACGACGATCCCAAGCCGGGCTTTGATCGCTGGGTGAGTTTCCGCGGGCAGGGCAGCTACCTCCCCACGCCAAGCGGCTTGAACGTGGATGGCAAGCGTGTTCCGCAAAACGGCTACATCACGGATGAACTGACCGACTATGCCCTGGACTGGCTCTCGGCCCAGTCCAGCAGCAAGCCGTGGTTCCTCTACCTGTCGCACAAAGCGGTCCACGGCGAGTTCATCCCGGCCGAACGGCACAAAGGCAAGTTCGCCAATGCGACGTTTGTGCCGCCACCAACGATGGCAGAATCCGGAGACATGGCGCGCCATCGCCCGCGATGGGTTCAGGACCAGCGCAATAGCTGGCATGGCGTTGACTATCCATATCACACCGATCTTTCCATCGCCGAATACTACAAGCGGTATGCAGAGACGCTTTGCGCCGTGGATGAGTCGGTAGGCCGCTTACTGGCGGCCTTGCGCCAGAGGGGCGAATTGGACTCCACATTGATCGTATATATGGGCGACAACGGGTTCGCTTTTGGGGAACACGGCCTGATTGACAAACGCACAGCGTATGAAGAATCGATGCGCGTGCCGATGCTGGCGCGTTGTCCGGAGTTGTTCACCGGCGGGCAGACGCTCCGGCAAGTTGTGGCCAATATCGACATCATGCCGACATTCCTGGCCGCCGCCGGACTGCAACCTCCTTCCAACATCCCCGGCCGTAACTTCCTGCCGCTGCTCCAGGGCAAGTCGATCCCGTGGCGCGACGCACTGCTTTACGAATACTACTGGGAGTGCAATTATCCACAGACCCCCACCATGCATGCGCTACGCGGGGACCGCTACAAATACATCCACTACTACGGGATCTGGGATTCAGACGAACTGTACGATCTGCAGGAGGATCCACTCGAAACCAACAATCTGATCTACAGCCCGAAGCATAAAGCCGTCATCGAAGAGATGAACCGCAAGCTGTTCGACGTGATGGAGGAGACTGGCGCGATGAGTATCCCCCTCTATCGAGATCGGGGCCGTCAGTCCAACCGGCGTAATCCGAAGGGATCGGCACCCGGCCAGTTTCCCCCGGAACTCATGGGACCTCCGCCGGCGGCAAAACCGCGCTAGAGCTGTGACCGGATGACTCGATTCGTCCGCTTGCTTACGCGCGCGGCTCGGTTCCGGCATTGAACCACAAGCGGAAAGGAATAGATTTTGCGGTCAGAGCACCAGAGCTACGACCGCGTGATTCGGTTCGTCCGCTTGCTGGCGCGCGCGGTTCCGTTCCGCCACTGAACCGCGACCGCAAGGGAGCGGACAGCACGGTCAGGACACTGCAGCGATATAATCGGCAGTCCATGGGCTATCGGAACGTCGTTCTCCTTTTTCTCGCCGCCGCCGGAGCCTACGCGCAGAATGCGACGCAGGCGGGCCGGTTCGTGGCGGAGCATCCTACGTTGCTGAATCTCGGGTTTGAATGGTCGATCAGCGGCGACGTGAATCGCAATGCCACCGTCTCAGTAGAGTACCGGGCCGCGGGCGAGTCCTCCTGGCGCCGGGCGCTGCCCCTGGTTCGGGTCGGCGGAGAGCGAATCTACCGGCTGCGCGAACATCTCGATTACACGGTGCCGGACGGTTTCGCCGGCAGCATTCTGAATCTGCAACCGGGTACGGAATATGAATGCCGGTTCCAACTGGCGGATTCCGATGGCGTCACGGGCGAAGCCGCGCATACTGTCAAGGTCCGCACGCGCAGCGAGCCTCAGCCTTCGCAGGAGGGGCGCAAACTGCATGTATATCCGCCGGATTACAAGGGCCCGCGCACGGAGCCGAGCTTCACAAGCATCCTGGAAGCCTATTACGGCGCGGGTTTGGGCGACTGGAATGTAGTCTGGGAGCGGCGAGCGCGCCCCGGCGATACGCTGCTGGTTCACGCAGGACTCTACAAACCCGAACGGCTGAACTACGTGGACCCGATGATGACACCCTTCGACGGCACGATGTCTTTAACCCTCAAGGCAACTCGCGAGAAACCCATCACGATTATGGCCGCAGGGGACGGGGAGGTAATCTTCGATGGGGGCGGAAACCATCGCATGTTCGATGTCATGGCGTCCGAGTACCACATCTTCCAAGGGCTGACCATCCGCAATACCGACGTGGCCATCTTTGCAGGTCAGAAAGAGGTGGGAGGAGCGGTCGGGCTGACGGTGAAAAACTGCCGTTTTGAAAACGTCGGTTTTGGCGTCTGGACCGAGTATGCCGGCTCCCGGGACTTTTATATCGCCGACAACCTGTTTCTCGGACGGGACGACCGCTTTCGTCTGATCGGCTGGACCGGTCCACTATGGGCAAGCGCGGGCCCTTACGGCTCGCACCAACTCACCAGCTACTACGCGGTAAAACTCTATGGCCCCGGTCACGTGATCGCGCACAACGCCATAGCCTACTTTCACGATGCGATCGGCATTTCGACCTACGGCACGCCCGAGAAAGATCCGGAGCGGCAGGCCTCTTCGATCGACATCTACAACAACGACATGCACATGTCGAACGATGATTTCATCGAAACCGACGGCGGCGTGCACAATGTCCGGGTCTTCCAGAACCGGGGAGTCAACGCCGCGCAGGGAGGCTATAGCTCGCAGCCGGTATTTGGTGGACCGGTGTACTTCTTCCGCAACATCCTCTACCATGTGCCGACCGGCGTGGCCTTCAAGTTCTCCGCCAAGCCTGCCGGGCTTTTCGTATTTCACAACACCATCATCGGCGAGCAGGTGGTTCGCGATCCTTATTCCAACGCGCACTTCCGAAACAACCTTTTCCTGGGCCGCGACACTGCCGATCGAGGGATTATGACCTGGGCCAACGCCACCGATGCCTATAGCTCGGACTATGACGGGTTCCGGCCGAATCGAGGTACCACAGCGCAATATACGTGGTCCGCGCCGGCCCCGGGCGAAGAGCTTTACGAACCGAAAGCCGGAGACTGGAAGACGTACCCCACGCTGGCAGAGTTTCGCACGGCTACCGGACAGGAGAAGCACGGAATCGAAGTCGATTTCGATATCTTCGAGAAGTTAGTCCCACCCGATCCCACCAAGCGCCACGCGGTGTATCATGCCATGGACTTGAACTTCCGCTTGAAGGCCGACAGCAAGGCCGTGGACGCGGGCACGCCGATCGCCACCGTGAACGATGGTTTCACCGGGCGGGCTCCGGATCTGGGCGCGCTCGAAACGGGTAAACCCGAGCCCAAGTATGGGCCACGCTGGATCACCTGGCAGCCGTTCTACCGTTGAGGATGGACGGCACAGTCCGCTCCCGGGCGGTCGCGGTTCGGCGCCGCCACGGAACCGCGCGCAGCACTATCGTTCGGCCAGCCAGGCGATAAAAAGCCCATCGGGTTCCACATCTTCCCAATAGGAAATGAAGCGGCTGGAGACTTTGCGGCAGTGACGCCGGAGCAACTTTTCCAGTTCCTTGCGATGGAACCACTTTTCCCAGGTGGGAGTCTCCAGGCGCCCCCACTGCTCGGCATTTTTATCGATGATGACGATGCGGCCGCCAGGTTTCACCACGCGGCAAATTTCGGCGACCGCCACGTCGATTTCCACGGCGTGCTCCAGCGACTCGGTGGCATATGCCGCATCGAACGCGCCATCGCGGAAAGGCAGCGTGGTCATCATGCCGGCACAGGGGGGAATGCCTTCCGGCAGAAAGCGCAACATACTTTGGGAGATATCCAGGCCCCAGATTTCCGCCGTGGGATGGTGCTCCCGCAGAATCCGCGCAAAGCGTCCCTTGCCGCAGCCTACGTCGAGCACGCGCTTTCCGCCGAGTTCGCCGAAGTAGTCGCGAATCAATCGCACGTGATAGATACGCGGGTCGATGGTGGAAGGAAAGTGCTCCTCGTCGACGGCGGCGTCTTCGAACGAGGAGCGGATGCGCTCCCGGAGTTCCGGGGTCAACTGCGCAGGCCGGGACGGCCCGGCCTTTCCAAACAGCCGCCTCCAATCCACAAATTAGGCCCGGGTCAGGAAGATGGGCAGGCCAATCTTGTTGGCATAGTTGGGACGGTAGCGCCTGGTGTTATACATCGTTTCCACATCCACGCGGCGCGGCCCCAGCTTCGGATCCGGAATCGGCACGGCCGCGTAACAACCTTGAGAGATGGCCATCATCACACCGTGCTCGTTCTTTTCAATGCAATCCATCGCCATTCCTGCAAAGGTAGATGCCACCATCTTGTCGACGAAGTCCGGGCTTCCGGAGCGCAGGTCGTAAGTCAGGTCGCTGACGATGGTTTCGTCGCCGGTCGAGCGCTTGATCTCCTCGCTGAGGTCTTCGCCCACATTGGCCTTTTTGCGATGACCGAACGCATCCGCGTCGCCGTACTCCTTGACCTGGTAGCCTTCCCACTCGGCTCCTTCCGAAAGAATCACCAAAGCGTAGTTGCTGGGGTTGTTCTTTTTGTCCGTGCTCAGGAGTTCGATCAGGTGCTGGAGATTGACTTTGTACTCCGGGATGCAGCAGCGAATGGAGGTGACATAGGCGGTATACAGAGCGGTATAGCCCGCATCCCGGCCAAACACACGAAATATGCCGATGCG
>CAZMRK010000177.1:0-3498 GCA_964568355.1 uncultured Solibacteraceae bacterium | reverse complement strand
CCTGGGCACGCTGCTCCGGCGGATTGGACGCTTCCCTCCGGACCGCGCTCTGGAGATCGCCAGAAGCCTGTGCGCGGGACTCGCGGCCGCCCATGAAAAGGGCGTCCTGCATCGCGATCTCAAGCCCGCCAACGTGATGATCAACGGCCGCGGCGAGGTGCGCATTACCGATTTCGGGCTGGCCGGTCTGACCGATCACATCCAGGGGCGCGACATCCGCAGCGGCACGCCCGCGTACATGGCTCCGGAACAACTCGCCGGCAAAGAAGTCAGCATCAAAAGCGATATTTATTCGCTGGGCCTGGTGCTTTACGAGATCTTTACCGGCAGGCGCGCCTTCGAGGCCAGCTCGCTCGGCGAGTTGATGCGCATGCAGGAGCAGACCACGCCGGTCAGTCTGTCGTCGCTGGTGAAAGAGGTGGATCCGGCGGTGGAACGGGTGATTTTGCGATGTCTCGATCCGGATCCTCGCAACCGGCCGTCTTCGGCGATTGCCGTGGCGGCGGCGTTGCCTGGGGGAGATCCGCTGGCTGCCGCCCTGGCTGCCGGCGAGACGCCCTCGCCCGATCTGGTGGCCGCGGCCGGCAACACGGAAGGCCTCTCCATCCGCTCGGCGGTGCTGTGCATGGCAACCGTGCTCATCATGCTAGCGGCCGTCGTACTGCTGAGCAACCGGGTCTTTTTGGTCAACCGCACACCCTTTGACAATCCCCCAGAGATTCTGGCCGATAAAGCTCGCACCATCGTGGAAAGCATGGGCTATACGCAGAAGCCCGAAGATGTCGTCTATGGGTTCCATCATGACGACGACTACGTGAGATACCTGGTGGACCGGCGACACGATCCCAAGCGCCGCCTCCATCTGGATACGGGCCGGCCGCCGATTATCGAATTCTGGTACCGGCAAAGCCCGCGCTATCTGCGAACCGACAGCGTTCGAACCTTTGGCGCCGTCACCATGCGCGTCCCACCGCTCGAGCGATCCGGCGAGCTGACGCTCATGCTGGACCCCGCGGGGCGTCTGCTTTACTTCGAGGCAGTGCCGACACAGGTGGAGGACAAGGGCCAGAAACCGCCTGCGCTCAACTGGGCTTCTTTGCTCTCCGCGGAGGGCCTGGAATCGGAAATGTGCACCAGCGCGGAGCCTACATGGATCCCTCCCACGGCCTTTGACCAGCGTGTGGCCTGGTCTGGAACCTATCCCGGCGCGCCGGAGATTCCCTTGCGCATCGAAGCCGCCTCCTGGCAAGGACGGCCGGTCTATTTTCAGATCGTCGCGCCCTGGACGCGTCCGGAACGGATGGAGCCGCGGCACCAGCCCGGCGAACGCGTCACGCAGATCGCCTTCCTGGCGACTTTTGTCCTCTTGATCACCGGCGCCTGCACTCTCGCGCGGCGCAACTGGCAACTGAACCGCGGCGACCGCCGCGGCGCTTTCCGGCTGGCGGTGTTTACGATGTGCGTCAACCTGGTGGTTCGCATCAGCCGCGCCAGCCACGTGCCGGAGCCTGCGGAATTCGAGATCCTGTCGCGTATCGTGGGGCAGTCGCTGCTGGTGTCGGTTATGTTCTGGCTCGCCTACATGGCCTTGGAGCCATATGTCCGCCGGCACTGGCCTCAGACGATGGTCTCCTGGAGCCGTGTTCTGGCCGGCAAACTAGGCGATCCGGTGGTGGGCAGCGATGTCCTGATCGGTGTCAATTTCGCGCTGATCTGGACGCTGCTGTTTCAGGTCTCCAGCCTTGTCTTCGAACGGCTGGGCGCTCCGCCCATGCTCATCTCGTTGCAGTCGCTCCTGGGCTCGCGCTACATTGTCGCCAACCTGCTCGGAAACCTCTCCGCATCGACGGGTATGGCTTTGTTCGCTTTCTTTTCTGTATTCCTGTTGCGAGTTCTGGTGCGCAGCGAATGGCTGGCAGCGGGTCTGCTGATCCTGTTCTTTTCGGTGTTCCGTGGAATCCAAAGCGACTTTCCGCTGGTGACCGGCGGCTTGTACGTGGTGGTGTTCGCGCTCTATGCCGTCTTTCTGCTGCGTTTCGGGCTGGTGCCCCTGATTGTAGCGGCGCTGGTAGTGGATTTCCTGATCAACTTTCCGATCACGACCAACCTGGGAGCCTGGTACATCGAGCCGGCGCTGTTTGCCTTGCTGGTGGTTGTGGCCATCGCCGCCTATGGATTTCGGACGGCTCTCGCTGGCCGCCCGCTTTTGCGGGATGATTTGCTGCACCGGTAGTGCCGTACCGCGAATGCCCGCGGCTATTTCTGGTGAACTGCTTGCGGCTGGGGAAAGGCGCGCGCGTATTGTACCGGGGCTTCCGCGTGCGTCCCTAGAGCGACGGCGGCGTGCAGCGGCCAGTATGGATTGCGCAGCAGTTCTCTCGCCAGAAGGACCAGATCGGCACGGCCTTCTCTCACGATGGAGTCGGCCTGACTCGCTCGCGTGATGAGGCCCACGGCGCCGGTTGGAACTCCGGCTTCCCGGCGGATCTGCTCGGCAAACGGGACCTGATATCCGGGCGTCGTGGGAACCTTGGCATCGGGCACGGCTCCGCCGGACGAGCAGTCGATCAGGTCGATCCCCAGGTCGCGCAGCTTGCGAGCCAGTTCCACGGCGTCGCCGATGTCCCATCCTCCCTGCACCCAATCGGTAGCGGAAAGACGGAAAAACACCGGCAGGCTTTCCGGCCACTCCGCCCGGACCGCCTTGGCCACTTCCAGCGGAAACCGCATCCGGTTCTCCAGCGATCCGCCATATTGATCGGTGCGCCGGTTGGAAAGCGGAGAAAGGAATTCGTGCAGCAGATAGCCGTGCGCTGCGTGAATCTCGATGACCTGGAACCCCGCTTCACGAACGCGCCGCGCGGCGCTGACGAAGGCCTCCACAATCGACCCGATACCGGAGACCGAGAGCTCCAGCGGCACAGGATCGCCGGCACGAAACGGGATCGGGCTGGGAGCGACCGTCTGCCAGCCGACGTCGCCCGGCGGGATGGCGGCGCCACCCTCCCAAGGACGGCGGCAACTGGCCTTGCGACCGGCGTGGGCCACCTGGATTCCCGCGATCGCTCCCTGCTCCCGGAGGAAGCGGGCGATGCGCGCCAGATTCGGTACCTGCTCGTCCTTCCAGATGCCCAAATCAGCAGGGGTAATCCTGCCCCGAGCTTCCACGGCTGTGGCCTCTGCAATCACCAGGCCCGCTCCCCCCACCGCCCGGCTGCCCAGGTGCACCATATGCCAATCGGTGGCGAAGCCATCCTGGCAGGAATACTGGCACATGGGCGAAACCGCGATGCGATTTCGTAGCGTGAGTGAGCGAATCGTCAAGGGCGCAAACAGGTGCGCCGGCACGTTGTCGGATCCCATGTCTCCAGTATCTCTCCGGCAGGGCGCGGGAAAGCCGTCGGAGACCGCATGCTTATGCGCGGCTCGGTAGCCCGGTCAGGCTTTGTGCCGGTCGTAATCGAAAGGCTCGTTGAGCAGGTGCAGGAATGGCTCTCC
>CAZMRK010000176.1:0-8272 GCA_964568355.1 uncultured Solibacteraceae bacterium | reverse complement strand
AACGCCTCGCCCATTTTCCCGGCGTGATTCCACATGGCCTGGACCAGAAAGATCGGGTGGCCCAGAGACCGCCACTCCACCACCGGCGTGGCTCCCGGTTCCTTCGTGCCGGCGATGCCGTGGCACTCGGCGCAGTGATGCGAGGTGAACAACTGCTTGCCGCGGCCGGCATCACCCGGCTTTTCGAAGAAACGCGCGGAGTAAAAGTAGGCGAACAGGTCCGCGGCCGCCTGCCGGCTCAACTGCGGCTTCTGGATACCCTGGGTTTCCAGGGCCGCCCACATGGTAGGAGCGTGATTCCACATGGTGCTGGCCAGAACCGCCGGGGTAAAGTCCCGATCGACGCGCTTGCCCAGATCGGGCGCGGTCTTGCCTCCCTGCCCGTTCACACTGTGGCACTGGACGCACGATTGGTTGCGAAACACCTCCTCGCCGCGCTGCGAATCCCCGGCGACCTCCTCGGCCGCGCACAGGCTGAGCGTGACGAGACTTCCGAGAACCGCGAGTCGGTAGATGCGCATACTGGCTCCTATCTGGTCAGCCGGAGTCCGGTCATGAAGGTATGGGCACGGAATCCTTCATAAAGATACATCGCTTCGCCGAAACCGTAGTAACGCCACTCGCCCGTCCAGAAAATGTTCTTGGCGATGGGAAGGGCCACCTTGGCCAGGGGTTGGTAATAGTTGGTGGGCCGGCTGCCGGAGGAAAGAAAATAGCTGCCCCCGAACGAGACGCGCGGCTTTAGGCCGGCATAGGCAGGGAGCGCCAGATCCACCAGAACCGTGCCGGTATGCGCGTTGTCGCGATAGAACGAACGCTCAGCCTCAAAGAAAGGCCCGGCGATGTAGTTGATATCGGAGCGTAACGACGACCGCGAGTACTCGGCCAGCACCGTGATTCGCTTGCCGCCCGCCGGCGTCCACAGGGCGGAGACCGAATTCTGCCGGCTCAGAAAATCGTAGCGGATCCCGGAGGAAGGATTTTGATTGTTCAGCAGCGTGAAATCGGCTGCAAGCGCCAGCGTGCCGAATGCCTGGTAGCGCGCGCGGGAGCGCATCCGCTGATAGTTGTAGAGGCTGGTACGGAAATAAGCGCCGTCGCTCGACGCCCCTTCGAAATCCACGCTGAAGGAAAACTTCTGCCCGCTGCGGAAAGAAGCGCCTGCCAGCGCCACATGGCGCCGCAGTTCGCCCGATTCGAGCGCGGCAGGGTCGGGGCTGAGCACCGGCGCGAGGTTCTGGCCGTCGCCCCAGACATAACGATGGCCGCCGCGCAGCGTCAACCGGTTCGTCACATCGAACAGGACATCCACCTGCTGCTGGTTATAGTTCATCACCAGCCGGCTGGATAAGGGCGACGTGGCCGGCTGCGTTCCCAGGTTGGCCAGTTGGAGTTGCTCCGCCAGCAGCCCGATCGAAGCGTTGTGCAGCCGGTCCGTTGACCAGGACTCGATGATCCGCAGCCGCGCCAGCGGCCGCGCTTCGAACCCGAAGCTGCCGCTGGTATGCGGGATCTTGGCCGTCGCCGTGATCAGGTCCTGCTGGCCGTTGTAGAACAGCAGGCTGCTCAGCAGCGCGAAATTACCCGTATTGAACTGGTTGTAGTTGACGTCGTTCTTGGGCTGGCTGTAAAGGAACTGCCCGTAGAGATCCAGCCAGGACAGCGGGTTGGCGGTGACCATCACCTTGCTGTAAATGCTGTCTCCGCGGACCCCATAGGCCTGTAGCAGATCGCCCAGGTAGAGTTGCTGCCGGTTATAAAGGGTCGTCCGGTTTCCGTAGTTGCTGTCCAGGTTGTTGTAGACCTGCTGGTCGTCTTTGTAGGTTGTGCCGCCCTGCTCCAGAGTGGCATGGAAGCGCTTCAATTCCAGCCGCAGGCCGCCGCGATAGTTATTGGTCTCATCGCGCAGCAGATCCGGCACCGGGTATTCGTTCGTGCTGTCCAGGACAAAGGTCGTGACGCCATGTCCGGAGCCCGAGTCGCGGCTATAGGCGAGATACGGGATGAGCCACTTGCCGGGAAACAGCTCCAGTTGAAAGTTGCTCATCTTGCGCCGTGTATCGTAGGAGCGCTCGTTGAGGAAAACTCCCTTGGAGGAGTTGAGCAGCGGATCCGCGAACGAAGGGAGATAGTTAAAATAGGCCAGATTGCGATAGTCGAAGGTGAAGTCGTAGAGCGATTGTTTGCGCGCCGAGAGATAGGCGGTTGTGTAAGGATCGTCGCCCCAGTTATAGCCCCGCACATCCAGGCGGTCGAACAGCCTCCGCTTGGGATCCTGGATGGTGAAATCCAGGCCGGTCAGCTTGGGGCCTTCCCCGAGATTGACCACGCTGCGATAGGCATCGAAGCTGCCGCCCACGGTACTGCGCCAGCGGTAGCCCACGTCCACACTGCCCGAGATCGCCGGTTCGCCCGCCGGCACCGGGGATTCGGCCGCCGTCTCCTCGGTTTTGGCCGCGGGTTGGGCCTCGGCGGGCGCTGCCTTCTCCTCCGGCTTCGGCTGTTCGGCCGGCTTGGGAGCGGGCTGCTGCCCCAGCAGCGGCAGCGTCAGGAACAGAACCAGTAGGGCTCTCATTTCAGGAACATCCGATCCACGTGCGACCCGTGGACTTTCTGGTGACAGATGGTGCAGTTGCGGAACCGGGGAGACCGCAGATCGTGGAACGCGGGCGGAACCACTCCCAGAACCGGATTGCCGCCGGTCGTCGGAACCGGCAGGTTGGCATGGCACTCCAGGCAGACGTAGCGTACCTCCTGCCGCGTCAGCATCCTGGGATTTGCCGATCCGTGCGGCTCGTGGCAGGTGTTGCAGCCTTCGAAGCGCACCGGCGGATGTTCAAAGGTAAAAGGACCGCGCTTGTCGCCGTGACACTTGAAACAGCCCGGCTCATTGGCGGCAAATGTCTGCATCTGCCTCGGGCGGAAACTGCCGTGGGGATTGTGGCAATCGACGCACGACATGCCCCCTTCCGGCAGGCGATGTTTGTAGGGAAGCTGGAAACGCGCCCATTCGCTGGTGTGGCAGGAGGCGCATTGCTCGTTGATGGCGCCGGTCTTGCGAGCCACCATCCCTTTCGGGCCATGGACCGAGTGACAGGCAGCGCAGCTTACCTGGTTCTTGGCGTGGCCGCTTTGGATCCGTCCAACATGCGTCGGCTGGTTCAGGTGGCAGGTCAGACAGGTGCGATCGGTCTGGGCCGGCGGAAGCTTGGCCGGGTTGCGAATGTCGTCGGCCGAAGCCGATTCCGCATGTTTGCTTCCGGGACCGTGGCAGGATTCGCAGGCGTTATTTTCAAAGCCGCGCTTCTTGTCGGTCTGCACCACCCAGTGGGGGTTCTTCTGGAAGGCTTTGAAGATATCTTCGTGGCACGCCTGGCAGGTCTCCGAACCGACATAGGTGGCAGGTTTATTGTCGGCGGGAGGAGCTTCGGCGGGCTTGGCCTCTTGAGCCTGCCCGCCGGAAAGCGATACACAGGAAAACAGGACCGCTACCAGGACCAGTACCGGCTGTTGCGCCGCCGGCGGGCGGCGCAACCGAAAAAGTGCCTGGGTCGTTAGCGAAAACGGTAGCGGCCGCAGCATAGAGGCAGTCTCCGTAAACAAGTAGTTTAGCAACCGTTTTGCGGTCAACTATCTCGCATGTACTCTGTCCACGGAGGCGTCCGCGGTGGAACCGTGGCAAACGCTGCAACTCTCGCCCAGTTGCGTGGTGGTCTGAGCCAGCGCATGCGAAGCGGCCTCAACGCGGACATGGCAGCCGAGGCAGGCCGTCGTCGCCGGGCCGGACGGGTTCAGCAACCCTTGCGGATTGTTGACCTGGTTCAGACCGGCCTGTAACGGCAACTGCTCGGTACCGGCAATGTGGCACATCTCGCAATTGCGCCGGTCGCCGGGGTGGCCGCCGAGGTCGAAGGCGGGGTAGCGAACTTCCGAGAAGTCGTTCACGCTGCCTCCGAATCCGATTACGGTATAGGTACCGCCGCCCTCCTGCATCTGTTCTCCGGTGTGGATCCGGTGAATCATGTAGGAAAAATCAACAGACTGCGGCGGGAGCGCTTTCTGCTCCGCATTCGTGGTCGTCACGCGCCGTGCTTTGTCCGTCTCGCTGGAGTTGTGGCAAAGCACACACATTTCGATCTGATTGCGATTTTCCCCATGCAGGGACAGGAAAGCGTGACACTGGTTGCACTTCTTGATGTCGACGACGGCGCGCCTGGCCTGGACGGTCGAGCCATCCACGGAGAAGTAAGCCACCTTGTTGATGGCGCCGTATTCGGTATCCATTTCCTGCTTGGTACCAGGCAGTAGAGTCAGACCGCGCCGCGCCTCGATGCCGATGGCGAAGGTCCCTTTGGCATCGGCCGGAATGGCATGCGTAAACGTATAGGTGCAGGTGCCATCCGAGCTGCAGGAGCTGCTTCGGGTCGGATCTTCAGAGACGTAGCCGGTGGTGGTGACATCACTGCCGAAGCTGGTATAGCCGTAGTCCTTCGTGGGACCGGCCATGACCAGGGCCATCCGGCTGGGGGAGACGGTGAGATCACTCAGCGGAATACCCGCCCCGCTGTCGTCCCGTACCGTAAAGGTAACGGTCGGCTTGTTGCCGGCCGTGCCGTTGTCCACTTTCACGATATCGACGTTAATACCCGGCCGGGCAGTGGAATGCTCGGGAATGGTGTGGGCGCCTTTGATGGAAGCATCAAACTCCAGTTCGCCTTGTGGAATGTGGCAGTTGGCGCATTCGTTGTCGGAAACCTGCGGGAGATTGACGTGATTTTCGCCGGTGGCGAAATTGACGTTATCATGGCAGGCGCCGCAAGCCGCGCGGCTGGGCTTCAGGTAGTTGTCGGCCTGGGTGCTGGCGCCGGGCACGTGGCAGACTTCGCAACGCCGCACGTCCGCCGGGAACACCACGCTCGACCAGTCGCTCACCGACTGATTATTGCCGATGATCTGGTATTTCCCCCCCGCCTGAACGCTGGGGAGGGTAGCTCCAGCGTGGATCCTGTGGGTCATCACCGGCATATCTACCGTATTTCCCGTATCCGGATCCGAGGTTTGCGGTGTATGGCAAAGGATGCAGAGCTCCATGCTGCGCCGCGAGCCGCCGTGAAACGCCAGTTGATCATGGCAGGCGTTGCAGGCCGGAGTCCGGACGACGTCGCGCACGGTGGACACGGTGCCGCCATTCGGCACAAAGGTCAGGACGTTGTCCGCGTACTGCGTGCCCAGGTCGAATTCCGCCAGGGAGCGGGAACCGTAAACACCGATGCTGTGCGTGGCGGAGGCATCAAATCCGCTCGGAGCTTTCGTCCGGAACGTGTAGGTATAGACTCCGTCAC
The DNA here is from genome assembly GCA_964568355.1 of uncultured Solibacteraceae bacterium. Taxonomy (GTDB): domain Bacteria; phylum Acidobacteriota; class Terriglobia; order Bryobacterales; family Bryobacteraceae; genus JAJPJX01. The sequence goes on along the minus strand of CAZMRK010000176.1, from coordinate 2,930 downwards.
TGACCTTAGTGAAGGTGCCGCCCGAATCCGCACTCGCCTGGGTGGCCGAATTGTGCGTAATGGGGCTGGTCTGGGTTCGGAACGTATAGGCGGTATACTGCTTCTGCCCTTTCGGAATCGTAGCCGCGATGAAGCTCATCGAGATCGTGCCGGGCGTTGTAATCCCTTCTCTATCCAAAGGCAGCCCTTTGGGGTCCGTCACGCTTACGGTGGCGGTAATTGTGCCGTCCGCCGCGATAGCCGCCGACTGGAGTTTCACCACCAGCCCGGGACGAACGAAATTGACCGTGTTCTGGTCAGCGTAATAGGCCTTGTCATGTACGGTAAAGGTGGGCTTGGGTGCGCTAATGAGCGCCACCGATCCAGCCACCACGGCCAATACCAAGCTCCAACGAGCAACCGCGAAGACCGAAAAAGGCATCCGCATCGAGTTTCTCTCCAACCAATTGCCAGTTATTCGCATCCAGATATCGGCAGATACGCCCTGCCGGTCTGAGTGTACCTCTAAAGCCGATCAAAAGTACAAGCATCCGTTTATCCAAAATTGTTTTGTTTCTTGCCTATTTCGAAAAAACCTTCATTATCAACATGTTGAGAAATGCATCAAATTTTTCCACAGTTGGGGCGAGCCGGGGCAAGTGGGTGAAATTGCGGTTAACGATGGGTGAAAATCCCCTGGAGACCTGTCCTACACTACAGAAGAGGGAAATCCGAAAACGTGCTGGGCGACTTGCTTCCGCTCGTGGCGGCGCTGGCCTTGGCTGCCGCGGTCTACGGGTGGCGGGAGCGGCGCCGCCGACAGATCCAGATCCGGCCGGCTTTTCCGGAAATGCGGATGGACGAAGCCTGGCAGTGGTGGCAGCGCGGGATGGGCGAGCCGGCCGACCTGGCCCTGGCTCCGCGACCGCCGGAGGCTCTGGCGCCAGACGACCTGGGACGAATCGAAACCAGCCTGCTCGAAACCGAGCGGCGCACACTGGCCGCGGATCATCCCCGCATCGCGCTGCGCCAGGCGATTCTGGAGCGGGCCACTCTGGCGCTCTACCTCGAATCGGTCCTGCAGGCGGGAGAAGCGGAGCGCCCCGCCCTGTTGAAGGGATATGAGCCGGGTATGGAGCCGTGGCTCCAGAAGGTGCTGAGCCAGGCCGAGGTCGAGTGGCCGGTCCTGCGCCGCTACGCGCACTGGAAATATGACGATGCGATTGAGGAGGACTGGTTTCACCGCTACTTCCTCACGGCGAAGCCTTACATCCGGGAAAAGGTCCGGCTGGCGCGCGAGTGTTTGCTGCGTACAGACGCAGGTTCACTGCGACTGGTCGAAATCTATGACCAGTTGTTGCAGGAACTGGTGCAAAAGTCCCTGAAGGCGGCCCCCAAACGGCGCTTTGCGCGTCCGGACCTGCGGTAGGGCCCCTTGTCCGAGTTAGGAACGATGCCGAAAGCTATCGGAACTGGCGCCGCTGCTTGGGGCGCTTTTTGGCCCGGCGAGCGGGTTCCTGCCGGGGCGCGGCCTCCATCGGTTGGGGCCGGCGCCGGCGCGCTACCTTATCTCCGTCGTTCCATTCGGCCACAAAAGTCTGGTGTGGACCCTCGTGGTTGAGGTAACGGATGCACCGACGCCCCTCGTCATCGGGCTGTCGAGCATTACACAGTTGGTGACTCAAAGGAATCTCACTGGCGATTCGAACGGTCTCGATACAAAACCTGGCAGGCCCCTCGCAATCAGGTACCCCGCCAAACCAGTTTTACCACACTGCGAGAGCCTCTTGTGCCGACCCTGTTTCCACCGTGGCAAGTTTGCCGCGCCCAGGTCCGCCGGGCAGCGGCCGGAGGCAAGATAGGCGGGATCGGACCTAGGGAGTTCACTAGTGCGATTACTTGTCCGCCTGCGAACGCGCGCGGCCGAGTGACAGATCCGGCAAATCGTAATGATGCGGCGGTACGCGAAAGCTCCTATTTCCTATTTTCAGTTCCGAATAACCTTGACAGAGTAAGTATGTAGACATACAATCTCACTGAATTGCGTTCGCTGCACCGGCCACTATGGGGTGTGTCCCGGTGACGAACAGGTGCGAAATTCAGTGGGTCTTTAACGGTCGCTGCAACGGCGACTCGAAGGGAACAACTTGACATCAAGAGCTCTCGCGCGATCTTTCGCGATGATAGCGGGGCTAGTCCTGTCAGGGTTACTGACGGGTATTTCTCTAGCACAGGACTATCGAGGTACGGTACAGGGGGTTGTAACGGATCCAAGCCAGGCAGCCATAGTCGGTGCCAAAGTAACACTCAGAAACGTAAACACCGGAGTGGAGACCAATCGTCCGACCGATACGACGGGTCACTACCTGTTTGATTTCGTGCAGCCGGGGGCCTACGTGGTGATCGTAGAAGCCTCAGGCTTTCAGAAGTACCAACAGGAAAACGTTACCGTGTTAACCCGCGGTGACGTAACTGTGGATGCAACGCTAGGTGTTGGTACGGTCGCCGAAACCATCAACGTGACCGAAGAGGTTGCGGCGGTACAGTTCAACACCGCCATCATGACGACGACTGTGCAGGGTTCCATGCTCAGGGACCTGCCGGTTCTGGCCCGCAATCCGTTTACCCTGGCGCTGCTGAATCCGGCGGTTGTCAATCAATATTGGGATGTTGCCCATCGCAATCCGTTCTATATGTGGTCGAACGGCGGCATGGACATCGGCGGACCAACCGGCGGCAAGAACGACCAGGAACTCGACGGGACGACACTGAACATCTCCGCCCGCGGTTCCTACAACGCACCCATGGATGCGGTGCAGGAAGTAAACATCCAGCAGAATGCCCCGGACGCGGAGTTCGGATTCAGCGCCGGTGGCACTTTGAACCTGTCCATGAAATCGGGGACCAATGATATTCACGGCACGGCTTATTACTTTGGCCGCAACCCGGCG
>CAZMRK010000175.1:0-9234 GCA_964568355.1 uncultured Solibacteraceae bacterium | reverse complement strand
CACCCCGTGCCACGTCCTCTCGGCTTGCTGAAGCCACTGGTTCAGGCTGACGCGCCGGTGCTCTCTTCCCAAATCGCGCTCCAGCCGGTTGGCAATCAGCAATCGCGCAAAGCGGTGGATGTCGGCGTGCTTCTCGATTAGCGACCAGTCGAACCAACTGATCTCGCTATCGTGGCAGTAGGCGTTATTATTCCCTCCCTGCGTCCGGCGCGCTTCGTCGCCCGCGGTAATCATGGGCACGCCCAGCGAAAGAATCGTAGCCGCCAGGAAATTCTTCACCTGCCGGTTGCGCAATTTCTCCACGGCGGCATCCTCGGTCGGCCCTTCCACGCCGCAGTTCCAGCTTCGGTTGTCGTCTGCCCCGTCGCGGTTGTCGTCGCCGTTCGCCTCGTTGTGCTTTTTGTTATAGGAAACCAGGTCGTTCAGCGTGAAGCCGTCGTGGCATGTAACAAAATTGACGCTCTGCTCCGGCTCGCGTTCTTCGTGCCCATAGATCTCCCGGCTGCCGAGAAACCGGTCCGCGAAGCGCGCCACCGTCCCGTCCTGGCCGCGGAAAAAATCCCGGACATCATCGCGAAATCGTCCGTTCCACTCCTTCCAGCTATCGCCGATGAAACTGCCCACCTGGTACAACCCGGCCGCGTCCCAGGCCTCCGCAATCATCTTGGTGCCCGCCAGCATCGGGTCGGATTCGATATCCCAGAGCACCGGCGGGTCCGCCATCACATGCCCCGCCGAATCGCGCGCCAGGATTGATGCCAGATCGAACCGGAAGCCGTCGACATGCATCTCCGCCACCCAGTAGCGAAGACTGTCCACGATCATGCGGCGAACTACCGCGTGATTCGCATTCAGCGTGTTACCCGTGCCGCTGAAGTTGGCATACCGGGAGCGATCCGCGTCCACGATATAGTAAGTGAGGTTATCGATCCCCCGAAAACAATAAGTTGGGCCGAGATGGCTGTCTTCCGCGGTGTGGTTGAATACTACATCCAGAATCACTTCGATGCCCGCCCGGTGCAGCGCCTTCACCATGTCGCGGAATTCGTCCACCGGCCCCATCAGATCCTGGCGAGAACTGTACGCCCGGTGTGGCGCGAAGAACGAAACCGGCTCGTAGCCCCAGTAGTTGACCAGCCCGGGCGGTACCGCTTGTGCGTCGAATTGAAATACCGGCAGCAGCTCGACGGCGGTAATGCCGAGATTCTGAAGATAGGGGATTTTTTCGATCAGGCCGGCATAGGTGCCGCGGGTCTTCTCCGGAACGCCGGAGTTCGGATTCCGTGTAAAGCCGCGCACGTGCATCTCATAGATGATGGTGCGCGCGGATGGCCGTCGCAGCGGGCAGTCTCCCTCCCAGTCGTACGCATCCAGATCCACCACCACGCTCTTCATAGCCGTCGCGGTCGTGTCTCCCTCCCCGCTGGCGGCCATGCGGTCGTAGCCTTTGGGAACCACGATCGATCGGCCGTAAGGATCCAGGAGTAACTTCAAGGGATCGAAGCGCAGGCCCTTCGGCGGATCGAACGGTCCGTGGACCCGGTATCCGTAGATCTGGCCCGCCTGCGCGCCCGGCACGTACACGTGCCAGTAGTGATAGGTGCGGTTGGTCACCGGATCGATCGGAATCACGCGCGCCGGGCGCGCATCGTCCTCGCGATCAAAGAGCAATAAGTCGACGCCGGTAGCATCGCGCGAGAAGATGCTGAAATTGGCGCCGCCGGGAAACAACGTGGCGCCAAGAGGATGGCTTTTTCCTATAACGCTAACAGGAACCGCGCAAGCGCTGCCGCGCCCCATAGAAACCGCTCCCGAAAAACACCTGGCCGCAGAAGTATAGTAAACCAAAAATTCGGACGCGACCGAAACGGTAGTTTCGGTTTTATTTTTGCAAATGATTGAAAACAGAGAAAAATGGTCCGGAAAAACCGAAACTACCGTTTCGGTTTTCCGATCGGCTACGGCCGGAAAGTTGGTTGGGTCCATGCCTTCGAGCCGAACGAGGACTCGATGCGCGCGCGAACGTATTTCTCTCCGCCGGCGAAGCGGTACTTGGGAGCGGCGTCGAAGCTTCTGGCGAGCACGCGGCCCTCGCTTCCGATGAAATAGGTCGTGAATTTCTCCGTCGGCCGGACCTTGATCTCTACCTGGTACTCGCTATCCGAGACCTGGACGTCGTTCAGTTGGACGCCCGAGCTCGCATAGAAATTGCCCGTTTCAATCGCGGAGACAATGTTGGCGGCAGCCAGCGATTCCGCGCGAACGCAGATCCAGCCCCGGCCCGGATTGGAAAGCTCCTGTCCGCTCCTTTTGAAGACGTGAGCATCATCCACGGCGATGCCGTAGACGTGCCGACCGGCCGTCAGCAGCACATCCCACATCTCGTCCAAGGACATCGACCCGCCGCCACCGGCATTATTTACGGTCGGATGCCCGTTGTAGACCTCGAACACGCTCAGATGCCGGACCTTGAGCAGATCCTCCGCGGTGGCCGCCCAGTGGAAATTCGGATGATTGAGCGACGGGAGCCCCTTGGCTCCGCGGATAACGTCCACATCGTTCTGGATCGTCGCCGCCACGCTGTCGCCGTGCGCGGGCTGAACTTCGCGCTCCAGATTGTAGCCGTTCACGTGGATGGGATTCTTCAGGTAGGCATCGGTCACTTCTTCGGCCGGCAGCAGAAGGAATTTTTCGCGGGCGGCCAGCACCGAGTTCAGGCCCGCCGGATCCGTCAGAAAGTTGTGGTCGGAGAGCGCCAGGAACTGATAGCCGTGTTCGCGATACCAGGTAGCCACCTCCTGCGGCGTGGAATCGCCGTCGCTGTTCAGGGTGTGAGTATGCAGGTTGCCCTTGTACCAGCGGCCGCCGGACACCGCCACGGAAGCGCGGGTCTGGTTCAGCGTCACCAGAAGCAGAAGAAAGAAGGCACTTGCCAGCGCGAGCCGCTTGGAGCGAAGCATACCCCTGAGTGTATCAACGACCGGTCACAGAGCGGTGAAGGCCATTTTTTTCCGCCCCGTCATGAACGTGTCACAGTCCTTCCCTAGACTCTGAGTGAGATATGTCTCACTCCATGAAACAGCCAGGATCGATCGAGGTGGTGGAAAAAGCAATCCAGGTACTGGAAGTGCTCTCCCGGCACTCCGCTCCGTTCACGCTGCCGCAGCTTGCCCGGGAGACGGGCCAGCCGAAGAGCTCGGTGTATCGGGTGCTGCTGACCTGGGAGAACCTGGGCTACGTCGAGCGCGTGGGACCGGATGTCCGGTTCCGGCTGGGCATGCGCGCGCTGCAGCTTAGCCGTAATGTGGCGGCGCGCAACCGGCTGAACGAGCTGACGCGCAGCCTCCTGGTCCGTCTGCACGAACGGTTTCACGAAAGCGTGTACCTGGGGCTTTACCGCAAACAACAGGTGATCCTGGTGGACGCGATCGAGGGCACGCATCCTCTGCGCGTGGTGGTGGACCTGGGAGAGACCTGCTACCTGCACGCCTCCGCGCAAGGCCGCTCCGTCGCGGCCTATCTGGCACCGGAGTGCCTGGAGGGCATTCTGCGGGAGACCGGCTTCCCGCGCGTGACCTGCAAAACCGACACCGATCCCGCACGCCTGCCCGCCGCGCTACAGCAGATTCGCGAGCAGGGATATGCCATCAACTGGGAAGAGACCGTCGAGGGCTGCGTCTGCGTCGCCGTACCATATTTTGCGGGCAGCGACGGTCCGGTGCTCGGCTCGCTCGGCATCAGCGTCCCGGTTTCGCGGGTGACGGAAGGACTGCTGTCCAACGTCGTGGAGGAGATGAAGATCGTGGGCGCCGAGTTGAGCAGCCGCCTGGTCGGCTTTGCCGCCGAGCCGGGCACGCTGCCCAGAAACGCGGCGCCGGCATTCCCGGCGAAATCCGCAAAACGGATTTCGGCTCGCATTTCATAAGCAATCCATAGGAGAGAAGATGAATCGCCATTGGAGTATCGCGCTATTCGTGTGTCTGCTCGCAGGCCTGTCGGCCAGCCTGCGGGCACAGTCGTTGACCACAGCCGAAATTGACGGTGTGGTTTCCGATCCTTCGGGCGCAGCCGTTCCGGATGCGGCCGTGACCGCGGTATCGCTGGATCGCGGATCGCAGTACGGAACCAAAACCAACGGCCAGGGGTACTACGTGCTCAGCCACCTGCTGGCCGGCCGGTACCGGCTGGAGGTCCAAAAGCCCGGCTTTGCAGCCTATCTCCAGACCGGAATCGTGGCGGTGGCGGCGGTCCGGGCGCGCCTGGATGTCGCCCTAACTACCGAATCGCTGAACCAGAGCGTCAGCGTGGTGGGCGATGTGCCGCTGCTCAATACCACCAACAACGAGGTCGGGCAGACGGTGGACACGCGGAGAATCGGATCGCTGCCCATGATTTCGCGCAGCTACCAGGGCGTGCTAAACCTGGGAGTGAATACCCGGACGTTCGACCTGGATACGCGGAGCGGCGTGGGCACCGTGCTGGGTGGAACCAAATACAACGCCGTTAGTATCTCGATCGATGGAGTAGACAACAATACCATTTACTTCAATCGCGACAGCGTCCGGCCGTCGCTCGAAGGCATTCAGGAAGTGCGTGTACTAAGCAGTTCGCCCTCGGCGGAATACGGCAGGAATCTGGGGGCGGTGGTCTCGATTCTGACCAAGTCCGGAACCAACGAGTACCACGGCAGTCTGTTCGAATACCATCGCAACCAGCACCTGAATGCGCGCAACGCCTTCTCGGCGGTGGCCAGCCCGTTTTACGTGCAGAATCAGTTCGGCGGCTCGCTGGGCGGGGCGATCAGGAAAAACAAGTTGTTCTTCTTCGGTACCTATGAAGGGGCGCGGGTGTGGTCCTCGAACGCTGCCAATGTGACCGTGCCGGCGACAGCGCTGCGCTCGGGCGATTTCCGCAATGCCGCCCCGATCTTCGATCCCGTCTCCACCAGGCCTTCCGGAAACGGCTATGTCCGCAGCCCGTTTCCCGGCAACCAGATTCCGGTATCGTCCATGGACCCGGTGGGCCAGAAGATTGCGATGCAGGCCTGGCCCATCGCCAATATCGGCGCGACCACCTATCGCACGCAGGCGCCTAACGGCTCGAACTATGACCAGTACAGCGGGCGCGGAGACTACTATGTAACGGAGAGGGACCGGCTGGCCTTCCGCTACACCTATTCGCCCAGTTCGACAAAGCCGACGAACGTGCTACCCAAGGCTTTCGACGGTAACGCTCCCTCCCAGCAGTACCCGCATAACGCCATGATCGAGTATGTGCGGAATCTGAGCCCGAACACGCTCAACGAGTTCCGTGCTGGTTTCAACCGGATCCGGGTGCGGCAGGTGCCATTGAATTTCGGCACCGACCCGGCAGGCAATATCGGGCTGATGGGCACCAGTCCGAGCAAAGAGTTCTCCAGTTTCCCTTCGATCCAGACCGGCTATACGGACCTGGGCAGCGGCAGCAATTTTCTGCTTTCCTCCGAGAATATTTTCGAATGGTCGGATAACCTGACATCGGTAAGAGGCCGGCACACCTGGAAAGCCGGACTGGATGTGCGCCGGCTGCAGGACGCGGTTTTCGGATCCTTCGTGCCGTTCGGCCAGATCCGCTTCGGGTCGATCTTCTCTTCCAATCCGGGGGTAGCCAATACGGGTGACGCGATCGCCGACCTGCTGCTGGGATATCCGCAATCCATCCAGCTCGATACGCAGTTCAATCCGATCTATGGGCGGCAGTGGCTGCTCGGAAGCTTCGTGCAGGATGAATTCCGCGTGAATTCCCATCTGACGCTTAACCTGGGAGTGCGCTACGAACTGTTCACGCCAACCGTCGACAAGTACGACCGGCAGTCGAATCCCAACATCGCGAATCCGCTGGGAGAGTTCCGGCTGGCCACCGCCGACGGCCAAATCTCCCAATCGGTGCAGAACGACATCGGCCTGTTGCCGTTCTCTCCAGAGGACCGGGCCCGCTTGTTTCAACCGGGCTCTTCCCGGGCGCTGACGCGCACCAACAAGCTGGACTTTTCGCCGCGTTTCGGCTTCGCTTACCAGGTGCAGCCAAACCTGGTGGTGCGCGGCGGCTTCGGCGTATACCGCAGCATCACCGGCGGCGGCACGTTCGTGCGGCTGGGGTTCAATCCCCCGAATTTCATCGAGACGTTTTTGATCGTGCCCGATTCGGTAACCCCGGTGGCGCGGCTTTCCACCGGCATTCCGTCCTATAGCAGCGGGCAGATCTCCGGGCTGGCGCCGCGGCATCGCTTCGAAGACGACCGCACGCAGACCAGCCTGCAATGGAATCTCTCGGTGGAGAAGGTGCTGCCGAAAGACGTGAAGCTGGAGGTTGGATATGCGGGCGCCCGCGGCCGGAATCTGACTTTGTTCCTGCTGGAAAACCAGATTCAGAATCCGGCCGATTACGGAAAAGGCCAGAATGCGCGGCCCGTACCGTATTTCGGCAACATCTGGGGGTGGGGCGGCGGAGCGATCTCCAACTACCACGCGGGCACAATCGAAGTCACCAAGCGCTACAGCTATGGGCTGACGGGCACGCTGGGCTATACCTTCTCCAAGTCGCTGGACAACTCACCGGGAGATTTCGCAGCGGGCTATCTGGGAATCTCGACCGCTCCGATTGACAGCTACGATATTTCCCGCGAATACGGTCCTTCCACCTTTGACACCACCCACCGCGTGATCAGTTCGTGGGTCTATGAAATACCGGTAGGGAAAGGGCGGCACTGGCGGCCGTCCCCGCTGGTGAATGCGTTCCTGGGGGGCTGGAACCTAGCCGGCATCGTTACCTGGCAGACCGGATTCCCGGTAGACGCGCGTACGCAGAGCACGCGAGTATTCAGTTTCAACAACCAGAACCGGCCGGACCGGATCAAAGACGGCAGTCTGCCGTCAGATGAGCGCAGCGCCGCCCGCTGGTTCGATACCACCGCGTTCACCAATCCCGCCGATTACCAGCTCGGGAATTCCGGCCGCAACGTCTTGCGGGCGCCCGGCCTGGTGAACCTGGACGGCACGATCAGCAAATCGTTCGCTTTGCGCGAGCGGACCGCGCTGGAGTTCCGGGCGGAGTTCTATAATGCGTTGAACAACGTCAATCTGGGCCCGCCCAACGATTTTCTGGGTAATCCCAATTTTGGGCAGATTACTTCATCACGCGCGGCGCGGCAGATTCAGTTCGCGCTGCGAGCCAGCTTCTAAGGATGTCCGTGAAACTTATTATTTTCGGTTTGCTGATGCTGAGCGGCTTTCGCCCGACCTCTTCGGAGCCGTATTTTGTGGCGGCCGGAGATCTGAATGGGGACGGCCAGCCGGACGCCGTGCTGCCGTGCCGCGGCGAACTGCTCTCTCCCAAGGCGGCGCGGCCCGCGAACGATGTGCTGACGGTATATCTGACCAAGGGTAGCGCCGAACCGGTGGAGCGGCACGATTTTCGCGTCGGCTTCGGACCGTATTCGGCGGCGATCGGCGATCTGGACGGTGACGGGCGCCCGGATGTGGCCGTCACCAATTTCCAGGCCAATGATGGCCGCGATCTTTCGATTCTCTACGGGGCGAAGGATCCGGCACGGGCCTTGGACGAAGCGGTTTCGGTGAGCGTCGAGGGCGCTCCGTTCCGCTATGACAACAGCCTGGATGCGGCCGGTAACCCGGTCTATCCGACGCCAGGGCTGACGTCGGTGGCGATGGCCGATCTCAATCGGGACGGCCGGCTGGATATGGCCGCGGTGGCATGGTCGAGCGACTTCTTCGTCGTTTTTCTGAACCAGGGCGGGCGGCAGTTCCGGCAACAGCGGTTTCCGCTTCCGCCAGGTCCGCGGGATATCGCCATCGCCGATTTCGATGGCGACGGCAAGCCGGACCTGGCGGTGACGCTCTATTCGAGCAACCAGGTACAAGTGTGGAAAGGCGACGGGCGCGGCGGTTTCCGGGTGCAGCAGAATTTCTATAGCCACGGCAGCACGCCCTACCATTTGAAGGCGGCGGATGTGGATCGCGACGGCCGGGTGGACCTGGTGGTGGGTAATCGGGGACCTTCGGACAATGTAGCGGTCTTTCATAACGAGCCGGGCGGCTTCCGGATCATCGGCAGCTACCATCCAGGGACGCCGAAGAAGGGAGAGATGACCGCCGATGAGATCCGCGATGTGCTGGTGGCGGACTGGAACGGCGACGGGATTCCGGACCTGGCCGCGGCCTGCCACGTCTCGAGCAAAGTGGTCCTGTGGGAAGGCACGGGAAGCGCAGCGTACGGAAAGACCTTTCGATCCCCGAAGATGCTGGCTTTTCCGGGCAAGGGACCGCGCTCGGTGCAATGGATGAGCTCCCGCCTGGCGGTGGCCTTTTTTGATTCCAACGAATTCGGGTGGATCCGATTGGAGTGAAAGGATACAAACCGAGCTTTTGTGCGGGCCTTCGGGATTGACCAGGTGTGATCGCGGGAGTACTATCGCGCCATGCGGGCCAGGCTTTTTGTCATGGCCTCCGCTCTGTCGCTGTATGGAGCAGGTCCAGCTTCGCCAGCCTCGGTGAACTTCTTTTTCGACCGGGACTCCTTTCTCGTAACACAGTTCGAGTTGGGGCGCTTCGCCTCCGAACCGGGTGATGAGGTGTTCGTTCCGGTTGCCTACAACTGCTGCGGGCTGCCAGAAGAAGAGGGCGGGTATTACCAATGGCAGGTTACATCTGACCTGATGTTTGCGATCGTTGCCCCAGGCCGGAGCAGCCCGGAGTCTATTTACGTTATCGACAGGGAGCCCCAGTGGGTAGACTCGCCATTTGGGGGACAGGGTCTTGCCAGCCGGGGCTTTGGTATGAGCGTTCTGCCGTTCGCCCCTCCAACCCGACTATATGGTACGCACCCGATTAAAGGCATTGGGTTCGACTTTTTCGGCCCGGCCGTCGGCGACACAGTCTATATAACGCCCTCCGGATGGCCTGCGGATCTAAACCAACTGTCTTTCGTGTATACAGGTCCGACATTCATTGGGATGTACGTGATTGGGGCGGGCATCGACGACCTCGGAATCTATGCACTCCCGCCGGGCGGCTCCCAGATGAGCCCGTTGCCGTTTGTGACGGTTGCGATCGATAACCTTGTTTACACGACTCCAACACCTGAACCCTGTTCCATCTCCCTCATACCCGCCGGTATATTTGGGGTATGGATGCTGGCACGCCGCCGAAGGCGATTTCTCCGCATACTGTGCGGCTA
>CAZMRK010000174.1:0-7270 GCA_964568355.1 uncultured Solibacteraceae bacterium | reverse complement strand
GAAAAACCCGGCGCGCGCCGCACCCCTGCCAGGCCGTAGCGAAAATCGCGCAGCAGCGTTTCGATCCACCCAAAGCTGCGGCGTTCGCGATGCGCTTCTTTTACCTGTTCGATTCCTCCAAAACGCAGGCGCGCTTCGCGGCGGGCTTGCTCCGGCGAAAGACCGCGCGCAACGCCTTCTCTCTGGGCCATCTCCAGATGGGCCTGAATTTCGTCTTCCAGTTCGCGGTCCAGGCGCCGCCGCCCGCCCAATAGTGCCGCCAGCCGTCCAATGAATCGCCGCATCGTCATGACGAGGCCTCCAGAAAACGCGCCACCAGGGCCGTGGCCTTCTCCCATTTCGCTACCTCGACCCGAAGCTGTTTCTTTCCGGCGGCGGTCAGCGAATAGAATTTCACTTTCCGATTCGTCTCCGAAATCCCCCAATCCGTGCGAATCCAGCCCTCCTGCTGGAGCCGGATGAGCGCCGGATAGATCGAGCCCTGGCTCAACTGCATATCCGCGCCGGAGACCTGCTCGATCCGCCGCGCGATGGCGTAGCCGTGCATCGTCCCCATCGTCTCCAGCGTCTTCAGGATCAGCAGGTCCAGCGTCCCGTAGGGCACTTCATTTTGTTGTTTCGACATGTCGACTCACGACAGCTTCATCATCGGATAGCCGGAGGCCGCCTGTCAACCGCTACAATAAAAGCAAGCCCATCCTGAAATGCCTGATCCGGAAAAAGCGGTCTGTCTGTTGAGCGGAGGCTTGGATTCCTCCACCTGTCTGGCGCTGGCGCGCAGCGAGGGCTATGCCTGCTATGCGCTCACCTTCGATTACGGCCAGCGCCATCGCGTGGAGCTGGAGGCCGCCGCCCGCGTGGCCGCCGCGCTTGGGGTGGTGCGGCATGTGGTCGCGCGCATCGATCTCACTGTCTTCGGTAACTCCGCCCTGATTTCCGATCTCCCCGTGCCCAAGGGCCGCGCCGCTGCCGAGATCGGCGAGGGCATTCCTATCACCTACGTGCCGGCGCGCAACACCATCTTTCTCTCGTTCGCCCTGGCTTGGGCCGAGGTGCTCGAAACCTCTCACATTTTTCTCGGCGTGAACGCGCTCGACTATTCCGGCTATCCGGACTGCCGCCCGGAATACATCGAAGCCTATGCCCGCATGGCCGATCTGGCTACCAAGGCCGGCGTCGAGGGCCGCACGCGCATCCGGATCCATACGCCGCTGCTCCATCTTTCCAAGGCCGATATCGTCCGCCTGGGCCATCGTCTGGGCCTCGATTTCAGCCTGACGCACAGTTGCTACGATCCCGGCCCCGGCGGCCGGCCGTGCGGCCAGTGCGATGCCTGCCTGCTGCGCCGCAAAGGCTTCGAAGAGGCTGGCCTTGAAGATCGCTGAAATTTTTTATTCGATTCAAGGCGAAGGCTCGCTCCTGGGCGTGCCCTCGGTCTTCATCCGCACCAGCGGCTGCAATCTGCGCTGCGCCTGGTGCGATACGCCCTACACCTCCTGGCAGCCGGAAGGCGAGGAGATGTCCCTGGACCAGATTCTCGATCAGGTGGCCGCCTATCCCGCTCGTCACGCCGTAGTCACGGGAGGTGAGCCTATGATCGCTCCCGAGATCGTGCCTCTCACCGGACGCCTGCGCGAGCGCGGCCTGCACATCACCATCGAGACCGCTGGCACGGTCGTTCATCCGGTCGCCTGCGACCTGATGAGCATCAGCCCCAAGCTGGCCAATTCCACGCCCGAGGGCCGCTGGCGCGAGCCCCACGAAAGCCGCCGTATCCAGCCGGAAATCCTGCGCCAACTAACTGAGACTTACGACTACCAGCTCAAGTTCGTAGTCTCCGCGGCCGAAGACCTGGAAGAAATCCGCAGCGTTCTCCGGCAAACCAAAGCCGATCCCGCAAAAGTGATCCTGATGCCCGAAGGCGTAGACCCGGCTACCCTCCGCGAACGAAGCCAATGGCTGGCCGAAATCTGCAAGCAGGAAAACTTCCGCTTCAGCCCCCGCCTCCACGTAGACCTCTACGGCAACCGCCGAGGCACGTAGCGCACACTCTCAGTGTGCCGCGTCGACGCTCCCGTCGACGCCGGGCTCCCGCCACGCAAATATTTCAGACGTCCAGGTGCTATACTCCATCTGACTGGAGGACTGAACATGAAGTTCTGGTTTCTCGTCCTACCGTTCACCTGCGTGACCTGCTACGCGGGAATCGTTTACCAAACCCAATGCGCGATCTTCAATGCCGTTGCGCCGCAGTACAACCAAAGTGCGACCGGGAGCCCCGTGGCCGCCGGCGGCTACGGCTGCAACCTCGTTGGGGAAGGAAGCTTTGCGGAAGGCGCATTGTGGCCCCCGGCCTCCGCGAGTGCTTATGCCTGGGGCCCGCTCCCCAGCCTGAGCGTCGACGCCTGGGCGTTTGCCGGGGCCGAAACGGCGGAGGGCGAACGTTTGACCGGCGAACTGGCCTGGGGTGAGGCAAGGAGTTCTGCCGAAGCCAGCGACCGAATTCGAATCTTCGGCGCAAATGTCGCAGCCGCCCGCTTCGTGATCCAGCTCTACATCTACAACGGCTACGATCTTTCCGGGCGGATCAATGAGCTGTCCTTCCAGTTCAACGGCACACCTTTGGATATTCCGCTAGAGCCCTACTTGGAGATCCCGTTCACGCTCTCAACCGGCAACACGATTGACTTGGCGGCCGTCCTGGCTGTTGGCGCTTCGTCCGACGCCCCTGTCATTAACAGTAGCGAAACTTCAGTCGCTATCCACATTCCGCAGTTCGAACTGCTGGATGCCAACGGGCAGGCCCTGAGCGGCTACACCTGGGCCTCCGAGTCCGGCTGGCGCTACAACTTCGCCGGCGGGCAGCAGTCTCCAGAACCCTCCGCCGCTCTGCCGATCGCCCTGTTCGCGCTCCCTGCCTGCCTGCTGGTCCGCCGTAAACGAAAGCACTCAGCCTTCCGCTTTTTTGTTTAAGCTGATCGCTAATCGCGGAGCTGGATCGTTACACTGGGAACGATGTTTGTAATTTTGGGCTCGCCGCGCTCGGGAACCACGCTGCTGGCCACCACGCTCGATCAGAGCCCGCACATTACCGTTCCGCACGAAACAGACTTCATCGTTCCCGCAGCCTTTCTATATAGCCGGATTCGAGAGGAGCGGCTCGGCAAGCAGTTGATCCTGGCCACTATTCTGAACTCCGAGATGCGCTATAGCGTCCAGGAGTCGCTCTCCCCGGGAGAGATCGAAGCGGCTATCGAGCGCGCGCCATACGAACTGCCAGCCATTCTTTCCTCGATCTATGACGCAGTCGCCCAAAAGACCGGAGCCTCGATCGCAGGTGACCGGTCGCCCAACGATGTCTTCCACTATCTGATCTTCGAAAAAACCGGTCTGTTTTCCTCCAGCATCAAATTTATCCACATCGTGCGCGATATCCGGGACGTCATGCTTTCGCTCTCGCAAATGCCCTGGAAGCCGGAACGGGTCGAGCGCTACTATGCGCGCATGTGGAACGATTTCACCCTCTCCACACACCGGCTGCTCGAAGACGCGCCACAGCGCTACCGCCTGGTCCGCTATGAAGACCTGGTCTGCCGGCCGGAGACGGTTGTGCGAGCGCTCACCGACTTTCTGGACGTACCTTATCATGCCGCCATGCTGGACCATACGCGCCGCGGCATACGCTATCGGCAGGCAAGCTACCACACCAACCTGTCCAACCCTATTAACGCCACCCGGATGAACGCCTGGCGGACCGAACTGCCGGCCGCTATCCGGGAGCTTTGCGAAACCCAGGCCGCCGAGGCGTTGAAATGTTTCGGGTATATATAGGAGAACATTCAGCACTCAGCCTTCCGCTTTTTTGTTTAAGCTGATAGCTAATCGCTGAACGCTGAGCGCTTCCTATGCCCACCGCTCTACTGGCCGATCCGCTTTATAAGCGGCACCTCACCGGACCGGGCCATCCCGAGCGCCCGGCCCGGCTGGATGCCGTCGTGGAGGCACTGGACCGCTCGGGGCTGACTCCCCAGTTTTTGCGCATCGCGCCTCGGGCCGCTACCGAAGACGAGGTCGCGCTCTGCCATACCCGCGAGTACATCCGCCAGGCTGCCGAGGAGATCCGCGCGGGGGCGCGCGTCCTCAGCACCGGCGATACCGAGGTCGGCCCGGACTCTTATGAAGTGGCGCTCGAAGCAGCAGGCGGCGTACTCCATGCGGTCGACGCGGTGACCGGCCGTAAGGCCCGCAACGCATTTTGTGTGGTCCGCCCGCCCGGACACCACGCGCGTCCAGCCGGCGGGATGGGCTTTTGCGTATTCAATCATGTAGCCATCGCCGCGCGCTATGCCCAGAAACGCTACGGCGTCGCGCGCGTGCTGATTGCCGATTGGGATGTCCACCACGGCAACGGCACGCAGGATATTTTCTATCGCGACGGCTCGGTCTTCTTCTTCAGCACCCATCAGTCGCCCTGGTATCCGGGGACGGGCCGCGCTGACGAAACCGGCGACGGCCCGGGCCAGGGCGCCACGCTGAATTGCCCGTTCCCCGCGGGGGCGGGCCGCAAAGAGATTCTGGGCGCTTTTGAACAGAAACTGCTCCCCGCCGCTGAAAAGTTCCGGCCCGAGCTGGTGATCCTTTCGGCCGGCTTTGATTCGCGCGAAGGCGATCCGCTGGGCCGTTTTCTCCTCACCGACCAGGATTTCACAGACCTGACCACACGCATGTTGGAGATCGCCGACCGCTTCGCCGGTGGGCGCCTGGTCTCGGTGCTCGAGGGCGGCTATAGCCTCAGCGGGCTGGCATCGGCCGCGGTTGCTCACGCCCGGCGCCTCTCGGAGTGAGCGAAAAACCGAAACGGTAGTTTCGGTCCTGTTTGCGTAAGTTCTTTTATTTGTAACAAAACTTCGAAAAAAACCGAAACTACCGTTTCGGTCGATTCCGCAGCGCTGGATAGGCACGGCCGCCGGGATGTAGTACCATGACTCGAAAAGGAGCCATCATGACCCGACGTTTCTTCGTCAATGCCGCAGCGGCGAGCGCGGTTGCCTCCGGCGTCGCTTCCGGCGCCAATAGCAAACTGGCGCTGCAGGGCGGCACTCCTGTCCGGACCACGCCCTTTCCCTCCTGGCCGCGCACCGCGCCGGCGGATGAACAGGCGCTGGTCGCAGTGGTCAAGACCGGAAGGTGGTACCGCGGCGCGGGCAAGCAGGTGGATCGGTTCGAAGAGAAGTACGCCAGCCTGCTGGGCGCGAAGCATTGCCTGGCCACGGCCAACGGAACCAGCGCGCTGATTACTTCGCTGTATGGCTTGGGCGTGGAGCCCGGCGATGAAGTGCTGGTGCCGCCGTATACGTTCGTCGCCACGGTGAATGCGGTGCTGATGCACCACGCGCTGCCGGTCTTCGTGGATACCGATCCGCACAGCTTTCAGATGGATGCCAAGAAGGTGGAAGCGGCCATCACCGAGCGTACCAAGGTGATTCTGCCGGTCCACGTGGGCGGGGCTCCGGCGGACCTCGATACGATTCTGGGGGTGGCCTCGAAACATAAACTGGCGGTGCTCGAAGATGCCTGCCAGGCGCACCTGGCCGAGTGGCGGGGGCGCAAGGTGGCCACCTGGGGAACGGCCGGCTGTTACAGCTTCCAGAATTCCAAGAATCTCAACTCCGGCGAGGGCGGGGCGATCCTCACCAACAGCGACGACCTGGTGGAGCGATGCTTCGCGTACCACAACAACGGCCGCGGCCGCAAAGTGGACAGCTACCATTTCGCCTATACCCAGAACGGCGCCAACCTGCGCATGACCGAGTTCCAGGCGGCGCTGCTGATGACGCAGATGATTCCCATCGAGCAGAACGCCAAGCTGCGCGAGCAGAACGCGGCGCACCTGACCAGCCTGCTCAAGGAGATTCCGGGCGTCGAACCGGCTAAGCCGCATGAGGGGTGTACGCGAAACGCCTTCCACCTGTACATGTTGCGCTATCGCAAGGAGCAGTTCGGCGGGCTTTCGCGGGCGGCATTCCTGAAAGCGCTCAAGGCCGAAGGCATTCCCGCTTCCGGCGGCTATACCCCGCTGAACAAGGAGCCGTTCCTCCAGAATGCGCTCAAATCGCGCGTTTACCAGGCGCTCTATCCCAAGGCTACCCTGGAGCAGTGGGTGGAACGCAATGAGTGCCCGGTCAACGATCAGCTCTGCCAGGAAGCGGTTTGGTTCACGCAGAATGTCCTGCTCGATACCCGTCAGGGGATGGAGCAGATCGCCGAAGCGATCCGCAAAGTCCAGGCCAACGCGCGCGCCATCGCCTCCTAAAGCCGGGGGAGGCGGTCCTTCCCCGCCTCCCCGGCACCGAAATTTCTCCGGCCCGTGTCGATTTCCCCTGGGCTCATTCGTTATCTTCCCGGAACGAACATACGGAAGCGAGCCAATAGGAGAAAAAACGATGGCACAATACATGCTTTTGCTCTATGAAGATCCGTCCGGCTGGGAGGCATTGAGCCCGGAGGAGATGCAAAAGGCCCTGGAAAAGTACATCGCCTGGACCAAGAAATCGTACACCGTGGCCAGCCAGCGGCTGAAGGACAATTCCGGCCGGGTCCTGCGCGCGACCGGCGGCCAGCCCAAGATCAGCGATGGCCCGTACAGCGAGACCAAAGAAGTGCTGGGCGGCTACTACACCATCGAAGCGGACAGCTACGACCAGGCAGTAGAACGGGCTTTGAGTCATCCGCACCTGGAATACGGAGGAACCATCGAGGTGCGGGAAGTCTTTTCCTCATGACGGGGAGCCCCGAATCCGGGGAACTGCTGGAGCACCTGTTTCGCCGGCAGGCGGGCCGTATGGTGGCGCATTTCGCGCGCCTCCTCGGCCCGGCCCGCCTGGATCTGGCGGAAGAAGTGGTCCAGGAGGCTATGCTTCGGGCGCTCGAATCCTGGCCCTATCAGGGCGTGCCGCCCAATGCGGCCGCTTGGCTGTTCCGCGTGGCTCACAACGCGGCCATCGACAGCGTGCGGCGTAGCCGCATGATTGGAGAAAAGACCGAGGCCCTGGTGGCGGAGTTGTCGCGTTCGGGCGCGCGCGAGCCGGACGATCCGGGAATCGAAGAGCAGCTTCGCGACGATGAGCTCTCCATGATCTTCATGTGCTGCCATCCGGAGATTCCGCCGGAATCGCGGGTCGCACTGAGCCTGAAGACGGTGGGCGGATTTCACGTACGGGAGATCGCGCGGGCCTTTCTGGCCGACGACGCAGCCATCGCCCAGCGCCTG
>CAZMRK010000173.1:0-10735 GCA_964568355.1 uncultured Solibacteraceae bacterium | reverse complement strand
TCGCGCCCGTAGAAGACGCCGAAGGCGCTGCGCAGCACGGTGGAAGAGGTCGCCTTATAGGCCAGACCGATACGCGGAGCGAAATTGTTCCAGTCCGTATCCACGAGAGCCGCGCTGCGACCGATTTTGCCGGCATCGGCGGCCAGAATCAGTTGGCCGAAGTAGGGGCCGCTCTCCAGGATGAAGTTGGACTGGCGGTTGTTGACTTCTATGAAGGGCTTGGCCAGTTCGTAGCGGAGCCCCAGGTTGAGCGTGAGGCGGGAGCTCAGCTTCCAGTCGTCCAGCACATAGCCCTGGTAAATACGCTGGCGGCTGTCGTTGTTGGGACGGTTGGAGATGGTGGTGTTGTTCGACAGGCCGAGCAGAAAATCGGCATACGGAGATCCGGTAGCCGAGCGATTCTGGGGATCCTGAGTATAGACGCCGCTGAAATTGATGGAAGGCCTTGCCTGCAAAGTAACGAAACCGTGCAGGGTGGACTGCGTGATATCGACGCCGAACTTCAGGGAGTGCCGGCCGGTGACCCAGTTGAGGTTATCGATGAACTGGAAGACGCGCCCCCATTTGTCGATCGGCAGATTGCCGGATCCGGTGGCGGCAATGTTCAGGCTGCCCGGTCCGGTGGTGCCCAAGGTGGAGAGGCCGGTGATGCCGAAGGTCGGCAGACCCTTGACGGTGGGGTCCTGGTAAGTGCCCTGGATGCCATAGGCCTCGAACAGGCGATCGGCGAGCGCCTGCTGCTGCTCGCGGGTATGCATAAAACCGAAGCGAAATTCGTTGAACACGCTGGAACTGAAGGTGTGGGTGTGGCTGGCGGCGATCGACTGAGCGGTCGGCGACGCGACCATGCGATTGTTGGCGGGCTCCGGCAACGTTGGCGGCAGCGCATTGCGGCCATCGAAGATCGAGAACCGGCCGAAGACGGAGTCCCGGGAGCCGATCTGATGGTCTACGCGGATGTTTCCCTGATCGCCGGAGACGCGCTGGCTGGGATTGGTCACCAGATTGTTGGCGGATCCGGGCAGATTGGGCGCGGGATAGAGAGCTGCCAGCTTGGCTGCTACGGGATCAAAGCGATCACTGGGGATGATGTTGTTGGGGAAGGGGCTGCGCACGTATCCGATGCCATTGGGATTGGGGCGCACCGTGGCCGGATCGTAAATCGCCCGCGTGCCGAAATTGCCGCTTTGCTGGGAGGGCAGCGGGACGGTGCCCACCTGGGGCGCAGCGCTGATCTCGCGATCGCTCTGCCAACTGGCGAAGAAAAAAGTGCGGTTGCGAATCACCGGGCCGCCCAAGGTGGCGCCGAACTGGTTCTGGAGAAACTGCGGCTTCAAACCTTTCACCGCCTGGAAGTAGGGCGTGGCCGATACGGCCGAGTTGCGGTGGAACTCGAACAGGCTGCCGTGCAGATCGTTGGTGCCGGATCTCATCGTGACGTTTACGACACCGCCCGCAGCCTGGCCGAACTCGGCGGAGTAGTTGTTGGTCTGTACCTTAAATTCCTGGATACCGTCCAGCACCGGCTGGATCGATTGAGCCGTGGAACTGTCGAATCCGACGATCCGGTTCCGATTGTCGATGCCATCGAGCAGGTAGCTGTTCTGTACCGGGCGGGCTCCATTGGCAACGAACGAATCGCGCTCCGCGGACCGGACGGAGGGCAGCGTGCCGGCACTCAGGACGGCAAGCTGGCTGAAATTCCGCCCATTGAGCGGCAGTTCCTGGATGGTCTTGCTTTGGACGACGTTGCCTACCGAAGAGGATTCCGATTCAAGCAGCGGCGAGTCGGCCAGCACCGTTACTTCGGTATTGGAGGCGTTAATTTTGAGATCGAAGTTGACTTCCAGGCGCTCTTGCACGTGCAGTTCGAGGTGGGCGCGCTTCTCGGTGGTAAATCCATCGCGGCTGACCGTCACGGAATACTGGCCGGGCTTCAGCGCCTGGGCGGAATAGAACCCGGAACTGTTGGTGACCAGGTTTAGCTGGATGTTGGTGGCCTCATTGATAATTTGCACGCGGGTTCCGGCGGTGACAGCGCTGCTCGCGTCCCGGACGATTCCGCTGATCGCGCCGGTATCCACCTGGGCGAACAGAGCGGCCATGCCGGCAAGAAAGAGCCACATGAGTCGAAACATATCGGGTATTCTCCTCGTTTCCTCTGGAATTACTTTGGTTTGCCACGACCGTCCACAAACGGCTACGTCGAAGCCCGCGGCGGGCATGGAAGCCCGCCGCGAACATTCGCTAGAGGATGCAGGTACACCCGTAGAACAACAGCTTCCGCCGCAAATGGCCGGAGCCGGTGCTTACGTGTGGATGAGCCTGGGTGCTCATGTGCTGCATGTGTTTATTAACTCTATGGGAATTATAGACTAAAGTCAAGAAGAAAATTATGGTGATTGGCGGAATAGATGGAGACGGCTATTTGCCGGGCGGGGAAGCAGGCTCTTCTTTGGTTGCGTCGGCCGGGAGGGGCTCGGGGGTATCGAACGTGATGGTGGCGTCGGTACTGAACTTGCGGTACATCCGGAACTCTACCTCGTTCTTTGCCAGGTACTTACCTTCACGCGAGTTCAGGGTGAACTTCAGCGGCAGGGTGAACGAGTGGCCGCTGATGTCCGCTTTGTCATAGTCCAGGCTCAATTGAACATCCTGTACCGGGAAGCCGGAGGGAATGTCCATGGCCTGGAGGGTGATTTTTTCGACCGCCTCGGTTTCCTTGTCCACGAAAACGGATCCGCGGTACCCCACCACGATGTGCTGGTCCGGGACGTGGATCTGGTATTTGGATCTCTCCTGGCTAACCACGTAGGAGAACACGTGAGTCCGGCGGCCGCGCAGGGTGGCCCAGCGCTCCCATTGAAACTGGGTGCCGGTCGAAGGCTCGAAGATCTCCTTCATCATGCTGGCCCATTCCCCCGAAGAGATGGCGCCGCCCAGTTTTTCGTGCGGCACATCGGTGGGTTTGCTGTTTACCAGAATGACCTTATAGTTTTCGTGCTGTTCGTAGTAGCTGAGGCGCTCGGTGATGGTATCGGCCGGATACCAGCCGGAGTGACCGGTGGGGTCGATGTAGCGCCGCGTAACCTGGGTGCAGATGAAGTCCGGCAGGCTTTTGCTGTAGTTCAAGGCATATTCCCGGGCGGATTCCAGCACTCGCTTCTGCTCGACCGAACTGGGCGGGGGCGGGGGAACGTAGACCGGCTTGGGAGCCGGAGGTGGCGCCTTGGGCAGACTGGTGGAGGCTTCGCCCAGAAGCCTCAGGGCGGCGACGGTCTTGGGCCCGGCGCCGAGGCTTTGCAGGTCCTCGATGGTGCGGTCATCCAACTGATTGGTGAGTTTGACCTTGCGCAGGTATTCTGCCACTTTGCGATCATCCTGCTTGAGCTCGACGGAGGACTTAATGAAAGCGGACAACTGCTCGACGGTCATCTTCATCTGCGCCGAGGCGGCGAAAGACAGACAGAAAAGCAGAAGAATTCTCACGCACGCGCGATGCATTTCAGAAATAGACGGCCCGTGTCGCCGGCCTGTTACGGCTGGTTTGTGGCCCCTTTCGTCTATGATACCGTGGCGCCACCGGGCGTGATATGCTCGGCGTCGCCATGCTGATTTCGCGCCGTTCGTTGTTGAGCACCGTGGCGCTGGCTCCGCTGGGAGCCGGCAGCGCCGCGGGACAGGCAAGGTTCGGGACCGCACGTACGGTCGCCGAGTGGGCGTTCCGCTCGGGGAAGTCCTATGCCGATCCTTTCCAGGAGGTGGAGCTGGACGTGGTGTTCACTGCTCCGGACGGGATCAAGAGCAAAGTCCCGGCATTCTGGGACGGAGAGTCGGTCTGGCGGGTGCGGTACGCACCGCCGGCGCCTGGGCGGTACACGTGGAGCACGATTTGCAACGATCGGGCGAACCCCGACCTGCACGGCGTTTCCGGCACTTTGGAGGTGGCGGCCTATGCTGGCCGCAATCCGCTCTATCTGCATGGCCCGATTCGGGTGGCCGCCGACCACCGGCACTTCGAGCATGCGGACGGGACACCGTTCTTCTGGCTCGGCGACACCTGGTGGATGGGGCTATGCCAGCGGCTGCGCTGGCCGGAGGACTTCCAGGCGCTCGCGGCCGATCGGGTGGTGAAGGGCTTCAGCGTGGTGCAAATTGTCGCCGGGCTTTATCCCGATATGCCGCCGTTCGATCCGCGAGGGAAGAACGAAGCGGGCTATCCCTGGGAGAGCGGCTTCGCACGGATCCAGCCGGCCTATTTCGATGCCGCCGACGTGCGGATCCAATACCTGGTGGATCGCGGCCTGATGCCGTGCATCGTCGGCTGCTGGGGTTACTTCCTGCCGCTGATGGGCCTGGCGAAAATGAAGCAGCACTGGCGCTACCTGGTGGCCCGATGGGGTGCGTATCCGGTGGTATGGTGCCTGGCGGGCGAGGGCACCATGCCGTTCTATCTCTCCAAAACGCCGAAGCAGGACTCGGCGGCACAAAAGCAGGGCTGGACGGAGGTGGCCCGCTACGTGCGCGAGATCGATCCGGCGCGGCATGTCATCACGATTCACCCGTCGCAAACCGCGCGGGATTCCGTGGAAGATCCGGAGGTCCTGGATTTCGATATGCTCCAGACCGGGCACAGCGATCGCGCCAGCTACCCGACTACGGTGAACCGGGTGACCGAATCGCTGACGCGAACTCCACCGATGCCGGTGCTGGTGGGCGAGGTCTGCTATGAAGGGATTCTGGAGGCGAGCCGGGAGGAGGTGCAGCGGTTCGTGTTCTGGGCATCGATTCTGAGCGGCGCAGCAGGCCACACGTATGGAGCCAACGGAATCTGGCAGGTGAACCGGGCGGACCAACCCTATGGCCTTTCACCGCACGGGCACTCCTGGGGCGATACACCGTGGGACGTGGCGGCGCGGCTACCGGGATCTCGGCAACTGGGCATCGCCAAAGCACTGCTTGCCCGCTATCGGTGGTGGCGCCTGGAGCCGCATCCGGAAGGCGTGGAGCCACACTGGACCAGGGAGAACTATCTGCTGCCCTATGCCGCCAGAATTCCCGGTGAGGCACACTTTGTGTTCCTGCCGGCAGGCCGGACCAGCGTGAAGGTGCGGAACCTGGAGGCGGGGCTGCGGCGGGCATTCTTCTTCAATCCCAGCGACGGCTCGGAGCACCTGATTGGGACGGCCTCGCCGGACAGCAGTGGAGTCTGGCAGGCGCCGGACGCGCCGATTTTCCGCGATTGGGTTCTGGTGGTCGACAAAGGCGCGCTACCCTAAAAGCAGATGCCAAACTACGAAGTCACCACACTGGGAGGGGGCTGTTTCTGGTGCCTCGAAGCCGTTTACGACGAGATGGAGGGGGTGGTATCGGTGGAATCGGGCTATATGGGCGGGCACGTGAAAAACCCGTCCTACCGGGAAGTGTGCACCGGGTCGACCGGTCATGCCGAGGTGGTGCAGATCACCTTTGATCCCGCGATCACTTCGTTCCGGGAAATCCTGGAAGTGTTCTTCGCCATTCACGATCCGACCACGCCCGACCGCCAGGGCAATGATGTCGGAACGCAGTATCGTTCGGCGATCTTCTGCCATCAGGAACAGCAGTGCGAGACCGCCAGGCAGATGATCCGCGAGCTGACCGAGGCCCGCGTTTTTCGCGATCCGATCGTGACGCAGGTGGAGCCTGCCACAGCGTTTTACCGGGCTGAAGATTACCACCAGGAGTATTTCGCGAACAATCCAAACCAACCCTACTGCGCCTACGTGGTGGCGCCGAAGCTGCACAAATTCCGCGAGAAGTTCGCCGGGCGCCGTAAGCTACAGTAAGAATATGGCAGCCAAGAAACTCCTGATGCTGGTTGGAGACTTCGTGGAGGACTACGAAGTCATGGTGCCTTTCCAGGCGCTGCTCATGGTGGGGCACACCGTACACGCCATTTGTCCGGGAAAAAAGGCCGGCGACAAAGTTCGCACCGCGGTTCATGATTTCGAGGGCGACCAGACCTATAGCGAAAAGCCGGGCCACAACTTCGTTCTCAACGCCACGTTCGATGAGATTTCGCCGGCCGACTACGATGCCCTGGTGGTGCCGGGAGGGCGCGCGCCGGAGTACATCCGCCTGAACGAGAAAGTACTCGAAATCGTGCGGCATTTCTCGAAGGCCGGCAAGCCGATTGCGGCGATCTGTCATGCGGCGCAGCTTCTGGCAGCCGCCGGAGTTTTGGAAGGCAGAAGTTGCAGCGCTTATCCGGCGGTCGGTCCGGAGGTGCGGGTGGCAGGCGGCAGATATGTGGATATTCCGGTAGACCAGGCGCATGTGGATGGAAATCTGGTAACCGCGCCTGCGTGGCCGGCCCACCCGCAATGGCTGGCCAGCTTCCTCAAGGTGCTCGGCACGAAGATCGAGCTGTAGGCCCGTGCGGCGCATCCTGCTGCTGATTGTCGCCCTGATCGTTTACGGCTCCCTGTATCCGTGGAACTTTCAATGGTACGCGCTGCCGGGAAACCCGCTGGCGCTGGTATTCGGGTCGTGGCCGCACTATGCCAACCGCTACCTGTTTCGAGACCTGGCGGTGAATATGGTGCTGTATGTTCCGCTTGGCCTGTTCGGATTTCTGGCGCTGGGCCACCGGAGGTCTCGCGCCCTGCGAAGCGCGATTGCACTGGGGCTGGCCCTGGTCCTCTCGACCGGTATTGAAGTACTGCAACTGTTCGATGCCGGCCGCTACAGCAGCGGCTTCGACGTACTCTGCAATGTTGCCGGCGCGGCAGTTGGAGCGGGACTTGCGATTGCGCTCGATGGATCGATGTCGCGGGCCCTGGCGGGGAGCAGATGGCTGGCACGACTGCGGGTCTCCGGGCCATTGCTCCTGCTGTCCTGCTGGATAGCCTATCAGTTATTTCCGCTGATGCCCGAACTGAGCCGTACGCGCCTGCACCATAAGATCTCGCTGCTGGTTTCGACCGGATCGTTCCCACTCACCGAGTTTCTACTCTGGTTTGCCTGCTGGATGGCGGCCGCGAGGCTGCTGGAGAGCCTGTTGGAGCCGGAGCACACGTTGGGCGCCCTGGCGATTCTGATGCTGGCGATTCCGGCCAAACTGCTGATCGCCTCCCGGACCGTCACGTGGCCCGAACTGGTAGCCGCGGTTTTCGCGCTGATTGCCTGGAAGCAGATCCAGGGCCATCCGCGGCGTACGGCAGGGATCGCCTGGATGCTGGGAATCTCGTTGCTGGTTTCCGGACTGGCACCCTTTCACGTGGCCCATCGGGCGATGGAGTTCTGGTGGGTACCGTTTCGCGCCTCGCTGGCGGGAGATTGGATCTCCGGCCTGCCCACCATTTTGCGTAAGAGCTATGTCTATGGAGCCGTCATCTGGCTGTTGGGACAGATCGGCTTTTCACGCGCTTTGGCGGCTGCAGGGATTGTGTTGCTGCTGACGCTTCTGGAAGCGGCCCAAATTTATCTGCCGCCGCACGTGCCGGAGATCACGGATCCGCTGCTTGCGCTGCTCATGACGGTATTTCTGGCATTGGCCGATCTTCACCACGAATAGAAACAGCTAACGCGCCACGAGTTCCCTGCGCTCTCCCGGCGCCAGGCGAACGGTCCTTTCTTCGAAGGGCTTCCCGGGAGCCACGTAACCCAGGGGCCAGACCACCTTTACTTCGGCCGGTTGTTCGGAGTGGAGTACGGCACTGACAATCTCGCCGTCGCGTATTGTTCCGGAGACGAGGACTCCGCCCTGGGCCCGCAGGTCGCGAAAGGAGAGGTTCTTCCAGTCGTCCGGGACGGAGGGGAAGATGCGAATCCTGCCGCCCCAGCTTTGCAGCAACATCTCGTTGACTGCTGAGGTGAAGGCGCATTCGGCTTCTTCGGTAAAGGGCTCGTAGCTGTAAAACGAGAAGCCGTATTTTTTGTAGTCGCCGTTGACGTGAAATCCGTTGGGCCAGATGTATGCCTTGCGATAGATCTCGAGCAGGCTGAGAGCCTGGTTGGGCCGGCGGACGCGAGAGGCGATCAGGCTGCCATAGGGATACGACCAGCCGGTCCACTCGCCGGTGCCGCGGAAGATCCACTCGCGGATGGAGCGATCGATCAGTTGCCGGTCGGCATCGGAGCCTTCCACATTCAGGTCCTCGCCGGGGAAGATGGCGAACAGGTGCATGGGGTGGCGGTGCGAGCGCGTATAGGCCGCGTCGGGTTGGACTTTCAGGCCGCTGCGATCGGCCGGATAGGGCGCGAGCCGGGCCTCGATGGACTGCCAGCGGGCGCGTTTGTCCGCGTCCACGCCCAGGGTTTCGGCGGCGCGGATGGTATAGCGGATGAGATTGCGGATCAGCGCAAGGTCGCAGGTGGGATCGGAGGTCCAGGCTTCGAGATCGTTGCTGAAGTACTCGGGGGAACTCGAAAGCGGCACGTGCAGGTACCCGTCGGCTCCCTTGGCCAGGATGTTCTCGTAGAAGAGCAGCAGCTTTTGGAGAGTGGGGTACGCGCGATTGCGGAGATATTCGCGATCCTGACTATAGGCGTAGTACCACCACAGGTGCTGCCCCATCCAGGCTCCGCCGCCCAACCAGTACTGCACAGTCATCCAATTGGAGACGCCGCCGAGCAGCCGGCCTTTTACATCCAGAGCCGTGCCCACCCAGGCGCCATCCACGCCGAAAAACTGACGCGTGAGTTTTTCCGCTTCCGGGATGACGCGATCGAACGTCCAGCGATTGAGCGGCTCCACCAGATCCAATTGATTGCTGCTGTAGGCTGGCCAGTAGGTCTCCTGCACGTTCATGTCGCAGTGATAGTCGCCGCGCCAGGGCGGAATCTCGCCGTCGGGAGGCCAGAGCCCCTGAAGGTTGGCGGGCGCTCCCCGCCAGGAACTGCTGGCGAGCTTATAAATGCCGTTGATCCATAGCCGTTCGAGATCCGCATCGGGAAGATGCACGGTTGACCGCTCCCAGCGCTCGTGCCACCAGCGGCGGTGCGCGGCAATCAGGGCATCGACGCCGTGACTGGCAGCGCTCTCCAGCGTCTTGCGTCCGGCGGCCACGGGATCGGCTTCGTCCTGAGGGGGAATGGTGAGCAGGAGGGTCCACTGAGCAGCAGCGGTTCGGGTGGTCCAGACGGTGGCGACCTTGCCGCTTTCCGGCATCGGCTGGACGGTCCATTCGAACGACGTATCCTTGCCGGCGAGGGGCTCCGGGTAGCCGAGTTTCTTTCCCAGGTTCGGGTTGATCGCGCCGAGTGCGGCGAGCTTCACTTCGGGCGTCCATCCGCTCAGGCCATCGAGGGTCACGACGAGTACGTTGGGATCTCCCGCCGCCAGCACGCGATAGCGCACCGGCCGGCCGCGAACGCGCAATCGCCAGCGCACCTCGGCCAATTGCATATCCAGCTCGGCGGATTCCACTGTAGTTTCGGCGGGAAGGCCGATCTCCAGCCGGCCGATGCTGATGCGGGTGGGAGTCAGATCGGCCAGAGGGCTGACATCCGGGGTCATTTCGCGCTGAATGGCCTGGGCATTCCGGGCATGCACCAGTTCCTGGAGCCGGCGGTAGGAGAAGCCGGCGTTGCGATTCGGCTGATAGCGCAGATCCCAGATGTCGCCGCGGTCGAGGGTCAGGAACAGCTTCGACCCGCTGCCCCAGACCTGCGCTCCCAGGCGGCCGTTGCCAACCGGCAGGCCATCTTTCCATCGGGGCAGGGAATGGGCGAACTGGAAACGCCAGGAAGCACCCGGTTCGGCAGCGAACAGAGCAGCCGCTGCGGCCAGCAGTGCCGGAAGGAATCGGATCGGTGTGCTCACGCCCTACTCTTTTAGCACGGAACTCCAGGCGGGGCAGGGGGCCAGAGCTGCTGCGGTAAGGATAGCGCCTTTCGAGGTCCGAATCCCTGTTGTATCCTGAGGCCAGATATGTCACGCCAGGGATTTCTCCTGGCTGGCGCCATGTTACTGGCGTCCCATGCCTTTTCCGCCGATGCCGACCTCGAGCGGGACTTCCGTAATCCGCCAGCAGAGTATCGTTCCATGCCCCTCTGGGTGTGGAATGACGAACTTTCCTGGCCGCGCCTTCAGGAACAACTGGAGCAGTTCCGCGCCCAGGGGATGGGCGGGGTCTTTGTGCATCCGCGCCCAGGTCTGATGACCGAGTATTTGGGAGCGGACTGGTTCCGGCTCTGGAAATCGTCGGTGGAAGAAGGTAAGCGACTCGGGCTGTTGGTCAATATCTATGACGAGAACAGCTATCCGGCAGGCTTCGCCGGCGGACATGTGCCCGCCCGCGCCCCGGATACGGCCGCGCAGTTCGTGCAGGCGATTTGGGATGCGGGTCCCGGTTCGATCGCTGCTCCTGGAGTTACCGTCAGTGCCTTCGCCGTGCTCACGGATGCCGAAGGCCGCGTCACTTTCGCCGAGCGCATTCACCGTGCCGGGGAGTTGTCCCAAGGACGGCGCCTGCTGATTTTCCGATTGCGGCGGGCGAGCGGCAATCCCTGGACCGCAGGCTTCCCCTATGTCGACCTGACCAACCCGCAAACTGCCCCACTGTTCCTGGAGACCACCTACGAAGCCTACAAGCAACATCTGGGCCACGAATTCGGCAAAACGATCCGGTGGGCTTTCAATGACGAGCCTCTGCTGGCCACCGCCGGCGCCTATGACTCCGCTGCTTTGGCGCTGCCGCTGAGTTACACGATCCTGGCTGAATTCCAGAAGCGCTGCGGCTACGACCTG
>CAZMRK010000172.1:0-12803 GCA_964568355.1 uncultured Solibacteraceae bacterium | reverse complement strand
GCGCGCATCGGCGCGTATGAGCTGGCTTACCAGATGCAATCGGCAGGGCCTGAGGCCGTAGACCTGACCAAGGAATCCGAGGCGACCAAGAAGCTCTACGGCCTGGACGATCCGGAGACGGCGACGTACGGCACCAATTGCCTGCTGGCCCGAAGGCTGGTGGAGCGCGGCGTGCGCTTCGTCGAGTTGTATGCCGGGTCGGGCAGCGGCTGGGATGCGCATACGCACATCGAGGCCAACCACTCTAAGCGCTGCCGGGCGTCGGACAAGCCTATCGCCGGACTGCTGACGGATCTGAAATCCCGCGGGATGCTGGACGAGACGCTGGTGGTGTGGGGCGGCGAGTTCGGCCGCACGCCGTTCAATGAGAAAGGCGACGGGCGCGATCACAATCCCTGGGGCTTCACCATGTGGATGGCCGGAGGCGGGGTCAAGGGCGGCCAGTGCATCGGCACCACCGACGAGATCGGGCTGCGCGCGGTGGAGAAGCCGTACCACGTGCACGATTTGCACGCGACCATCCTGTCCTCGCTCGGCCTCGATCACGAGAAGCTGACCTACATGCACCTGGGGCGCGCGGAGCGGCCCACAATTACCGACGGAAAAGTAATCACCGAAGTTTTTGCATGAGCCTGCTTCCGATTCTGCTGGCCATCGGGCTCGGCGAGGGAGACCGCGCCCTGGTGGAGCGACTGCAACGCCGCGATGCGCAGGCACTGGCGGAATTGTACGATCGCTACGGCCGGCTGGTGTACGCCTTGATTTTCCGCATCGTGCGCGATACAGGTGTAGCAGAGGACCTGGTGCAGGAGACGTTTCTGCGCGTATGGAATCGCGCCAAAGGCTTTGACACGGAAAAGGGGGCGCTGGGGCCGTGGCTGCTGGCGGTGGCGCGCAACCGCGCCATCGATTATCTGCGCTCCAGCACCGGCCGTCTGCGCAATGCCCTGGAAGTGGAGGAGACCGAACATCCGGCGCAGTTCCTGGATCTGGAAAAGGAGATCCTTCAATCCGACCGGGTGCGGCGGGTGCGGGATGCCTTCGGGCGGCTCTCGCCCAATCAGCGGGAAGTGATCGAGATGGCCTATTTCGAAGGGCTGTCGCAGAGCGAGATGGCGGAGAAGATGGGCCAGCCCCTGGGCACGGTCAAGACCTGGGTGCGGACCGCGCTCGCGATCCTGCGGGAAGAATTGGGAGCCAGTGTGACGGCATGAGTTGCGAAGAACTGCGCGAAAGCTATGAACTCTATGCCATGGGTGTGCTGGAGGAGCCCGAGCGCGATGAAATCCGGGAGCACCTGGGCCGCGCTTGTCCGGCGTGTACGGCAGGAGTGCGGCAGGCGCGCGAGATGGTCGCCATGATGGTGGAAACGGTTCCGCCGCTGGCGCCGTCCCGGAAGCTGCGCGGGCGCATTCTGGCCTCGGTGGGGGTAGAGCAGTCGCGGTGGTGGCTGATGCCGCTTTTGGCGGGGCTCAGCATGATCTGCTTCGTGGCGGCCATCTATTTCTACGGGCGGCAGGATTCGCTGGGAATCGAGATCGCGCGCGTGCGCGAGGAGTATCGCCGGCAGACCATCGAGCTGACCGAGCGCAACGGCGATCTGGCGCGCTTGAACGAGGCGCTTGCGCTATTGAACCAGCCCGAAACCAGGCAGGTAACCTTCGGCACGGGCGCACCGCAGCCGCCCCGCGGCAAAGTGTTCGTCCATCCCCGGCAGGGGGTGCTGCTGCTGGCCTCTCATCTGCCGCCCGCTCCAGCCGGCAAGATTTACGAGATGTGGATCCTGCCGAAAGGCGGCAAGCCGGTGCCGGCGGGCCTGTTCCAGTCTGATGCGGAAGGATCGGCGCTGCACCTGCAGCGCGTTCCCCTGGATGTAGCGGGCACCAGCGCGATTGCGGTTACGCTCGAAGCGGAAGGCGGGGCGGCCCAGCCAACCTCCACGCCGCTGATTGTCGCCGCGCTGTAGCGCCCGATTGATCGGGCAGGGCCGACACTCGTGTCGGCGGCAAAACGTCGACGGGAGCGTCGACGCTGCGCGCTGAAGCGCACGCTACGGCGCGTCGCAGGCAACGAAATCCGTACTAGCGCTGGTAGGCCGGGCCGCGCAGGACTTTGCCGGGGAGGGCGTTGGTGGTTTTGCCGTCGGCGATCACCGGCGTTCCGTTGACCAGCACCCAGCGCATGCCCTCGGAAAGCTGATTCGGATTCTCGAAGGTGGCCTTATCCCGGATGGTCGCGGGATCGAAGATCGCAATATCGGCCCACATGCCTTGCTTGATCACGCCGCGATCGGTCAGGCGCATGCGCTGCGCGGCCAGCGCGCTGAACTTGCGAATGGCATCTTCCAGGCGCAGCTTCTTCTCCTCGCGAACATATTTGCGCAGAATGCGCGGGAAGGTCCCATAGGCGCGCGGGTGGGGATGCTCTTTGCCCAGCAGGCCATAAGGCGCCGTGCCCCCGGCATCGTTATCCACCGAGACCCAGGGCTGCTGGAGCGCCAGGCTCACGTCCGCTTCCGACATGCCGAAGACAGCCACGGAGGTGAAGGCGTTGTCTTCGATCAACAGATCGAAGACGGTGTCGATCGGATCTTTGCCCCATAAGCGGGAGATTTCGGCGATGTTCTTGCCCTGAAGCGCCATCAGCTTGGGATTCTGCACCACTTCCACCAGGATCGCTTCCGGCCCGGGAATCTCCTGCCACTCGTTGTCCCAGTTGCCGCCTGCGGTTTCCATCTCTTTGCGAATGCGGGCGCGGAGGGCCGGATCCTTGAGGCGCTCCACCATCTTCTGGTCGCCGCCGTCGTGAGCCCAGGGCGGAATGAAGGCGGAGAAGGAATTGGCCCAGGCCGGGTAAGCATACGTATCGGCGGCGATATCGATGCCGGCGGCGCGCGCCTGCTCAATGGCGGCGACGATCTCGGGCATGCGGCCCCAATTGTTCTTGCCGGCGGCCTTGAGGTGCCAGATTTCGACCGGCGTGTGGGCTTCGCGGCCGATGCGGATGGTCTCTTCGAGCGCGGCGCGGATGCCGTCGCTCTCACTGCGCATATGGGTGGCGTAGATGCCGCCGAGTTTGGCGCTCTCGGCCGCCAGCGCGATCAGCTCTTCGGTCTTGGCATAGGGCGCCGGAGCGTATTGCAGAGAGGTGGAGACTCCCACGGCGCCGTCGCGCATGGCCGCGCGCACCAGCGCCTTCATGCGCTCCAGTTCGGCGGCGTCCGGCGCGCGGTCCGCATCGCCCAGCACCATGCGCCGCACCTGGGTGGCTCCGACATAGCTGGCCAGGTTGATGCCAAGCCCCTGCTTTTCCAGGCGCGCAAAGTACTCGCGGAAGGTGTTCCAGTCGGGGGTGAGGTTGAAGTGCTCGTAGGACAGGCGGTCGGCTTGGCGAATGGCGTCGTTGAGGGGCGCCACGGAGCCACCTTCGCCGGTGATCTCCGTGGTGATGCCCTGGAAGATCTTCGAAGGCAGGTGCGGCTCCACCAGGATGGAGAGCTCCGACTGGCCCAGCATATCGATAAAGCCCGGCGTGACGACCAGGCCATGCGCATCGATCACCTGCCTGGCCGGCGCACCGGCCAGATTACCGATCGCGGCAATGCGCCCGTTGCGAATACCGACATCGCCGGAATACCAGGGCGAGCCGGTGCCATCGATCACTCGCCCTCCGCGGATGACGACATCGTAGGAGGGCGAGCCTGCCGCCAGGGCCAGCAGGGCGCAAGAAAGTGCCGTGTGCCACATGGGGCTAGACTACCGCAAAATTTCGCGAAAAACGGGAGCTATGCCGCCGCGCCCGCACTCATATTGGCGATGAGGGCGCTAGCGAACTCGCTGGTCTTGAGCTTTACCGCGCCTTCCATCTGCCGGTGCAGATCGTAGGTGACCTTTTTCTGCGCGATGGTTTTGGTGATGGCGGATTCGATCACTTCGGCTACGGGCTTCCAGCCCAGGAACTGGAACATCATCGAGCCGCTGAGGATCACGCTGAGCGGATTGATCACGTCCTGATCGGCATACTTGGGTGCTGTCCCGTGGGTGGCTTCGAAAACGCCGTGGGCATCGCCGATATTGGCGCCGGGGGCCATGCCCAGGCCGCCGACCTGCGCGGCGCAGGCGTCGGAGAGATAGTCGCCGTTGAGGTTCGGGGTGGCCAGCACCTCGTATTCATTGGGACGCAGCAGGAGCTGCTGGAACATGGAATCGGCGATACGGTCCTTCACCAGGATCTTGCCTTCCGGCAGCGGGTTGCTGCCCAGATCGGCCTCGGTGACGCAGACGTCCGCGAACTCTTCCTTCACCAGCTCATAGCCCCAGTCGCGGAAGGCGCCCTCGGTGAACTTCATGATGTTGCCCTTGTGCACCAGGGTGACGCTCTTGCGGCCGTTCTCGATGGCGTACTGGATGGCGCGGCGGACCAGGCGCTTGGCGCCGGTCACGCTGATGGGCTTGATGCCGATGCCCGAATCCAAGCGGATCTTCTTGCCCATCTCTTTGTTGAGAAATTCGATGACCTTGGCAGCCTCGGGAGTGCCTTGCTTCCATTCGATGCCCGCGTAGACGTCCTCGGTGTTCTCGCGGAAGATCACCACGTCGAGCAGTTCCGGCCGCTTCATGGGCGAAGGCACACCCGGGAAGTAGCGCACCGGGCGCAGGCACACATACAGATCCATGAGCTGGCGGAGGGAGACGTTCAGGCTGCGGATTCCTCCACCGATCGGCGTGGTCAGCGGACCCTTGATGGCGACATGATACTTGTCGATGGCATCCAGGGTCTCCTGCGGCAGCCAGCTTTTGGTGAGTTCGAAGGCTTTTTCGCCAGCCAGCACTTCGTACCACACCATGCGCCGTTTGGCGCCGTAAACGGCCTGGACCGCGGCGTCGAATACTCTTTGCGAGGCCTTCCAGATATCCCGGCCGACGCCATCGCCTTCGATGAACGGAATAATCGGCTGGTCGGGAACCAGGAACTTGCCGTCGCGCACTTCGATCGTTTCGCCGGCCGGGGGCGCCGGATTGTATGAGCCCATATTCACTCCAGATTTGGTGGATGAAATCGAACGCCGGACCGGAAGACCGGCACCCAAGCGCAACTATCTATTCTATGCGCTTTCCTTAAATATTGCGAAATCAGCCTTCTTCCTCCAGGACTACCGGGCAGCCCTCGGATTCGGCCGAGCCGTTCAACTCGTCGAGCAGCGAGATGCCGTGGGAGAAGCCGTTCTCAAAAGCGGTGAGGTTCAGTTGCTGCGAGGCGGGCGGCACCGAACCGGCCACCGCGCGGCGCACCGCATCCGGATCCAGCAGGCCGGTCACCGCGGTGAAGAAGCCCACCATCACGACATTGAGCACCATTTTGCGGCCCAGCTTTTCGGCCAGGCGCGTAGCTGGAACGCTATAGACACGCGTGCCGGTGGGAACGTCCGAGACGCGCACCAGGTCGCGCTCCACCAGCAGCATGCCACCCGGCTTCAGCTCGGGGGTGAAGCGCGTGAAGGCTTCCTGCGACATCACCACCAGGATGTCCGGCTGGGTCACGTAGGGGTAGAGGATCGGCTCTTCGGAGAGAATCACCTGGGCGCTTGAAGAGCCGCCGCGGGCCTCCGGGCCGAAACTCTGGGTCATGGTGGCGTAGGCGCCTTGAAAGATGGCCGCCGCTTTGCCGATGATCGTGGCGGACAGGATGACGCCCTGGCCGCCGAAGCCGGCGATGCGAATCTCGGTCAGGCGCATACCGGTGCCTCCGCCTCGTGGTAACGGTCGCCCAGCTTTTCGCTGAGTTGGCGCCGCATCAGTTCCAGGTAGTCCGGCCGGTCGCGATCCACGAACTTGCCGAGCAGGATCTCGCCCTGCATGGTGAGCGCCGCTTCGCTGGTGGGCGCTCCGTTGCGGATCTTGCCCGCCGCTTTGTAGTACTTCATCGTATCCAGGGCGTCGCCCAGCTTGTTACGCCGCTGGTAGAGCGTGGGACAGGGCGACAGTACTTCGATGAAGCAGAAGCCTTTCTTCTGGAACATCTCGCCAATCGACCGGCTGAGCTGCTTGACGTGATAGGTGGTCCAGCGGGCCACGTAGGAGGCCCCGGCGGACTCGGCCAATTGCACCAGGTTGAAGGACGGCTCGAAGGCTCCGTAGGGGGCCGTGGAGGTGATCGCCGTGGCCGGCGTGGTGGGCGCGGTTTGCCCTCCGGTCATGGCATAGATCATATTGTTGACGCAGATCACCTTGATATTGATATTGCGCCGCGCCGCGTGGATCAGGTGGTTGCCGCCGATCGCCGTGAGATCGCCGTCACCCGAATAGACCACCACTTCGAGCGACGGATTGGCCAGCTTGAGCCCGGTGGCGAAAGGGATCGCCCGCCCGTGCGTGGTGTGGAAGGAATCCAGCCGGGCGTACCCAGCCACGCGGCCGGTGCAGCCGATGCCCGAGACGATCACGAGGTGGTCGAGATCCACCTGGGAATCGAGCAGAGCGCGGGTGAAGCAGTTCACCGTGGTGCCGATGCCGCAGCCGGGACACCAGATGTGCGGCATCCGGTCCATGCGCAGGAACGGTTCTACCGGGTTTTGAGTCATCAATTCGGTCATCGTGCCGCCTCCAGGATCGCCTGCAAAATCTGCTCGGGAGTGTGGACGCCTCCTCCGGCGTGGGGAATCGAAACAACCTTGGCTTGTCCACTCGCCGCGCGCTCTACTTCCCGTACCATCTGCCCCAGGTTCAGCTCCGGCACCACCAGGGCCTTCACCTTTCCTGCCAGCTCGCGGATCTGGTGTTCCGGAAACGGCCAAGCCGAAATCAGCCGGAATTTGCCGGTCCGCACGCCGCGGGCGCGCGCCTGCTGGATGGCCCTTTGTGCCACCCGCGAAGTAATACCGTAGGAAATCACCACAACTTCGGCATCGTCCAGATCCGCGGTCTCCGCCAGAGCCATCCCGTTGGCCAGCGGCTCCATCTTCTGTACCAGACGCCGCACCATACGGTCCTGGGTTCCGACGTTCATGGAAGGATAGCCGCGCTCATCATGAGTAAGCCCCGTGACGTGAAAGCGATAGCCTTCGCCGGCATGTGCCATGGCGGGGACCAGGTCCTCGTCCGGCTCGTAGGGCTTAAACTCGCTGGGCGGCCTGGTGGTATGGCGCCGGGGGTAGATCTCGATCTGTTCCGCCGGCGGGATCACTACCTTCTCGGTCATGTGCCCGACGCACTCGTCCAGCATGACCATCACCGGCGTGCGGAACTGCTCGGAAAGGTTGAACGCCCGGATGGTGAGATCGAAGCATTCCTGGGGCGAATTCGGGCAGAGCGCGATCATGCCGTAATCGCCGTGCGATCCCCAGCGCGCCTGCATCATGTCAGCCTGGGCCGGCAGCGTGGGGAGCCCCGTCGAGGGTCCGCCGCGCTGCACGTCCACGAAGACGCAGGGCGTCTCGGTCATGGCGGCATAGCCGATATGCTCCATCATGAGGGAAAAGCCGGGGCCCGAGGTCACCGTAAATGCCTTGGCGCCGGCCCAGACGGCGCCCTGAATGGCGATAGAGGCCGCCAGTTCATCCTCCATCTGCACGAATAGCCCACCCACCGTCGGAATACGCACGGCGAAGCGCTCCACCACCTCGGTGGAGGGGGTAATGGGGTAGCCTGCGGCAAATCGCGCACCCGCGGCGAGCGCTCCCTCGCAGCAGGCATGGTCGCCGTCCAGGAAGTGGGTGCCGGTCAGAACTCCTTTCGGATCAGCCTGCATGACGGCTCCCGAAGATCGCAAAGTCCGGGCAGTACATCCCGCAAAGATCGCAACCGCTACATTTTTCAGGAGCTACCACATGCGGGGGGTGGTAACCCTTGGAATTGAAGGCGGAGGAGAGGGCCAGCACGTGTGTGGGGCAAAATTCCACACAGAAGCCGCAGCCCTTACATCGCTCGACCGTAACCGATACAGATCCTTTGGCCAAAACAGTACCTCCCTGATTCGGCAGCATGGAGCATGCCAAACCGGTGCGACTTTCCACAGGTTGTGGATAAAAACATCTCTTTGTCATGATATCCCATTCCGGTTCGGCGGCGTACCCCCAAAAAAATACCGCGCGTTTTGATCCAGTCCACCTGGCCGTTCCGCGTTAGGTCGTGGAGGGGCAACCTTTGGAAGCCAATCCCGGAGGATCACCATGACCAAGACGATTTTTGCATTGCTGTTTTCGGCCGCCTGCTTCGGGCAGGTGGTCATACCGGAGGGCACCAAATTGCGTGTCCGCCTGGACCAATCCATTTCTTCGGCGACGGCGGATGAAGGCCAAAGCGTCCAGCTTGCCGTCACGGAGCCGGTGAAAGCCGGAGATCAGGTAGTGATTTCGGAGGGAGCCATCGTCACCGGCACAGTCACGACTGCGGTAGCCAAGCGCCGCATGGGCCGGGCAGGCAAACTGGACTTTTCGATCGACCGCGTGCGCAGCGTAGACGGCGAATGGATTCCCTTGCGCTACACCATCCGCAAGAAAGACGGCGAGAGCCATGCCGTGCGCACCGGCGTGCTGACCGCCGGAGCCGCGGTGGTCTTCTGGCCCGCCGCGCCGGTCTTTCTACTGATGCACGGCAAGGACGTCACCATCAACAAGGGCGTTACGTTTGATGTCTTTACCGATACCAACCACATCATCCAGGCGCGTCCCGCCGGCGCCGCTGGCGCACCGTTGATGCAGACCACCTCGTTTTCGCAGCAGGCGCCTGCAGGAGCAGCACCCGGCAGCGCAGGTGTCTCGGTGACCTCCTCGACCGCAGGCGCCGAAATTGAAGTGGACGGCGCATTCGTCGGCAACACCCCGGCCACCCTGCAGCTCCCCGCGGGCGTACATCGTCTGACGGTAAAGAACGGCGCCGAATTCTGGGAGCGCAACATCAGCATCACCGCCGGGAGCTCCGTCGCGGTCTATGCTGTGACGACTCCTGCCCAGGCTCCGCAAACCGGGGCCGGCGCCCTCCAGCGCGCCAGCAAGCGGTAGTCCGTCGACGGCGAAGCAGGGCGGGCGGTCTCTGATACGATGCCAGGAAGATGCGTATCCGATTGGCGCCGCCCTTGTTCGCTTCGCTGGCACTCGTGCTTCTGGGCGATCTGGCCTTCCCGCAGACGGTCCCGTTCGTTTTTCAGCCTCGGGAGAGGCAATTCCGCTTCGGTCCGGTAACCGGCGCGCGGCTGGGCCTGGAGGTGAACGGCCGGATGCTGTGGGCCGGGCAGGCGGCGCGTTTCACCTGGCACGGGGCGGCGTCAGGAGAGATCTCCAGCGGTCCGGCGCGGGCGGAGCTGCAGTTTGACGATCCGGCCATCATCTGGACCGTCGAGTTCCGCCGCGCACCGGATGGATCCGCGCTCATCCGCTCCACTATCCATAACCGCGGGCCGGCGGCGGTTCGCCTGGGGCGATGCCGCCTGGCCGATACCTCGGAAGGCCATCTGCTGCTTGGCTCCGGCATCGATCGAACCGTAATGCTGGCCCTCTCCGGCTGGCAGGGACCCTCGCGGGTAGTAACGCTCCGTGACGGCAAGCCGCACGTCAGCAAGATCGTCGCCCAGTTGTACAATCCCGGTTCGCACGCGGCCTTGCAGTTCGCTTTCGTCTCCTTTGACCGGGCCAACACCGAGCACGAGGTTCGCTGGAATCCGGAGCAGCCCACGCCGATTGTGAGTTCGTCCTGCGATTTTGCCGGATATTCGCTGGCCGCCGGCGCCGAGATCGCCTCCGAGACCCTGCGGATCGAAAGCAGCAGCGATCCATTCGCCAGCCTGCGCCACTGGGCAGACCTGGCGCAGGAGCGCTACCATCCGGCGATCCGGCCGGATACGCCCGCCGGCTGGGTGGGATGGTCCTGGGTCGATCCTTTCCATTCCGAGCGATATGAAGACGTCGTCCGCCGCAACGCCCAGGCCATTCGCGACCGGCTTCCGGGGCTCGATATCGATTACCTCTGGGTGAGCCTCGGCAATCTCGCCGGCCGGCTGCCGGGCAACTGGCTGAACTGGAATCGCGACCTGTTTCCCAGCGGTCCTGAAGCGCTGGTGCGGGACCTGGACCATCTCCACTTCCGGCTGGGCCTTTGGGCCGGCGCCTTCTGGCTGAATTCCCAACTGACCGCGGAGGTCGAACGCCTGCGCGACGCTTTCCTGTTGCGCAACGGCAAGCCCATTACCGTGCCCAGCGGCCAGTGGGGCAACTCCTATGTGCTCGACCCCACCCACCCCAAGACGCAGTCGTTTCTGCGCGATGTGTTAACGCAGTACCGGAAAAGGGGCGTGCGCTACTACATGATCGACTTCCTGGATTCGATCGGCGGATCCACCCCCGGCACGTATCGCCCGGATGCCTATTTCGATCGCTCGCTCGTTCCCGGTCCGCAGGCTTATCGCGCCGGGTTGCGCGTGATTCGCGAAGCAGCCGGGCCGGAAACCTACCTGCTCGCGAGCACCGGTCCTACGCTGTTGGACGTAGGCCTGGTGGATGCGGTGCGCGCCGGTAACGACTACGGAGAAGGGCGGCCTCTGGACGGGCCGGGAAAGGGCTTTTTTCCTGCCACCTTCGTCATCAACCGTCCGGATTACTGGACCTCCCACCGCGCCGCTACCAACGCGCTGGCGGCGAATTTCTTCACCCACCGTAAACTGTATCTGGCCGACTCCGGCAACGTCCTGACCATCGACAAACCCGTACCTCTCTCCGACGCCCAGATCAGCGCGACCATTTTCGGAATCAACGGCGGTCCGCTCATGCTCGGTGACGATATCTCCCGCATGGACGACGGCCGTCTCGCCATGGTCAAGCAACTCTTTCCCCGCCTGCCGGAGTGCGCCGTGCCGCTGGACCTGTTCGATACACCGGATCCGGACTACCCCAAGATCTTTCACCTGAAGATCCGCCGTCCGTGGGGAGAGTGGGACCTGCTGGCGCTGTTCAACTACGGAACGGACACCCTGCGCCAGTCGATTCCGCTGGAGCGCCTTTCGCTCGATCCACGCCAGCCCTATGCCGTCTGGGATTTCTGGAACGAGCGTTATACCGGCGCGCAATCCTCAGTGCTGCAGGCGGACGTGCCGGCGCGCTCGGTCCGGCTGCTGCGCATTGCGCTCATCGAGGACCATCCTTTTGTCCTCTCGACGGACCTGCATATCCGCCAGGGCGAGGCGGAAATCCAGGACGTCCGATGGGACGCCGGCCGAATGGAACTGGCCATCCATGCCACCCGCCCGGCCGGCTATCGCGGCAACGTGTACGTGCGCGTTCCACAGGGTCTGGCGCTAAAGGATCCCACCGGCCTGTGGATTGCAAAAGATGCCGGCGAAGGAGCGCTGATCGTGCGCTGCCCGTTGGAGTTTTCCCAGGATGGCACAGCCGTCAGAAAGCTCACTTTTGTTTCCTACGCACGCTAAAAAGACAGGCCGGGAGAAACCGTTCCCTCTCCCTGCACCTTTTATGGTACATATGAGAAGAGCATGGCATGGCAGATGATCCGCCGCCGCAAAAGGTCCCGCTGGTCTTCTTCCGCACGGAGGCGGGAAGTGAGCCGGTGCGAGACTGGCTCAAGGGCTTGTCGCAAAGCGAACGGCAAGCCATAGGAAAGGATCTGCTCCGTGCGCAATGGCAGTGGCCGGTGGGCATGCCGCTATGCCGGCCCTTGGGAAATGGGCTGTGGGAAGTTCGGACCGACCTGCCAACGAAACAGACGGCACGTGTGTTGCTCTGCCTCTATCGCGGGCACCTGGTCGCGTTGCACGGCTTCATCAAGAAGACGCGGAAGACACCGGACGATGATCTGAACTTAGCACGCAGACGGCAGAAGGAGTTGGCACAATGAGCAAGAAACATTTGGGCTCCAGCATTGATGACTTCCTCCGAGAAGAGGGCATCTTTGAAGAGGCGCAGGCGCAAGCGGTGAAGGAGGTTGTGGCATGGCAACTCTCTGAGGCCATGCGGAAAAAGAAAATATCAAAAGCCCGCATGGCCGCGCTGTTGAAGACCAGCCGCACGCAGGTCGATCGACTGCTCGATCCCAAGAACGACATTACGCTTTCCAGCCTCCAACGCGCGGCGGCAATCGTCGGGCGCCGGGTCACGATCGAATTGGTGTAGGAACCGATCCAAACACCCCGAGCCGCTATGCCACGATCTTGTGCGCTACATTGCCGGCGACGTCCGTAAGGCGGAAGTTGCGGCCTCCGAAGAAGTAGGTCAGCCTGGTGTGTTCCAGACCCATCAGGTGCAGGATGGTCGCGTGCAGGTCGTGCAGGTGCATGCGGTCTTCGACGGCGTAGTAGCCGAATTCATCCGTGGCGCCATAGGCAAAGCCGCCTTTCACCCCTCCGCCCGCCATCCACATCGTGTAGCCGTAGGGATTGTGATCCCGGCCGTCGGCGCCTTGCGCCACTGGCGTGCGGCCGAACTCGGCGCCCCACAGGACCAGCGTATCCTTCAGCAGGCCGCGCGCTTTGAGATCTTTCAGCAGCCCGGCAATGGGTACGTCCACTTCGCGCGCATTCTTGGTATGCAGGCGATAGAGGTCGCTGTGCTGGTCCCATTTGTAGCTGTGCGAACACTGGATAAAGCGCACCCCCCGCTCGGCGAAGCGCCGCGCCATCAGGCATTGCCAGCCGAAATCGAAGGTCTCTTCGCGGTCCAGGCCGTAGAGTTTCCGGGTGGCCGCCGATTCCTTGTTCCAGTCCAGAGCCTCCGGCGCCACCGTCTGCATACGGAAGGCCAGTTCGAACGCCTGGATGCGCCCTTCCAATTCCGGGTCGTACTCGCGCGTGAAAGCGTGCCG
>CAZMRK010000171.1:0-3539 GCA_964568355.1 uncultured Solibacteraceae bacterium | reverse complement strand
GCCCACCATCTCCGCCACTTTCACGGTCACGACATTGATCGATTTGGCGAGCGCCTGCCGCAGGGTCACCTGTCC
Source organism: uncultured Solibacteraceae bacterium (assembly GCA_964568355.1). Lineage (GTDB taxonomy): Bacteria > Acidobacteriota > Terriglobia > Bryobacterales > Bryobacteraceae > JAJPJX01. The sequence goes on along the minus strand of CAZMRK010000171.1, from coordinate 3,464 downwards.
GTAGAACTTGTGCTCGAAGTTGTCGGGTTCGTAGGGCTTTTCGTCGAACCAGAAGGTGGTCGGCTCGTCCATGACGGTAGTGCCGGTGGTCAGAACCCTGGGCGCGCCATTGACAGCCGTATTCATCGCGGTCGCATAAACGAACGGCTTGAAGGTCGAACCCGGCTGGCGCTTTGCCAGAATGCGATTGAGCTGGCTCATGCCATAGTTGCGGCCCCCGATCAGGGCGCGGATCTCACCGGTGTGGGGATCGAGAGCGATCAGCGCGCATTGAGCTTCCGGCGGGGTCCGTCCTTTGAAACGGCGCTGCTTCCGGATCTGCTCGTCGACGTTCTGCATCCCGATGCGCACGGCCTCGGAGGCGGCGCGTTGCAGGTTCAGATCGAGCGAGGTATAGATCCGGAACGAGTTCGCCTGGAAGTCGAAGTCCTGGAACTTGCTCTGCAACTGGTCGTTGACCATGTCCACGAAGTACGGCGCGTCCACCGACTGGCTGGCGCCTTTGGCCAGATTCAAGGGGGAGGCCAGGGCCTGGGAGTACTCCCAATCGGTGATATGGCCGTTCTGGTGCATGAGCATCAGAACGATGTTGCGGCGCTCGCGTACGCGATCCGGGTACTTGAACGGGTTGAAATAGCCGGGACGCTGGATGATGCCGGCCAGCGTGGCTGCTTCGGGCACGGTCAACTGCCGGATATCCTTGCCGAAATAGGCCTCCGCTGCCTCCCCGAAACCGTGGATGCTGAAGCTTCCCCGGCGCCCCAGGTAGATCTGGTTGGCGTAATCCTCAAAGATCTCTTCCTTCGAGAGCTTCTGCTCCAGTTGCAGCGTGATCATGAGCTCGGCCAGCTTGCGCTTCCAGTTCTTGTCCGGATCGAGCCACAGACCACGCGCCAGTTGCTGGCTGAGCGTGGAGGCGCCCTGCTCTTTGCGTCCTTCTTTCAGATCGACGTAGGCGGCCTTGAGGATGCGGATGGGATCGAAACCGGCGTGCTGGAAGAAGCGCTTGTCCTCAGCGGACGTGACAGCGTCGATCAGCACTTTGGGAATGTCGGCGAACTTCACCAGGCGGCGTTTCTCGCGATTGCGGTCGAACAGGTTGGTGATCAACTGCGGTTCCAGTTGGAACTGGCCGCGCACGGTGTTGTCCTGGAGGGAAAGGATCTGCGAGATCTTGCCGCCGGAGAAGCGGATCAGGCCGGCCTCCTGGTCGAAGTAGGAGTCCGGCCCCGGAAAGATCTCAACCTGGTTGGGGCCTACCCGGACCCACCCCATCGGGTTGCCGCGGGATTCGCTATAGCCGCTGCGCCTCAGGTAGGCCGCGATCTCCTCGGGGGTAGCCTGGTCGCCGACCGCGACCGTATCCGGCATGGCATAGATTTTGGAGGTATTGGCGAAAGGTCCGGCGCGCAGTTTCTGGTCGATGAGGCGGGAATACTTGGAATAGTAGTAGGTAAAAACTGCCAGAGAGCCAACAGCCCCGACCACCACCAGGAGAAGAAAGATCCGCCCGGCCGGTCTCAGGAAAAACTGGGTCAGGCGAGCTTCCCTGGGTACCTTGACCTTGACTTCCTTTTTTCCGGTATTCCGTGTAGCCTGCACTATTCTAATTTTCTCACGTTAGCTGCAATGCTCACTTCCCCGCCCCCGGATAGAAGTGCAGTCGGACGGTGTAAAGAGGCAAATCCACTTCTACGGCATAGCGTATATCGATCCGGATGCCGCCCGGCCGGTGCCTCACTTGCACGTTTTCTGCCTTTATGGGGAGACGGAGGTCCACGGCTTTTTCCACCACCTGGGTTCGCAGCACGTCGTCGGAGACCGTCTGGCTGGAGACACGCTGTGTCGTCTCCTCCACGAAGCGCTGTAGCTGGAAGTTGTGAAGATAGAGAGGAAGCAGGCGAATACCGATCGCCGCCAGCAGTACCAGGACTGCGCAGCCGGCCACGATCCGCCACCGGGCTACGCCGGAGGCTGCGGAATCACTCACGTTCGGAATCCCGGCTGGCCGCGCAAAGCTCTTCCCACATTTCGGCATGGGGAGTCCACTCGGGGTTTTCCAGTCCCGAGATTTGCAGTTCCGCCACGTTCAACGTTCCATGCCCATAAGGACAAATATATTCGATACGGGGGCGGCCGAACTGCAACATCCGGCTCCAGGATCCGGTTTCGATGGGCATACGGAGGCGCCGCAGGCAGACCCGGCAGCGATAGCGCTGGTCCAGGATGCATAGATAGGCCACGCCGCAGCACAGCAGGAACCAGATTCCTACGGCAAGGGTATATTGCAGGTTATATCCGAAGCGGGATGGACGGAAATCGAAGACTTGCGGTTCCGCCGGCCAGAACTGGTCGAGTGCGACGAACAGTCCGTACATGCATCCGGCCGATACGCCGAGTTTGCCTGCCAGGAAACCCCAGTAGCGCATATGTGTTAGACTCGCCCCACCCGGTTCTAGTTTCGGTCTTCCCGCTCAATGACGCAACAGGTGGCGCAGAAGAAAGACCAGATTGGCCGGGCGTTCGGCCAGGCGGCGCATAAAGTAGGGATACCAGGCCTCGCCAAAAGGTACATAGAGCCGCAATTTGTAGCCTTCACCCACCAGGCGCTTTTGGATATCGCGGCGGATGCCATAGAGCATCTGGAACTCAAAATTTGCCGGCGGAACTCCACGCTCGCGCGCCATCCGCTCGATCTCGCCGATGATTTTTTCATCGTGTGTGGCAAAAGCCGGTATGGCCGGCTGTTCCAGCAGGAGGCTCGCCAGTTCCAGGTAGTTCCGGTCCACGTCGGGCTTCCGTTGAAAAGCCACCGAGGACGGCTCCAGATAGGCACCTTTGCACAGCCGGGTGCGGATCCGGCGTTCCGAGAGCCGCTCCACATCCTTGCGGCTGCGATAAAGATAGGCCTGGATCACCGTGCCCACGGCGCCAAATCGCGAATGGAGTTCTTCGACCAGGCGGAGCGTTCGCTCGGTATATTCGCTCGATTCCATATCCACGCGGATGAAATTGCCCAGCCGCGCCGCCTCGCCCGCCAACTGACCGGCGTTGGCCAGGCAGGCGTCCTCCGAGAGGTCCAGCCCGAACTGGGTCAATTTGATGGATACATTGCCGTCAATGGCACGCCCGGCCATTTCGGCCAAGGCTCGTAAAGCCATGTCGCGCGAGCGCGCCGCTTCCTCGAGGGAGGTGACGTTCTCTCCCAGGTAATCCAGCGTGACCCGGATGCCGGCCTGGTTGAGCCGCCGGGCCACCTCCAGCGCCTCTTCCAGAGTGCTTCCCGCAACGAACCGGGAGGCCAGGCGCCGTGCCAGTGGAGAGGTCTCGATCCACCGCCGCAGTCGCCGGCTACGCGAAAGGAACAACAGCAGGGTGCGCAAAGGATGCCCCATCCCCAACATACACCGGCGAACAGCACGGCGGAATTCTGGTGCCTTTTTTCACAAGCTGTGGTACTATGC
>CAZMRK010000170.1:0-6475 GCA_964568355.1 uncultured Solibacteraceae bacterium | reverse complement strand
CCGCCGGACAGCGGCTGAAATCGCATGTGCCACTTACCGGAATGATAAGAGCGGTATCCCAGCGGCTTCAGATACTCCGGGAGGAAGCGGGTCCAGCTTGGCACGTTTCCCGGCGTCATGACGTCGCTGGCGGTCTGTTGGGCATAGTAGCCGGTCAGCAGGCAACTGCGCGAGGGGCCGCAGCGCGCAGTCGAGTAGGCCTGCGTGAAGCGAATCCCGTTGGCAGCCAGCCGGTCGAGATGGGGTGTATCGATATCGCCGCCGTAACATCCGGCGTCGGAGAACCCCATGTCATCTGCGAGGATCACAACTAAATTAGGCTTCTTTACGGGAGCCGCGCCGAGAACGGGCGCCACTGCGGCGCCCCCGGCCATATGCAGAAAGTCTCGTCGGTTCATCACAGAAACCTCTAGTTAACCTATCGACAATATCATGGTTGTGATCCGGCTTACCAGTGCATCACCTGTCCTCCGTCCACGTTGATGGTCTGCCCGGTAATTTGAGCGGCTCGGGAGGAGGAGAGAAAGACCACCAGATCCGCCACGTCTGCGGGCTGCTGCCAGCGCCCCAGAGGCGTCACGGTGCGGATCTTTTCGCTGGCCCAGTCTTCATAAGAGCGGCGACGGTCCGGCGGCTGCTGATCGTGCCAGGCCTGCCAAACCTGCCGGTTGAGCGTGGTCTGGACCATACCGGGATTTACGGTATTCACTCGGACCTGATGCGGCGCCAGATCCTTGGCCAGGCACTGCGCGAAATTGATATTGGCCGCTTTGCTCGCGCTATAAGGCGGATCGGTCTGAGAGCCGATCTGTCCCGCCACCGATCCGATGAAGACCATGGTTCCGGCTCTGCGCGCGATCATGCCGGGCGCCACGATGTGGGCCAGGTGCACCATGCCCATTACGTTGACGTGCAGCACCCGGGGCCAATCCCGCGGTTCCAGATGGGTGAAGGGAAAACCAAAGCGGCCCGATCCGATCGCCGCCGCATGCACCAGGTGGGAGACCGGTCCGAGCGCGGATTCCGTCTCGCTCAATGCCCTGGCGACCGACTCCAGATCTCCTACATCAACGCTCAGGCCCAGGGCCGGGCGCCCGTAGTCCCCGGCGATCTTTGCGGCAGCGCCAGCGGTGTCGGGAGAAACGTCCCAGACGGCGACGCGGCATCCCTCCGCTGCCAGTTCTCGCGCGCACGCCAGCCCGATCCCATGCGCGCCGCCGGTGATCACGGCGACATTCCCGTGTAAGTTCAGGTCCATCCTTAAGATGATAGGCGACGGCAGACTCGCCGCCTTCTGCCGGTTACCTGGCTGCGTTCGTCGCCACCAGCGTCCAGGGACCGCGCACGTGATCGGCGGTCTCACCTCCCGCGCCCACCAGCACCGATCCGATGCGAAAGAACTTCGCATCCGCCAGGGGATGGGGGAGCGGCGTCACTCGCTGTGCCCGCCCGGTCTCGGGATCCCAACGCAGGATCTCGTGTTCATAGGCGCTCGTATAGCCGCCGATCAACAGCACGCTCCGCCCGTCCGCGACGGCGCTCCAGGCGCGGCGCGCTATCGGAAGATCCGGCAGCTTTGTCCAGGTTCCAGTCTTCACCTGATAGCGATAGGCGTCGTTTAAATTGCGCACACCCGGCCCGTTGGCCGCGGGCGCGGCGCCGCCCAGGATGAGGATCTCGCCCGGCCGGGCAACCATGGCGTGGGAGAAGCGTGCCGGACCGGGCAGGGGAGCGAGTTCCCGCCAGCCCGCTTCCGGGTGAGCCGGGTCCCACGACCAGAACGTATTCCGGGCGGAGCCCAGCGCGCCGGCTTGCTCGATCCCGCCGGAGATGTAGAGCAGGCCACCCTCGACCGCCGCCACCGCATATAGCCGCGGGGCCGGCAGCGAGGCCGCCGCCGGCAGTGCCTTCCAGTGTCCGCCGCGAAATGCCATCGCATCCTTGCGCGTGCTTCCGTCGGCGCCTCCGCCGAACAAATAAAAGGTATCTCCAGCCGTGGCGGCGGCCGCGTCGCTGCGAGGCTCCGGCAACGGATCAGCGGCGTTCCAGGCGCCGGATCGCGGATCGAACAGATCCGTGCGTTCGGTCCAGCGCTTCTTGCCGTCCTGCCAGTAGCTGCCGCCTGCCAGAATCAGCCGTCCCCCGATCGCGCCGGCCATATATCCCGCCCGAGGGAGGGGCAGGGATGCCTTCTCGTGCCAAACCATTCCGCTTGATCCCGCCGCAATCAGAAGAGCCAGTTTTTTGATCCGCATTATGACTATTCCGGAGATTCCAGGATCTGGCACCGAATGTCAAGACCGACCTCCTGGCTCCACGCCGCCAGGATTCGCTCGAAGAGCGGTCCCGGCCGCCCGTCGCCGACCGGGATGCCGTTGCAGCGAGTCACCGGAGCGATGCAGTAGGGCGTGGTGGTTACAAAGGCTTCGTCCGCGGTGAGGATGTCATGAAGCTGCAGGTCCCGCTCGTGCACGGCGAGGCCAAGCTGGGCGCAGAGTTCCAGCACGACCTTCCGGCTCACCCCTTGCAGGATGTTGCGAGGCGGCGGCGAAAGGACCACTCCGTTCTTCGCCAACAGGACATTGCCACCGCTGGTTTCGGTCAGATTGCCGTCCAGATCGAGCAGCAGCGGCATGGCTTCCGGATCTACCAGGTGAGCCTCCTGTTCGGCCAGCCAGAAATGCAGCCGGCTGCGATTCTTGATCTTCGGATCGACGCATTGCGGCGGCACATGCCGTGTCGGCGGCGTCACCAGGTGAATGCCCTCCACATAGAGCGGCCGGAACAGGCCGAGCGGCAGGGGGAAAGAATGGATGCAGAAGGTCGGCTGGAGCGCGACCCCCGACGCGGAGGAGCCCGCGTAGATCAGGTTCTCGCCCGGGGTGATGAAGAGCACCACCGCGAGCTCCCTGTGCTCCAGCGCGGCATTGCGATCCACCAGCTCGCGGATGATCTCGAGGGTCTCCTCCGGCCGCACGGGCGGGCGAATCCGGGCATATTTGCAGGACTCATAGAAGCGCCGCACATGTTCCTCCAGGCGGTAGGGCACGTGCTGGAAAGTCCTCAGCAGATCCGTGACCGTGGCCCCCTGGACCACGCCGAGATCATAGATGGAGACCTGCGCTTCCGGGGCTGGAACGAGTTTCCCCCGTATGTACACAACCGGTTGTTCAGGCATGCCTTCCTTTCTCGAATTTTTCTGCAACGTTCATCATTTTCCGTAGAACCACGCAATCGGCACCAGCTTCAGCTTGAGCGAAAACATGCGCCGTTCGGCCTGCTCGCCGGGGATCTGCCGGCGCTGCTTGTCGCCGGGAAGCTCGTTGGCGGCGTAGTAGGTCAGCAGCGCCTGATCCGGCTTCACGAAGGTGATGCTGGTATAGGCGAAGGTGTAACCGGGCGTTTCGTCCAGATTGCGGATCTGCTCCCACGAGGTGCCATCATCCCGCGAGATGGCGGCCGTGAGCGGAAACCGGTCCTGCATGTGTGTAGCACCCGGCGGGTGGTGATTCCAAACCAGCAGCAGGTCTCCCGTGGATGGGATCCGCGCGATGGTGGCTGGAGCGGTAGGAGCGTCCAGGCTGGTCGATTCGGCCGCTGTCCAGTGCGCGCCCCGGTCGGAGGAATACGCGCGGTAGATCTTGCCCAGGTCGCTGCGAATGATCATCAAGACTCGCCCGTCTCGCAGTTCGACCACGCCCGGTTCATCGGCTCCGCGGTGGCCGGCGGGGATGTCCACGGTCTGCCCCTCCTGCCAGGTTCGGCCCTCGTCGTCGGAGGTGAAGACGGTGGCCATGGTGTGATGGCTCTTGTTCCAATCATCCACACCCCACAGCGGCGCCAACAGCCGTCCGGAGCGCAACTGAATCAGCCGGGCGTTGTTGATGCCCCAATAGCGCTCGGAGCGCGTAATCCTAACGGGCTCGCTCCAGGTTTTGCCTTCGTCCCCGGAAACTCGAAAGAACACGCGGTTATCGGCGGTGGAGTTCTTGATGGCGTATGCCAAAGCCAGCTTTCCAGATCGCAGGCGGAGCAGGCTCGGCGACGTCACATTCATCTTGCCGGTATTGGCCATGAGGACGAATGGCTCCGACCAGGTGTGTCCACCATCCCGGCTGGTTTTGGCGCTGATCCGCGCATTGGCGAAATCGCTCGAGTTCGATCCGATGTATTCGCTGTAGGCCAGGAGCAGGCTCCCATCCCGCAGGCGGACCACATCTCCTTCGGTGTTGCGCGAGTGTTGCTCAGTCGCGGCGCACACCACGGTGGTGAAGATGTTGCTGTCGGCGGAAAGGGCGGACGCCAGCAGGAGCGGTACAACTACCGTTTTACATAGTGGGGCAGGCTTCAGCCTGCGCGCCGGTTTTAACCGGTGCACAGCCTGCCGGACTGAAGTCCGGTGCCGGCTGAAGCCGGCCCCACAAGGCTTGGCGCGGAGGCAAGGGGTAAAGACAGTTCGGAGAGAGAACATCTGGAATTGTCCTCAGAACTGATACCGCAACACCAGTTGCGAAATGCGCGGCGCAGCGGTCCCGGTGATCTTCCCGAACGTGGCGGGAGCTTCCAGATTCGCCGGCGGAGCATTGAATTGCGCGTGATTGAACGCATTGAATGCTTCATAGCGGAATTCGAGCGACTGGCGCTCGCCAATGCGGAACTGCTTGTAAATATCCAGATCCCAGTTGTTCACTCCCGGTCCGTACAGGACATTCCGGCCGCTGGGACTCCCCAGCGTGAAGGCCGGAGGAAATGCAAACGCATTGATATCCCAAAAGCCATTGATATTCCGCACGCTCTTGTCGAGATTGCCGTTACCCACGCGCTCCGGACGCGCCACGCAAGCCGCCAGGCAGGCGCCCACCCGCGAGATCGCCATCGTGGGCGAGTATTCGAAGCCGGTTTGGAACGACGCGATCCCGCGCACACCCCAACCGCCCAGCAACGCATCCGCCAGGCGAGGCCATGCCCCTCCAAAATGGCGTCCCCGTCCAACCGGCAGCTCGTACTGGAAGCTGCCGACCAGGCGATTGCGCACGTCAAAATCAGACGGCCCCCTGCCGTTCAGTTTGTTGCGTGAATCGGTCCACTCCGGATCGTCATTCAGGGTGGAAGCGTCGTCCAGGGACTTGGAGAGCGTGTAGCTGACCAGGTAACTGAGGCCGTGGCTGAGACGCTGCTGCGCTTTCACGGCCACGCCGTTGTACCAGGCGCGATGCCACGCGGCGGTATTTTCGATTCGTGCCAGGCCGGGATACGGAAGCCGGGCCGCCACTGCCCCCGGGCCGGGAGTGGTGACCTGCACGTTATCGTTGCCGATCAGGTGCTGTGTTCGCGATCCGAAGTACTGCACCTCCACCAGAAAGTTGGAGCCGACCTGATGCTGCAGGCTAAACAGAAATTGCTGGACCAGAGGATACGGGAAACTGCGGCCGGTGTCGTAGACCACGCTGTTGCCACTGACCCGTCCGGCAAGGAACGGAAAGAGAGTGAGTGCCGCGCTCTGGAGCGCGGCCTCCGGGGAGAGCGTTCCGTCGGGATTGTAGCCCTTGAAGGAGGGAGTCCCCGGATTGGACGTCCAGATCGGGCGAAGCGTGTTCGGAGCAAAGTCGTTCGAGCCGGAGGCCAGGTAGGAGGACGTCTGCGGCGAGCCGTAAAACATGCCGTAGCCTCCACGAACCGTGGTGCCTTTCGCGATCTGCCAGGCAAGTCCGAGGCGGGCCGCGACATTGTTCGTGTCCGTATTTACGGGTGCATTCGCGTCGATGAAGCGATACTTGATGTCCGGCCGCACATTGGCATAGAAGTCTTTCACCGCCTGGGCGCTGGCAATGCGGCTCGAGACCAGCAGCGAACCGTCCGTGGGATCGAAGCCGACCATCGAATGCGTCGGATCGTCCGGAATCGTCTCGATCTCGTAGCGCATACCCAGGTTCAGCGTGACATTGCGGCTCAGTTTGAAGTCGTCCTGAGCGTAGAGCCCCAGGTACTTGACACGGTTATAGCCCACCGGGCGGCGCGAGGTTTTGCTGATCTGCGAGGGATATCCCAGCAGAAAATCGGCAAAATTATTTCCGGAGTAGCTATTGGCAAAGCTCCAGCTCCCGTTGCCCCCGGTGTACAGCATAGTGGTATCGACGATCCGAACGTCGCCGCCGAACTTGAGGAAGTGGCGCCCGTGGTTCCATCCGAGGCCGTCCTGCGCTTCGTGGATGGTCGAGGTGCGGTAGTTCGGATTTCCGCTATCGGTGCCCAGGTATCCGGGAATACTCACGCCGGGCGTACCCCAGAACAGCGGGTTGTTGTCGGAAAGGGTGTTGGTGATGCCGAACTGAGAGATCAGGTTTTCCTTATAGGAGAACGCCGTCTGGATCACGTTGTGGTAGCGCATGTATCCATAGCTGAGATCGTTGACGATGTGCGGTGTGATGGTCTTGAGGTAATGGCCGCCGGCGGCCTGCGCCCGCAGATCGCGCTC
>CAZMRK010000169.1:0-10532 GCA_964568355.1 uncultured Solibacteraceae bacterium | reverse complement strand
CATTCGTGCGATCTCCCGTTCATTCCGGAATGGGCCAAACCAATTCTCGCGGCGGCGCTGAAGATCGCCCGCCGGCGTGGGCCTTATATGGCAGGCAGCAGGCGGACGAACCGAATCACCAGGTCGCGTCAGCAGAGAGTTTTATAGTAATGTTTTTGGGGGCTCATGATCCAGATCCTGAAAAAAAGCTACGAAACAGGCATCGTCACGGACAAGCAGCAAATCTCCGAGAATTTTCGGGGGCGCCCGCAGATCGCGTTCGACCGCTGGACCGACGCGCGGCCGTCAGCCGCGGTCTGCCCCACCGGTGCCATCACCATCGACCAGCGGCCTCTGCGCCGCACCGTCAGCCTGGACTACGGCCGCTGCACCTTCTGCGGCGAGTGTGCCGAAGCCAGTCCGGAAGCCATCGAGATCACCACGGACTTCCACTTGGCCACCACCCGCCGCCAGGATCTGGTGACCATCGCTGAATACGCGCTCGAAGCCGACGGCACGCACGGGCAACTGCTCGGCCTGCATTCCACCTCGGCAGACACGCTCGGGCTGGAACTGGCCAGCCGGGCACAGAGCATCCTGGGGCGGTCGCTGGCGATCCGGCAGGTCGACGCGGGGTCCTGTAACGGGTGCGAGCTGGAGATCACCGCGCTGAACAATCCGGTTTACGACATCGAGCGCTTTGGCATCCGCTTTGTCGCCTCGCCGCGCCACGCTGACATGCTGATGGTCACCGGCCCGGTGACGCGCGCCATGGAGGCCGCGCTGCTCAAAACCTATCGGGCCACGCCGGAGCCGCGCATCGTGGTTGCTGTGGGCGCCTGCGGGTGCAGCGGCGGGATCTTCGGCGTCAACTATGCAACACGCGGAGGTGTCGACCAGGTGATCCCGGTGGACGTCTACATCCCCGGCTGCCCTCCGCGTCCGGAGGCGCTGCTCAACGGGCTTCTGCTGGCCCTCGGGCGCCTGCAGCGCTAAGTCCGCAAAACGCCTTGTAATATCATTGGACGGAGCCAAACTTTCTTGAAGATCGTCACGCTTTTTCCCTTCGAACCCGCGGAAATCGAAACCATCCAAAAAGCCGCACCTGATACCAACGTAGAGATCCGTATTTGCCGTTCCCAGGACGAGTTTCTGGAAGAAGTGAGGGATGCCGACGTGGTCTATGGCGATGTGGGTGCCAAGGCGCTGGCCGCCGCTACGAAACTGAAATGGGTGCAGGCCGGAGGCGCCGGCGTGGAAAGTCTGGACCCGGCCTTCCGCGCCAGCGACATCGTTCTGACCAACTACCAGGCAACCTTCGCTCCCGCCATCTCGGAGACCGCCATGTGCCTGCTGCTGTGTCTTACACGCGGCATCGCCCGGTATTACATGCCGCAGTTTTACCGCAGCCGCACGATGTATCCCCAGGGCACCACGAAGTCCGCCGATCACTGGGAGCTGGCCGGGCGCACCATGGGCATCGTCGGGTTGGGAGGGATCGGCATGTGGACCGCCCGGCGGGCCTATTACGGCTTCCAGATGCGCGTCGTTGCTATCGACCCGCGGCCGATCGCCCGGCCGGAATTCGTTGCCGAACTGCACGACCCGGGATGGTTTGCCGAGATGGTGCCGCAGGTGGATGTGCTGGTGGCCGCCGCCCCGCTGACGCCCGGCACCAATCGCATGTTCAACGAGCAGGTCTTCCGCGCCATGAAGAAAACGGCCTGCTTCCTGGCCCTTTCCCGCGGGCAATTGTTCGACGATATGGCCCTCGTGCGCGCCCTTCAGGAAGGCTGGATCGCCGGCGCCGGACTGGACGTCTTCCCGGTAGAGCCCCCGCCTCCCGAGCACCCGATCTTCGACTGCCCCAATGTGGTGATGTCAGCGCACACCTCCGGCTGGGGTCCAGACCGGCAGGTGCGCCTGATCGCCGATTTCGCAGAAAACGTCGGCCGCTTTGCGCGTGCGCTTCCGCTGCTCCGGGTGGTCGACAAGCAGGCCGGATATTGAAAAACTCAACCGGAATTTGACATCTCGTGTTTCTATTGGAAGAATGGTTTGTAGCCCTCACGAAACAGTTGTGCGGATGTGGCGGAATTGGCAGACGCGCATGGTTCAGGTCCATGTACCCGCAAGGGTGTGGAGGTTCAAGTCCTCTCATCCGCACCAAGCTCCAGATAAAATTTCCGAGCTATGAACTGGCTGGTTTGGTCGTTGTTGTCGGCGCTGTTTGCCGCCGCGACCGCGATCCTCGCTAAGGTCGGTGTCGCCGGCATCGACTCCAATCTGGCGACTGCGATTCGCACCTCGGTTGTCCTGTTCTTCGCATGGCTGGTGGTCCTCCTGACGCGAAGCAGTTCGTTGACCGGCCCGATTTCGCGCCGGTCCTGGACCTTCCTGATTCTCTCCGGTATCGCCACCGGCCTTTCGTGGCTGTGCTACTTCCGTGCCTTGCAGTTAGGCCCGGCTTCGCGGGTCGCGCCGGTTGACAAGCTCAGTCTCGTTTTCGTCGTCATTGCTGCGGCGCTGTTTCTCGGAGAACGTGTGTCGCTGAGCACCGGAATCGGAGTTGCTATGGTGCTCGGAGGCGTACTCGTTCTCGCGATGAGCTAATGCGCTGACCAGGTGATCGGTTCGTCCGCTTGTTGACGCGCGGTCAGAACACTAATGACCCGCAACAGATCCCGCGGCGCCCGCCCGCTTCCCATCCGGACGCCAGCCCCAGGCCGAGAGCATGACTCCGAACAGGTCCGTATTGCGGAGGAAGCCCTTCACCTGCTCGGATCCCGGACCCTGTGCCGCCACCAGAACCTGCTCGCCGCCATGATGACCGAAAACCGTGACGCCCTTCTCCGGAACCTCCTTGCCATCCGGTCCCATGGTATAGAGCGGCGTACCTTTCTTCGCGCTGCCGGAAAGGCGCAGGTCAAAAGAATGGTCGGCCGTGAACAGGATCAGCGTATTCCGGCTAAGGCGACTGGCGGTCGTCTGCACAATGCGATCGAGTGCGACCGCGTGGTCCAGTCCCCGGGCGAGATGGTTGGTGTGCACATCGCCCTCCACCATCAAGAAGAAGCCCTTGGGATTGCGGCTGAGGATCTCGATAGCAGCGTTGGTAGCAGCGGCAAGATCGTGCTCCGGATCGTTCATGAGAATTACGGCCCGCCGCGCCCCGGATGGGATCTCCGCCAGGCGCTCGCCCACGGCGTAGCCTCGCTTCTCCAGTTCCGGGAAGATATCAACCCCAAGGTCCGCCGTCGCCTTCAGGATCGCCGACCGTCCCGGGCCGATGATCACATCCACGCCGTCGCCGTAGCGGGGGTGCAACACCTGCAGGAAAATCTTGCCGAATTCCTTGCGGCTGTTCACATGGGCATAGCAGGCAGCCGGTGTCGCATCCACCATCGGGCTGTTCGACACCACGCCGGTTGAAAGACCGTGCTCCTCCGCGTACTCGAGGATCGTCTTCAGCGGCTCGCCGTCCTGCTTTCCCGGTACCGCGTCCGACGATTGGGACAGGACGCTGTTGCGAGTTTTCTCGCCGGTGACAATCGCCGTCATCCCAGCCGCCGAGTCCGTCACCCAGTCGAAAGCCGACGAGGTGTCCGAAAGCGCAATATGCGGCATGTGCTGCACGAACAGCTTGGCCGGATCGTTGTAGGCCTGAATGCTGGCTGCGTTCAGAGTGGGGATGCCGCCGGCATCAGCGAGAAACAGGACAACGTTCTTGGCGGGTTGTGCGCCGGACGCGGAAAAAGCCAGCGCAACCGCCAGCACCAGACGAGAGAAGGGTCGTGGCATTTGTTTTTCCTAACCACGGTAGCGAATCCCCCCGACTTCGTTCAAGGGGGGCAAGGCAACTCCACGCGACCGGGAACAATTAGGCTGGAGAAAAATGGAATGGGATAGCTTGGTGGACGGCATGGGATTCGAACCCACGACCCCGGCGTTGCGAACGCCGTGCTCTCCCAACTGAGCTAGCCGCCCACGCTCAGAACTTCAGTAATTACAATATAACATGATGGACCGCATGAGCACAGACCAGCAGATCGAGAAAATGCAGCGCGATTGGGATGCTCGCGCCCGGGAAAACGCCCGCTATTACGTCAATACAGCCCGCCAGGATTGGACCGACGAGGAATTCTTCGCCTCCGGCGAACGCACCGTAGCCGAGGAGATCCTCACCGATATGACCAATATCTGCCAGGGCAAGGATCCCCAAAAGATGTCGGTACTCGAAATCGGATGCGGCGCCGGCCGCGTTACCCGGGCGCTCGCCCGTCTGTTCGGACAGGTTTATGCCGTCGATATCAGCGGGGAGATGGTGCGCCAGGCACAGGCGGCTGTCCAGGCCTTTCCGGGCGCCCATGTCTATCAAAACAGCGGCATGGACCTGAAAGTCCTGGGTGACATTCAAGTGGATTTTGCCTTCTCCTCAATTGTCTTCCAGCACATTCCCAGCCGCGAGGTGATCTGGAGCTACGTGCGCGAGGTGGCTCGCCTGTTGCGCCCCGGCGGGCTTTTCAAATTTCAGGTGCAGGGCGATGCTTCCCTGACGACGGACCCGGACGATACCTGGCTGGGAGTCCCTTTCTCCGACGAGCAGGTAGTGGAGATGGCGCACGCCTGCGGCTTTGAACCTCGCTATCGGCACGGAGTCGGCACCCAGTATTTCTGGCTGTGGTTCTTCCGTAACGTCTGACGCCGTGGAGGTTCCGGGGCTCTCCAGGAGAGCCCCACGCCGCCCTACGCCTGCGCCGCCCTGCGCCTCGCCCAGTACGTCTTCATCCGCTGGGAAACCGCCTGCCGTTCCGCCGGACTCATGGACTTCCGGCCTCTGCGCTTTTCAAACCGGAATTCCCGGAGCGGCTCTCCCGACCGTACCAGTTCCTCCAGCGAAACAATGACCTGGTCCAGCCGGGCCTTCTCTTCGTGCAGTTCCCGAATTGTCTTGTAAAGGTCCATGGATGCTCCCTGGCACACGGCCACATTCGATTTGCCTGATAGTATCCCGGATTTCCTGTCAATTGCCAGTAAGAAATGGCGTTAACGCACAAAATAGGGCCAGTGCGAGATCAGATGGTACCCGTACTTTGCCGCTGCAAAATACAACACCCCGGCCAGCGCCAACAAGACAATCAGCGCGATCAGAATCGCCTTACCCCACGGGAAGCTTCGCCCTTCGCGGCTTAGTACCAGTAAGTAGCTGGCAAAAATGCCGACGAAAAACAATAAGGTCATCGGCGTAGCGAAAAGCAGGAGGTTGAAGACATCGGGCGTGGGGGTAACAATCGCCGCCAGAATGAAAATTACCAGAATCGCGTAACGGCTGTTACTGAGCAGAAAGCGCGGACTGGCAACCCGCAGCAGCGTGAGGAAGAAAATCAGTACCGGCAGCTCGAAAACCAGCCCAACCCCCAAAATGACGTTCACAAAGAGGTCAAAGTATTCGGAAATCGAGACGATCGGCGTGACATAGACCCCCCGGCCGAGACCCAGCAGGAAGGTAAGCCCGAAACGGAACGCGACAAAGTAAGCGAAGACCCCGCCGGCAATGAACAGGCCGGCTGAGCAGATCACAAAGGGCGCTGCCCAGCGCCGTTCCCGTGGATATAAGCCGGGGGCGATAAAGGCCCATACCTGGTAAAGGATCCAGGGCGAGGCGATGAAAATGGCGCAGAGAATCGGCAGCTTGACCCAGATCACATTGAACGCTTCCATGGGCGTGATCTGCGCCAGGTTGGGAGGATTGACACCCAGGCTCGTCAGGGCTTGGCGCGCAGGACCGCTGACGAACAGCCACAACTCGTTGCAGAAGGTCAGGCTCAGCGCGAACGCGACACCGATCCCCACTAGCCCCTTGATGATCCGGGAGCGGAGCTCCTCCAGATGTTCGAGAAAGGACATCCGCAGCATCCCGTCCTCATCACCATCCGAATCGGACGGAGGCGGAGGAGGCGCGGAGGATCCACCGCCGCCCGCCGCCGGCACCGGGGCGGGCGTGGGAGCCGGAGTTTCGGCCACCGGCGCACTTCCTCCCTCGGAGTTCTCATAGGGATACCCATCGTACCCATATGAGCCGTCGACTACTGGCGGGTAGTCAGTGGTGGTCTCCGCGGCCGGGGAGGAACTCTCCCCGGCTCGCGTGGGATCTTCCGCAGGGGGGGACGGTTGTCCCCCTTCGGGAGCCGAGGCCCCCTTCAAATCATCAGGTGAAGCCATTCCGAGAAAGACTTACGCTTTTTTTAAGCTTTTTGCTCAGCCGCTGCGGAAGCTTCCGCCGGATTCCCAGCCGGTTTTGTTGCTTCACCGGCAGAAACAGGGGAACCATTGGCGGTCGTCGTCTCCGAGCCGTGGGCTATAGTGCCCTCCGGCGGGGCTGAAATCGCAGCGCCCTGAGGTGCGGATGCGCTGGGGGTGGATAAATTGGTTGCGGTGGTATCAGTCGACGTGGAACTCTCGGGCGTGGTGCTGGAATCGCCGTAAGTACCCGAGTCGTACGAAGAGTAATCGTAGTTGTATGAGTCGTACTGATAGTGTTGCGTCACTTCTTTCAGTGATTCGTTTTCCCGCTCCAGGCTCTTCATTTCTCGATCGAACGTAGACTTCAGTTCGTTCGAAGCACGGCGGAACTCGGTCAATGCTTTGCCCAACGTTCTGCCCAGTTCCGGCAATTTCTTCGGACCGAAAATCAGCAGTGCGAGAACAAAGATGAAGACCGTTTCCTGCCAACCCAGCGGACCCATCTTGTTTACCGTCCTCCATTCGGGGATTTCGTCCCTATCATATCACGCAGGCCTTTCGTCCAGAAGGGGTTGTCCGCCGCTCAGGATTCCTCCAGAACGCAGACGTCCGGAAGGTTGCGATATTTCTCCGCGTGGTCCAGCCCGTAACCCACCACAAATTCATCCGGGATCTCGAATCCCACGTAGGAAACATGTACGGGACGCAGGCGCCGGTGCGGTTTGTCGAGCAGCGCCGCAATGCGGACGGAACGGGGTCGGCGCTGCTCCAGGATGTGAATCAGGTAGTTCAATGTCACGCCGCTGTCCACGATATCTTCCACAATCAACAAATCGGCGCCTTCCACGCTGATGTCCAGGTCCTTGGTAACCTTTACCTCGCCGGAGGTGGTTTTGCCCTTGCCGTAGCTGGAAATTCCCATGAAATCCAGTTGCACGTCGCGCTTCATCGCCCGCGCCAGGTCGGCCAGGAAAAAGCACGCTCCTTTCAGGATGCAGATCAGGTGCAACTGTCCCGCGGGATAGTCCGCGTCGATCCGGGCGCCCAGTTCGCGAATCCGGGCTTGAATCCGATCTGCGGGCAGCAATACGCGCAAGTGAGGTTCCATGCTGGCTCCTGAGTTTTGGCTTCCGTCTCCCGGCCACCGCCGCCCGTAGCGCGCGCTTCAGCGGGCCGGCGTCGACTTCAGTCGACGGGTCAAAGCACTAATCTCCGCGGGCCAGGCGCGTGCTCATCGGACCGATGTGGATATGCGCGCCCGTGGCTTTTCCCGGCACGGCCTGGCGGAAAGCAAAAAAAGGAATCTGCTGGTCGGTCAGGTACTGGCGCAGCCAGATACCTTCGGGCTGGTCCGGATGTACGGCTACATCCACGCGATCGCGGTGGTCGAACCCCAGAGCCCGGTGGACCGCCGTCTCGCCCAGCGCGCTCACCGGCAGCGGCTTGTCGAAGCGGCTGGCAAACGCCATCTCGACGCGTAGAAAATCGGCGCGGGTGAAGATACCCCGGCCGTCGAAGCGCTCGGCAATCTGATGCGCCTCGTGCGGAGACTCTTCCAGGTCCCGTTGCAACTGCTCTTCGATCTTTGCCATCTGGGCCAGTTCGCGCGACAGGTCTGCGCGCGATTCGGCCAGGTCATGCTCTTTGCGGATGCGATCCAGATCCTGCAGGTAGGCGGTCACGCTGAGCGGGGAGGCCACACCGGCTTTCACCAGCTCTTCGGCCCGTTCCACGGCCTTTTTCCGCCGCTCCAGGCGTCGCTCGGTGGCCGCCATCATGGCAGCGGCATCCTCGTCGCTCATCATGCCTGAGCCGTAAAGCGTGCGCCGCAGCAGGGCCGCATCCCGGGCATCGGCTACCGCCTCTTCGGCCCGTTCGAGTTCGGCTCGCGGAACCGCACCCGCCTCAAACAGGCCTCGCACCCGCTCGACGTCGGCCTTCGCCCGCATCACCTCTACGTCTTCGAGTTCCGGCCCGCTCTCCAGCTTTGGCCCATCTTCCAGGTTCGGTAAAGACGTGCTTTGAGCGAACATTCCACTCGCCAACAGCACACCGGCGCACACCAATCGCCTGGAAACCGAGCAAAAACGCATGAGTTTCCATTGTAGTACGATACGGACAGGGAGTGTGTTCTGCCGAAAGCCGACTTCAAAAAACCCGACCCCCTCGAAACAAATACCCCCACCGGATGGCTCCTGGCGGTTCGCGCCGCTGAATCGAAAAAAGCAACGGACATCCGCGTACTCGACCTGACCGGAATCACATCCTTCACCGACCACTTCGTGATCTGTACCGGCGCCAATGCCCGCCAGGTGCAGGCCATCAGTGACGAGATCTCCCTGGTCATGAAAAAACACGGGGACCTGCCCATCAGCGTGGAGGGGTATCAGCAGGCGGAATGGGTCCTGGTGGACTACGGCGATTTTCTGGTGCATATTTTCTCGCCGAAATCGCGTGAATACTACGATCTGGAACGCCTCTGGCGCAACGCCAAACCGGTTGAAGTTCCGCCCGAGTGAAGATCTTCCTTTACTACATCGGCAAAGCCCGCGGTCCACATGCCCGGGCGCTGGCTGAGGACTATCTCTCCCGCGCCGCCCATTACGCCCCCGCCGAGATGCGCGAGATCCGTCCGGACCGTTTCGATCCGTGGGTCCGCCACCCCTCCGCCCGCAAGATTCTGCTCGATCCCTCTGGACGCCAGATCGATTCTCCCGCCTTCGCCGCCCTGATCTCGCGAGCCGAAATGGAGGGCCGGGATCTGGTCTTCCTCATCGGCGGCGCTGACGGCCTGCCGTCCGCCTGGAAGCCGCGCGCCGACCTGCTGCTCTCGCTCTCCGCTCTCACCTGGCCGCATGAACTGGCCCGCGCCATGCTCGCCGAGCAGATCTATCGTGCTTTCGCGACCTTGCGGGGCCATCCCTACCCGCGTTAACGTAGTCACTTGGCAATGTCATGGTTTAAGCGAGACAAACCGGCCGCGGAGAAAGTCGCCCAGCCTGAAGAGGCCAGGCGTCACGTGCGCACCGAGGGCCTTTGGCTCAAATGTGAGGGTTGCCGCCAGATCATCTGGAAGAAGGACCTGGAAGCCAACTGGAATGTTTGCACCAAGTGCGGCTGCCATACGCGGATCGATGCTGCCCACCGCCTGAAGCTCCTGTTTGACAGCCCCTGGGAAGAATTCGATACCGACCTCCGTTCCTCCGATCCGCTTCAGTTCGTCGATTCCAAACCCTATGGCGAGCGCCTGAACGCGATGCGCGAATCGACTCACCTCTCCGATGCGCTCATCTCCGCCGCGGGCATGCTGGCCGGGCGCAAAGTTTTCATCTGCGCCATGGAAGCCAGGTTCATCGGCGGCAGCATGGGCTGCGTGGTCGGCGAGAAGATTACTCGCGCCATCGAGCGCGCCATCGCCGCGCGGGCTCCGCTGATCATCGTTTCCGCCTCCGGCGGCGCGCGGATGCAGGAGGGAGCCATCAGCCTCATGCAGATGGCCAAAATCTCGGCCGCCTTGATGCGCCTGGACGAGTCTCGCCTCCCCTACATTAGCGTTCTGACCGATCCGACCACCGGCGGCGTCACCGCCAGCTTCGCCATGCTGGGCGATTTGAACATTGCCGAGCCGGGTGCGCTGATTGGGTTTGCCGGACCTCGCGTGATCGAACAGACCATCCGCCAGAAACTGCCGGAGGGCTTCCAGCGCAGTGAGTTCCTCCTCAAACATGGAATGCTCGATGCCGTGGTTCCCCGTCCGGAGTTGAAGAACTACATCGCCCTGGCCTTGCGCTTCCTGGCCGGGTAGGCTCTTCTCCGGAATGCCGCGATGAATTACCCCGACTCCGTTCGGTTTCTCTATTCCCTCGGGAACGAAAACAAGACTGCCAGATTCGGCCTGGAACGCATCTCCGCCGTGCTCGAAACGCTGGGCAGCCCGCATCGCGCCGTCCGTTTCATCCACGTGGCCGGCACCAACGGCAAAGGATCCACCTGCGTCCTGATCGAATCTGCCCTGCGTGCCGCTGGCCTTCATACCGGCTTGTTCACGTCTCCCCACCTGGTCGAGCCCACCGAGCGCATCCGCATCAACGGCGTGCCGCTTTCCGCCGAAGCCTTCACGCGGGCCTTCGACCGCGTGCACAGCGTGGTGGAAGACCTCCTGCGCCAGAGCCGTATCGACCTGCACACCACTTACTTCGAGACCGTCACCGCCATGGCCTTTCTGGCCTTCGCCGAGCAGAACGTCGAAACCGCGGTGCTCGAAGTAGGCCTCGGCGGCCGGCTGGACGCCACCAACGTGGTGCTCCCCG